>NZ_BJKS01000004.1:0-12500 GCF_006538445.1 Thermodesulfovibrio sp. Kuro-1 | reverse complement strand
ACCCCGTGCACCTTTACTACAGCTTGGCAGTGAGTTCTGGCAATACATGTGTAGGATAGGTGGGAGGCTATGAAGCAGGAACGCCAGTTCCTGTGGAGCCGTCGGTGAAATACCACCCTTGTGTTGTTGGGGCTCTAACCGTGAGCCGTTATCCGGTTCCGGGACACTGCCTGGCGGGTAGTTTGACTGGGGCGGTCGCCTCCTAAAGAGTAACGGAGGCGTCCAAAGGTCTCCTCAGGCTGGACGGAAACCAGCCGTTGAGTGCAAAGGCGTAAGGAGGCTTGACTGTGAGGCTGACAAGCCGAGCAGGGGGGAAACCCGGGCTTAGTGATCCGGTGGCTCTGTGTGGAAGGGCCATCGCTCAACGGATAAAAGGTACGCCGGGGATAACAGGCTGATCGGTCCCAAGAGTTCATATCGACGGACCGGTTTGGCACCTCGATGTCGACTCATCGCATCCTGGGGCTGAAGTAGGTCCCAAGGGTTGGGCTGTTCGCCCATTAAAGCGGTACGTGAGTTGGGTTCAGAACGTCGTGAGACAGTTCGGTCCCTATCTGCTGTGGGCGCAGGAGACTTGAGGGAGGCTGCCCCTAGTACGAGAGGACCGGGGTGGGCGGACATCTGGTGTTCCAGTTGTCGCACCAGCGGCAATGCTGGGTAGCTATGTCCGCAAGGGATAACCGCTGAAGGCATCTAAGCGGGAAGCCCATCCCAAGATTAGGTCTCCCGTCCTGAGGAAACTCAGGACCTAAAGGCTCCTGGTAGACTACCAGGTTGATAGGCTGGAGGTGTAAGCATCGTGAGGTGTTTAGCCTACCAGTACTAATAGGCCGTGAGTCTTGACTTACTCTTTTATTTCTTCTTGTCAAAAAATATTTTATAGAAAGAGGAAGGGTTAATTCCCTTTCTCTTTTTTATTTATTTTTTTATTTAAATTATTAAAAAGGGGTTGAATTTTTTTAAAAAATTAGTAAGATTGAAATATAAAATATTTTATAGAGGATTAATATGAAGGAAAGAGATATTTTTGAAGAAATTGTAAATCTTGGCAAAAAAAGGGGAAAACTCACATATGATGAAATTAATGAAGCCCTGCCGTCAGAATACTATTCTCCTGAGGAGATTGAGGACCTAATAGATGTTTTAAGTGATATGGGAGTGAGAGTAGTTGATGAAGACGAAGAAGAAGTATTTTTAGAAGAAGAGGAAGAAATTGAAGAGGAAGAACATGTAGAGGATTTAGTTCAAGCATATTTTAATTCAATGGGAGATATTCCAATACTTACCAAAGAAGAGGAAGTAGAACTTGCTAAAAAACTTCAGGAAGGAAAAAGTATAATTAAAGAGACGGTGATGGGACTATCTCTTTATCAAAAAATTTTAGAAGAAATAAATAAGGAGGAAGATTCTGAAACTTTAACTGAAGAAGATAAAGCTGAAGAAGCATTAAGCAGAACAATTATTCGTTTAGAAAATTTAATAAATGATATTGAAAAGATAGAACAAAAAATCAAAGAGTATGGTTCTTTAAAAGAGTTGCGTAAACAAATAAATGAGAAAAAGAGAGTAGGTGAAAATACAAAACAATTAGAAAATCTTTATAAAGAAATTCATGCAGAGATTAAAAAAATTGAAAATGAATCAGGACTTAAGATAGATGAATTAAAAAATATTTGGCAAAAGATATATAAAGCTAAATGCCTTGTTGAAGATACAAAAAATGAATTAATTACGAGAAATTTAAGACTTGTTGTGAATATTGCAAAAAACTATGTTGGAAGGGGACTTCCTCTTCTTGATTTGATAGAGGAAGGCAATATAGGACTTATGAAAGCTGTTGATAAATTTAAGTATGAAAAAGGATTTAAGTTTTCTACTTATGCAACTTGGTGGATTAGACAGGCTATTACGAGAGCTTTAATTGACCAAACTAAGACAATAAGGGTGCCTGTTCATATGATGGAGTTCTATAATAGAGTTACTAAAGCTTCCCGTGAACTTACTCAACAACTTGGTAGAGAACCAAATAATGAGGAAATTGCTGAAAAACTCGGAGTTCCTGTAAGAAAAGTAGAAGAAGTTTTCAGAGCTATACAGGATCCTATAGGACTTCAAACGCCTATAGGAGACGAAGATACAGAGTTAGAAGATTTTATTGGAGATAAAACATCCCCTTCTCCTGTTTCAGAAGCTGAAAGAACAGAGCTTAGTGAGCATATTCAGCGAATTTTGAAAACTCTAACCCCAAAAGAAGAAAAAGTAATAAAAATGAGATTCGGAATTGGTGAAGATAGAGATCATACACTTGAAGAAGTTGGAAGATATTTATCTATTACAAGAGAAAGAGTGCGGCAAATTGAGACAAAAGCTTTGAGAAAACTTAAACATCCAAGTAGAATGAGACTTCTTAAGATGTTAACAAGTGATATTGTAGAAAACAAAAAGTGAGTTATCTAACAGAAATAGCAAAGCTTTTAAGGTATTATATTCTCAAATCAACAACTCAGGCAGGTTCAGGACATCCCACAACCTGCCTTTCATCAGTAGAACTCATGGCAAGCCTCCTTTTCGGAGGCTTTTTTCATTTTGATGCAGACAATCCTGATGCTCCAAACAATGATAGACTAATATTTTCAAAGGGACATGCTGCGCCACTTCTTTATTCTCTCTGGACAGTGGCTGGTAAACTCACAGAGGAAGAGCTTCTTACCCTGAGAAAATTCGGCTCTCCCCTTGAGGGGCATCCTGTAAGAGCATTTCCATATTCAGAGGCTGCAACAGGCTCACTTGGACAGGGACTTTCAATCGGAGTTGGAATGGCAATAAATGGAAAATACATTGATAGACTTCCTTATAGAGTATTTGTTTTGCTTGGTGATAGTGAAATGGCTGAAGGCTCTGTATGGGAGGCAATTCAGCTTGCCGCGTACTATCAGCTTGACAATCTCATTGGAATAATTGATGTAAACAGGCTTGGTCAGCGCGGTGAGACAATGTATGGACATGACCTTGATGCCTATGCAAAGAGAATTTCTGCATTTGGATGGAAAACAATATGCATTGATGGACATGAGTTTAATGAGATTTTTAAAGCCTATGAGGAAGCATTAAAAAGCGATGCTCCTACAATGATTATAGCTAAAACAATAAAGGGTAAAGGAGTCTCTTTTCTTGAAGATAAAGAAGGCAGACACGGAGTGGCACTGACTGAGGCGGAGTTTAAAGAAGCTATAAAAGAACTCGGTGAAGTAAAGAAAGTTACAGCTTTAATAAAAAAGCCTGAGGAGTTGAATCCTAATCCTAAACCCATAGAAATAAAGGAATTCAGCAAAAGATACAGTTTCGGTGAAATGGTTGCAACGAGACGTGCCTATGGTGAGGCTCTGGTTAAGATATTTCCTGAGTTTCCAGATATAGTTGTTTTAGATGCAGAGGTAAGTAACTCAACATATGCAGAGATATTTAAAAAATATTATCCTGAAAGATTTTTTGAATGCTTTGTGGCAGAGCAGAACATGGTAGGTATGGCTGTAGGGCTTGCGTTGAGAGGAAAAATTCCCTTTGTCTCAACCTTTGCAGCTTTTCTTGCCCGTGCCTTTGACCATATTAGAATGGCTCAATACAGTGAGGCAAATATTAAGTTTGTTGGCTCTCACGCTGGTGTCTCAATTGGCCAGGACGGACCAAGCCAGATGGGGCTTGAGGACATAGCAATGATGCGAAGCATTTTAAATAGTGTGGTGCTTTATCCAAGTGATGCAGTATCAACAGAAAAGCTTGTAAGAGAGGCTGCTAAACACAATGGAATTGTTTACATTAGAACTACACGCTCTGCCACACCTGTGATTTACAGTTATGATGAAGAATTTCCTATCGGAGGGTCAAAAGTTTTGAAAGCATCAGATAAAGATTTATTTACAGTTGTAGGAGCAGGAATCACACTACATGAGGCATTGAAGGCTTATGAAGAATTAAAAAACAAAGGGATTTACATTAGAGTAATTGACCTTTACAGTGTAAAACCATTGGATACTAAGACTCTGAAAAAAGCACTTTCTGAAACAAAGGCGATAATAACAGTTGAAGACCACTATCCAGCAGGTGGAATCGGAGAGGCTGTAAAAGCTGAGATAGGCTCTGACAGAGTTTATAGCCTTGCTTGTAGGAAAACCCCAAAAAGTGGTACACCCGAAGAACTTCTTGATTATGAAGAAATTTCAGCAAAAGCGATAGTGAGCAAAGTTCTTGAGCTTACGAATAAGATTTCTTAAATTTGGTAATTCTATAGGGCTTTCTTCTATATCTTCCATAAGTAATTTTATTGCTTGAGGAATGAATTTGAGGAAGTTTCTTTTGCCTCTCTTTAGGGATAAAAAGCCGTAAGCACCAAGTGCTTGCATGTGTCTTTGGATTCTGCACAGGGAGAGTTCCTCAAGAAAGGCTAAAGGCGGAAGGTTGGCTAAAGAATTAAAAGCTCTCTCAATGTAGTAATTTACAAGTTCCTGCCTTATCTTATCATTTAACTCTACATAAGGGTCCCAAAGCAAAGAGGCTATGTCATATGCTGCTGGTCCACATCGGGCTGATTGATAGTCAACAAAGTAGACTTCATAATTGAGAGAAGATTTCTCGGCACTTTGTGCCTCGGAATGACAGGAATTGAGTGACTTAAGCATAATGTTTTGGCTTTGCAAGTCTCTGTGAAGGATTACTTTTTTTGCTTTTGAGAGTTTTTCTGCGATGAGATGTAGTTCTTGCTGTAAGTCAGCCAGATATGTGTCTCCAATGGTTGATAAATTGAGTTTAAAAACTCCCTCCACGCATTCTTTCAAAAAATACTCACTTTCCCATATAAAATAGGCATAGTCAAACTCTGGTAAAGTTCCTTCTAATTCCTTTGCTTCAGAGGAGATTTTCCAGTGAAGATGCACAATGTGTTCAATTATTTTTTTGTATACATTGAGTATTTCTTCGCTATTTCTTTTGCATTGTAACCAGCTGTAAAGGGTTAGGTCTCCTAAGTCTTCAAAGATAATTAATTTTTGTTCTTTACTTACATTAATTATTTCAGCAACAGGAAAGCCTTTTTGTTTTAGGAACTTTCCAATGGTAACGGTTTTATCAAACTCTTGATTTATCTCATTCCATTGGCAAAAGACATTATCATTTTCTCTAAAATAATTTCTCGTAGAGCCTCCATGAGTGAGTATCTCTTTTTTACCCTGCCAGTTAGAGATGGAAAGCATAAAATCTTTACCTACTATGCAGTTTGAAATCAGGGTAGTTTCAGGTGAAAAATCTGTCTCAGGCAGAATGATAATGTTTTTACCTATAAAAGATTTTTTGATTCTTACATTTCTTTCAATTACTATGTTTCCCTGAGGTTCTATAAGTTCACATCCAGTTGAAGTAGGATGAACATAGAGGGATGTAAAATTTCTCTTTAATTTATCAAAGACTGCACGGGCAAACCCTTTCGGAGTGCCTATGTCATACCAGAAGCTATATTTTGCTGGAAAGACTTTTACTTTCAATCCCTGAGCCTTAGCTTTTAACCATAAATCAATGACTGATGAATGACCCTCTGGCAGAAGTTCTAAAACTTCAGGATTGTATATAGCCACTCCTGTGAAGGCAAAAAGAGACTGAAGGCTGAAGGCTGAAGAGTTAATTCCAATTAAATTGTCTTCTTCATCAACAATTAGTTTGTTGTCTGGTGGACAGTTATGCACTAAGAGAGTAATACTATTCCCTGAATCTATATGCCACTTTATTGCCTCTTTTAGATTTCCATCCCAGTAAATATCACCATTGTGAACGAGGAAAGGGCTGTCTTTGAGAAAATTCCTTGCATTATAAAGTGCTCCACCTGTGTTTAAAATTTCTTTTTCATGAAAAACTGTAAGAGAAAAGCCTCGTTCTTTTATGTCTTTTATGTATTGTTCAATCTCTTTCGCTTTATAGTGAAGATTTATCCCTATGCGTTCTATACCTGAAGACTTCAAAAAATTGTAAACATAATCAAGTAAAACCTCACCTGCAATGGGGAGAAGTGGTTTTGGAATATACTCTGTGATTGGTCTTAGTCTTTTTGAAAATCCAGCAGCAAGAATGAAGCCCTTTATGCTTTGAGTTAAGAATTCGCTGTCTTTCGCTCCTGAGATATCTTTTGACATTTCTAAACTCGCTCAGCTACAGTCGCAAAACTCGCCTTTCAGGCTCAAATAGTTGCGACTGTTTTACGCTCCGCTCGTTAAGAAATGTTACCAAAAGATATCTAAACTCTATCAATCCAGCTCATCCTCAAATCTAAAGTTATTCATAAAGCAAATATCTATTCCTAACTTTTTCAAAGGCTAATACTTCCTCGTTCCACCAGTCTTCTATATCTTTCAATGGCGTTCCTTTTTCAATATTTTTTCTTAATCTATCAGAGCCAGAAAGTATGTCAAAGGGAAGCTTTTCAAATTCATACTCATAGGGAGGTTGTCTCCATAAATTCACTTCTGGATAAAGTTCATGTATGGCAAGCAAAATCGCAACAGCGGTTTTAAAAGGTTTAAACTTTTCTCTATCAATAACATGTATTTGCGCACCTCCACAGAGTTCACCTGAAAATTTATTGAAAGTAGGAGTAAAGTAAAGGGGTCTAAAGATTACACCTTTTAGCTTAAAATCTTTAAGCCTTTTTACAAGTTTTTCAGGCTCAATAAAAGATGCACCGAATATTTCAAAGGGTCTTGTTGTTCCTCTTCCCTCACTGATTATTGTTCCTTCAAAAAGGCACATTCCGGGATAAACTGTTGCTGTATCCAAAGTTGGCATATTTGGTGAGGGCATTACCCACGGAAGTCCTGTTTGATCAAACCATTGATTGCGTTTCCAACCTTTAAGGGGTATAACAGTGAGGTCAAGCTTTGGATAGAAATTGTCCTTAAAATACAAAGCAATCTCGCCAATTGTCATTCCGTGCCTCACTGGCAGATGATGAAGTCCAACAAAGGATGAAAAATCTGGCTTGAGCACAGGTCCTTCAGTGAGATGCCCCCCAATTGGATTTACTCTGTCAAGAACTACTAAGGGTTTTTCAGCTTCCTCACAAGCTTCTATGCATAAAGCCATTGTCCAGATAAAAGTATAGTATCGAGCTCCTACATCTTGAAGGTCTATTATGAAAATTTCAATATCTTTAAGCATTTCAGCAGTAGGTTTCCTTGTTTTTCCATAAAGACTATAAACAGGTATTTTTGTGTTTTTATCAACAAATCCTTCCCACTCAATCATGTTGTCCTGAGTATTACCGAATATTCCATGTTGTGGTCCGAATAAGGCTGTTATTCTTACTTTTTTGCTTTCAAGCAAAATATTCTTTGTATGAACAAGTTTTTTATTTACAGAAGCAGGGTGGATTAGCAGACCCGCCCTGAGTCCATAAAATCTTTTAGGAAGTATATTTTTAAATCTGTCTATTCCTGATTTAATCTTTTCTATTCTCATTTTGAGCAGTATGGAAGATATCCTATAGTCAATGGCTTTTGAATTAATCCGTCTTGACTTATAAGATATATTTCTTTTTTGCCTCTTCTATCTGACATGATTGTTAAAAAATTGCCATCAGGACAAAAAGAAGGTTGTTCATTATTCCCTTCTTTTGTTATTTGATTTTGTGTTCCTGATAGTAAATCAAGAATATAAATTTGGAAACCTCCTACGAGAGAGGAAAAGGCAAGCTTGCTTCCATCAGGGCTTATTGAAGGCTCAGTATTATATCTTCCTTGAAAAGTTATTCTTCTTGCTCCTGCTCCCTCAACGGCTTGATAAATCTGGGGAGAGCCTGCTCTGTTTGAAACAAAAAATATCTGGGATGCGTGCCATCGCGGAGAAGACTCAATCCAACGGGAAGAAGCAACGGTTCTGCTTTTCCCTGAAAGATCAGTTATCTTTATTTGTGATATTTCTCCATCATTTTCAAGATAGATAAACTTAGAATCTCCAATTACATCTCCAAGTTGAAGTAATGCCTTGCTTTTTATTATTTCTTTGTTTAATCTTGTTGAAAGGTCATAAATTTCTATATGCCAAAACCTTCCTTCAAGGGATGAATAAAAAATTTTATTTCCTCTCAGGACAACTTTTGAAATTATATCCCTTCTAATTCCTGTATCATGAATAGTTTTTCCATTCCAATTACTTATAAATATTCCCATTGATTTAGAAAATTTTTTTATAAAGATAAAACGATTAAAAAAAGGTGCTTTTTTGCCTGTCAATAGCTTGTATATATCAGAAGAAATGAGATTTCCTGTATATTCATTGTCATTCAGAGGATATTCTTTTGCGAAGATTGGTGAGGAGGCGGTAACCGTAAACACTTGAATTGAAATTTTATTTAAAGTTTCTGCCCTGACAACAATTTCAACATCAGAAGATTTCCATAAAGAAGGATCAAATCCTTCCCCTTTATACGGGAAAGGTCCGTAAATTCTGAAATACTCGATAAATTCAAGATTTTCCTTCACTGTATTAAATAAAACAGGAACTTTTTCAAATCCTTCCATTGCTAAAGTAAGTTTTTTTATGCCAGGCTGTGTTATGTCAAGATAAATTTTTTCTGCAAATACTGGACCAATAAAAACAATTGAAATAATAAGAAATAGAGTTGCTATCAATCTTAATTTCATGGTTTAAACCTCAATCCAACCACTACTTCACCCTTAGGAGGAGGAAGCGGTGAAGAGTTTTTAAGAGCTTTGATTACGGAAGAATCAAATAATGTATTTCCTGAACTTTTTTCAAAACCTTCAATAACAATTTGTCCATTTAGAAGAATTCTGACTGAAATCACTGCTTCAAGATTTTTAGGAATAGTATCAGGAATGTTCCAGTGATGCCTTATTAAGCTTGAAATTACTGTTAAATAACTTGATGAAATGCCTTCACCTTTAATATTTTGTTGACCCTTTAATTCAATAGAACCTGATTGAATTTTATCAAGAATTTTCTTTTTAGCTTTAAGGGCATCAAGTCTTTCTTTAAGGAGTTGTTCATCTTCTTTTGTTATTTTCCGTGTTTTTTCAGTAGAGTTCTCTGAAAATGTTTTTTGTTTTATCTGTGCAATGTTTTCTAAGGAGTTTTTTTCATCTGTTGAGGAAACTGTCTGCAATGTATTGTTTGTTTCTTCAATTAAAGTTACGTAGGTTAGATTTTTAAAATCCTTAACTGAGTTTCTTATGCCGAATATTAATAATAAAATAAATAAGCCATGAAAAAAAATTGATAAAAAAAGAGAGGAATAAATCTTATTTGTCATCGAGTTTCTTTTGGTTCTGTTACCATTCCTATTTTTTCTATACCTGAAGCTTTAATTTCTCCCATAACTTCAGCTACAATCCCATATGGAACATCTTTATCAGCTCTTAAAAGTACAGCAGCATTAGTTTCCTTGTATGTGGAAAGCAATCCAGGCAGGTCATCCTTATGGATTATTTTATCATTTAAAAATATCTTCCCTTCTTTGTTGATAACAATATTGATTTTTTCAGTTTCTTCCAAGCTTTTTCCTTTTGCTTTTGGAAGATTAACATCGATACCTTGTTTTAAAAGAGGAGCTGTAATCATAAAGATAATGAGCAATACAAGCATTACATCAACTAAAGGAGTAACATTAATGTCTGCTATTGATGACCTTCTGCGTGGTGTTAATCCTGCCATGGGTATTTTAAAAGAGTTTCAGAAAAGTCTTGAACTTCATTTATTATTTTGTTTGCCTGTGATGTAAAGTAATTATAGGCAATTACTGCCGGTATCGCTGCAAAAAGACCAGCAGCGGTGGTAATTAGTGCCTCTGCGATGCCTGGCGCAACAGTTGCAATAGAGGCAGAGCCTTTGATCCCTATACTTCTGAAGGCATCCATGATTCCCCACACAGTCCCAAAAAGTCCTATAAAAGGAGTTGTTGAACCAGTTGTTGCAAGAAAGCCGAGATAACTTTCAATTTTATTTGCTTCATCAGAGGAATATTTTTTTACTATAGCGTCAAGATTAACGGGATTCCTACCTTGCGTTTCAGCAAAGACTGCTCTATAAAGAGATGCTATAGGACTTAATTCAAATCTTTTAGCTAAAGAAAAAAGTTCCTTTGTTCCATTAGAATTAATAAAAGCATCAAAGAATTTTTGATTTTCTTTTTTCATGTTTTTGAACATTTTCCATTTATAGAATATAATAGCCCAAGAAAATATAGAAAAGAAAAGAAGTATCAGTAAAACAGATTTTGCAATAAAGCCAGTTTGCTTTATAAGGTCAATTACTGTAGGTTCCATAAACAAAATATTAGAACATCCAAATCATAAAAGTCAAATACAGTTGGCAAATACCTTAAATCTTTGACTTCTCTTTGTTTTTTATGTTAATTTTTAAAAAGAAGGAATTTAACAAATAAGCTTTTAAGGGGGTGTATATATGCATACATTGAAAACTCTTGTTTTAATGGTTTTTCTTACAGTATTCTTTATCTTTGTGGGTTCACTGATTGGAGGCAAACAGGGGGCTACTTTTGCTTTAATTATGGCTCTTGGAATGAACTTTTTTGCTTATTTCTTCAGTCATAAAATAGTGCTTGCTATGTATGGTGCAAAAGAAGTTTCAGAAGCTGAAGCCCCTGAACTTTACAACATTGTAAGAAGACTTGCACAAAAGGCAGAACTTCCTATGCCAAAAGTTTACATAATAGATTCTGAACAGCCAAATGCTTTTGCAACAGGACGTTCACCAAAGCATGGAGTTGTTGCAGTTACAACAGGCATTATGAGAATACTCTCTCGTGAAGAACTTGAAGGAGTTATTGGTCATGAGCTTGCCCATATTAAGCATAGAGATATACTAATAAGCACAATTGCTGCTACTATTGCAGGAGCTATTTCATATCTTGCACAGATGGCAATGTGGGCAAATATTTTTGGCGGAAGACATGATGACGAGGAAGGTGGAGGGCATCCAATCGTTGCGCTATTAATGATGATAATAGCTCCATTAATTGCTATGATAATACAGCTTGCAATAAGCAGGTCAAGAGAATACGCCGCAGACGAGGACGGTGCAAGGATTGCAGGAAATCCACTTTATTTATCAAATGCTTTACGTAAACTTCATTATGCATCTCAGGCAATACCTATGGATGCAAATCCAGGCACTGCACATATGTTTATTGTGAATCCTCTTTCTGGAAAAACATTGATGAAGCTTTTCAGCACCCATCCACCGATTGATGAAAGAATTGCTCGTCTTGAGGCTATGGCAAGGAGATACTAATGGCAAAAGTATTGATTTTAATGGGTAGTGACAGTGATTACGATATAATGAAAAAAGCTGTAAAGGTTTTTAAAGAGATGGATATCTCATTTGAAATTGATATATGTTCTGCCCATAGAACACCAGACAGAGCTAAAAAGTATGCTGAAGAAGCTGAAGAAAAAGGCATTGAGGTAATCATAGCAGCTGCTGGCATGGCTGCACATCTTGCAGGGTTCATTGCAGCTCATACAGTTATTCCTGTTATTGGCGTTCCTGTTGCAAGTGGTGCATTAAACGGGTTTGATGCATTGCTTTCAACTGTACAAATGCCTCCGGGAATACCTGTGGCAACAGTGGGAATAAATGGTGCTGAAAACGCAGCATATCTTGCATGTGAGATTTTATCTTTGAAATATCCAGAAATAAGAGAAAGAGTTAAACTGAAAAGAAAAGAAATGTATGATAAAGTTCTTGAGAAATCCGAAAAAATAAGAAAAGATTTAACAAATATTTAAGCTCTCTAAATTCAATATTTTCTTATCTTTTATCGTCATACACATAAAAAATCCATAGAAAATCTATAAAAAATCTCATTAATTTAATCCAATATAACTTATTTATATTTTTAAAATTTAATAAAAAAATATTGACAAAGTTTTATTTTTTATTTAAAATTAGACTATTAAAACTTTATTAAAATAATAAAACAAGGAGTTTAAGATGAGCATTCTATTACTTGGAGGAATGGACAGACTTGAAAGACACTATTTAAATGAAGCAAACCAGAGAGGTATTAATCTCAAAGTGTTCACAAAACCGACAAAAGAGATAGGCAGGAAGATTGGCAAGGTTGATGCAATAGTCATATTTACTGATAAGGTATCGCACTCCATTAAACATGAAATTATAAGTTTTGCCCGGGCAAAAGGAATACCTTTTTTTATGTATCACAGTTGTGGACTTTGCACCCTCAGAAAATGTCTTGATTCCATTAAAAATCTAAAACAAAAGGGAGGATTGGCATGAGAAGTTTAAGGTATGTTTTTGCAGTTTTTTGTATTTTATTTGTTCCTTTTAACTCTTATGCAGTAGACATCACGGACAAGCTATCTATTTCAGGGGCAGCAACGGGAGTTTACCAATGGTTAAACAAAGCTCAAGGGGATGTGCATAACAAAGACCGTGGTTCAGCAGTAATTGATTTTAAT
>NZ_BJKS01000003.1:0-363159 GCF_006538445.1 Thermodesulfovibrio sp. Kuro-1 | reverse complement strand
ACATACCAGAGCCTGAAAGGCCAATAGACAAGCCATTTTTAATGCCTATAGAAGATGTATTTACAATATCAGGTAGAGGAACAGTAGTAACAGGGAGAGTAGAAAGAGGAATAATCAAAGTAGGAGACGAAGTAGAGATAGTGGGATTAAGGGAGACCCGTAAGACAGTAGCGACAGGAGTAGAGATGTTTCGTAAGATACTGGATGAAGGAAGAGCAGGAGACAACATAGGAGTGTTATTAAGGGGAATAGGCAAAGATGAAGTAGAAAGAGGGATGGTATTAGCGAAGCCAGGGAGCATAACCCCGCATACGAAGTTTAAGGCAGAAGTTTACGTATTGACAAAGGAAGAGGGAGGTAGGCACACGCCCTTTTTCAATGGATACAGGCCTCAGTTTTATTTTAGGACAACGGATGTGACAGGAGTGATAAAGTTACCAGATGGAGTAGAGATGGTAATGCCAGGTGATAATGTGAATTTAAGTGTAGAGTTGATAGCACCGATAGCGATGGAAGAAGGATTAAGATTTGCGATAAGAGAAGGTGGAAGAACAGTAGGTGCAGGTGTTGTTACAGAGGTGCTGGAGTAAAAGATGAGAGATATAATACTGCTTCAGTGCACTGAGTGTAAAAGTAAGAATTATTCAACAACTAAGAATAAGAAAACTACGCCTGATAAATTACAGTTAAAAAAATATTGCAGGCACTGTAGAAGACATACATTACACAAAGAAACAAAGGCATAAGAATAGGCCAGTAGCTCTAACGGATAGAGCACCGGACTCCAAATCCGGGGGATGGGGGTTCAAATCCCTCCTGGCCTGTTCATTATGTTTTTTTGAGGTGAACAATGATAGCAAGGCTTAAAAATTTTTTTAATGAAGTAAAAATAGAAGCAAAAAAAGTTAACTATCCTAAAAAAGATGAAGTGATAGCTTCTACATGGGTGGTTATTGTTACAGTAGTTTTAATTTCATTCTTTCTCGGTTTAATAGATCTTATACTATCAAGAATTATAAGTGCATTTATTGGGTGAAAAATATGGCAAAACAATGGTATGTTGTGCATACGATGTCAGGTTTTGAAGAAAAAGTAAAGGCTTCAATTGAAGAAAGAGTTAAGACAAAAGGACTTGAAGATAAAATTTCAAGAATTTTAATTCCAACTGAAAAGATAATTGAAGTCAAAGGTAAAAAGAAAAAAGAACAGGAAAAGAAATTTTATCCTGGATATATTCTTGTAGAAATGGAACTTAATGACGATACATGGCATTTAATAAGCACGACTCAACGGGTGACAGGGTTTGTTGGCGGTAAAAAACCTGCACCTATCCCTCAAGAAGAGGTTGAGATGATCCTTCAGCAACTGGAAAAAGGAAGAGCTCCTCAAATAAAAGCTCATTTTGAAAAAGGAGAGACTGTTAGAATTACTGATGGTCCATTTACTAATTTTACAGGATATATTGACGAAGTAGACTCTGAACATGAAAGAGTTAAAGTTATGGTAAGTATCTTTGGTAGACAAACACCTGTAGAACTGGCTTTTTCACAGGTTGAAAAGGTTTAAAGGAGGAATAAAATATGGCAAAAAAAGAAGTAACAGCACAGGTAAAACTTGTTATACCAGCAGGTAAAGCAAATCCTGCACCACCTGTAGGTCCTGCACTTGGTCCGCACGGCATTAATATTATGGAATTTTGTAAGCAATTTAATGCCCAGACACAAAATATGGGCGATACTCTTATTCCTGTCGTATTAACTATCTATAAGGATAGGTCATTCACTTTTATACTTAAAACTCCTCCAGCATCTGAACTTATTAAAAAAGCTGCTGGAATAATAAAAGGTTCTGGTGCAACAGGCAAGGAAAAAGTAGGCTCTCTTACAATGAAACAGGTTGAAGAGATAGCAAAAACAAAATTGCCTGATTTAAATACAAAATCGCTGGAAGCTGCTATGAAAATGATAATTGGCACAGCAAAAAGTATGGGTGTGGAGATAAGGGGGTAAAACAAATGGGAAAGAAATTGGTTGCAGTAAAAGAAAAAATTGATCTTCAAAAAGAATATACCTTTGATGAGGCGATAGATATTTTAAAAGAAAATAGTTTCACAAAGTTTGATGAAACAGTAGAAATGGCAATAAATTTAGGAATTGATCCCAGAAAATCTGATCAGGTTGTGAGAAACACAGTTGTTCTGCCTCATGGAACAGGTAAAGAAGTGAGGGTTTTAGTTTTTGCTAAGGGTGAAAAAGAAAAAGAGGCAAGAGAGGCAGGAGCCGACTATGTTGGAGCTGAAGATCTGATTGAAAAAATTCAACAGGGTTGGCTTGAATTTGATAGAGCTATTGCAACTCCTGACATGATGGGACAAGTTGGTAAGCTTGGTAAAATCCTCGGTCCGAGAGGTTTAATGCCTAATCCCAAGCTTGGTACAGTGACTTTTGAAATAGGTAAAGCAGTTAAAGAAGCAAAAGCAGGGAAAATTGAATATAGAAACGATAAAGGTGGAGTTGTTCATGTTCCGATAGGTAAACTTTCTTTTGACAGAGAAAAGCTCATTGAAAATGCTATAGCAGTTCTTAAATCAGTTATAAAGGCAAAACCACCGACATCAAAAGGAAAATATATTAAGAAAGTATCTATATCTTCTACAATGGGACCTGGTTTGAAAATAGATATATCAAAGTTGAAGTTTTAAAACAGGCTTTGCCTGTTATTAATAATCTGAGACAGCAGGTGCCAGATGGCTTAATGATTGTTCGCCTGCCGAGATTGAATGGATTGAACAATATAAACTATCATATTGCACTGCTGTCCAAGAAAGGAGGTATAATCTGAGCACTACAAAAGAAACAAAGAAAAAAAGGGTTGAAGAACTTATTGAAAGGCTCTCTAAGTCCAAATCTTTTATTTTGACTAATTTTCAGGGGCTTACGGTAGCTGAAATTTCAGAGTTAAGACAAACAATGAAAGACTCTGGAGCAGAGTATAAGGTTTGTAAAAATACTCTTTTCAGGATAGCATTGGGAGATGCTGCTTTTAAAGAACAACTGGAAAGCTCTTTAAAAGGATGTACTGGTGTGGTTTTTGGTTATGATGACCCTGTTGTGACAGTTAAAAGGGCAATTGAGTATTCTGAAAAAAATGAAAAATTTAAATTAAAACAAGGTGTTGTTGAAGGCAAGGTTTATTCACCAGCAGAACTTAAAGAGATTTCAAAACTACCTTCAAAGCATGTTTTACTTGGAATGCTTGTTGGTGGCATGAGTTCTCCATTGTCAAAGATGGCATGTGCACTTCAGGCAGTAAATCTTAAACTTCTTTACGCATTAGAAGCATTAAAAAATAAAAAAGCTTAATAAAAGGAGGAAAAGTTATGGCAATTACAAAAGAAGAGGTTTTTCAGTTTTTTGATAATCTTACAATCTTAGAACTGAGTCAATTTATTAAAGAATTTGAAGAAAGATATGGTGTAACAGCAGCCGCTCCTGTAGCAGTTGCAGCAGCACCAGGAGCACCAGCAGCTCAGGCAGCACCAGCAGCAGAAGAGAAAACAAGTTTTGATGTAATCTTAAAGGCAGCAGGAGATAAGAAGATTCAGGTCATTAAAGTAGTAAGAGAACTCACAGGACTTGGACTTAAAGAGGCTAAAGACTTAGTTGATGGTGCGCCAAAACCAGTGAAGACAGGCGTGTCTAAAGAGGAAGCTGATACAATTAAGTCAAAACTTGAAGCAGAAGGTGCTACAGTAGAAATACAGTAAAAATAAAATAATTTTAATAGAGAAGGAGAACTATGATAAAGCCTTTAAGAGAGAGAATAAACTTTGGAAAGGTGCCTCCACTTGTGGAGGTGCCTTATCTTTTAGAGTTTCAGAGAAAATCTTTTGATAAGTTTCTTCAAAAAGATATTCCACCAGAGGAAAGAGCCGATGAGGGTCTTCAGTCTGCTTTAAACAGTGTTTTTCCTATAAGTGATTACAACGGAACAACTACAATAGAATTTATTTCATACTCAGTTGGAGAACCAAAATTAACTCCCTATGAATGCATGGTTAAGGGTCTTACTTATTCAGTCCCAATAAAAATGAAAGTTCGGTTAAATATATGGGACAAAGATGAAGAAGGGAGAAAGTTTCTTAAAGAATCCAGAGAACAAGAAGTTTTTCTTGGCGACCTTCCCATGATGACTGAGACAGGGAGCTTTATAATAAATGGAGTTGAAAGAGTTATTGTAAGTCAGTTGCACAGATCCCCTGGTGTTTATTTTGCACCTGATAGAAGTAAAAGCAGAATAAGTGGAAGATTTCTTTATTCAGCAAGGATTATACCTGTTAGAGGCTCATGGCTTGATTTTGAGTTTGATTCAAAAGACCTTCTTTATGTAAGAATTGATAAAAGGAAAAAACTTCCAGCCACAATTGTTCTTAAGGCACTTGGATATACAAATGAAGATTTATTAAGAATTTTCTATCCCATAGAAGAAATAAGAATTAAAGATGAAACCACCTATACAAGAGTTGTGAGTGATATATTGACAGGAGTTAGAACAAAAGTTGACATCTGCAGTGCTGATGGGAAAGATATCATAGTAAAAGAAGGAAGTAAGATTACAAGATACTCACTAAAGAAAATGAAAGAACTTGGAATTCAGGAAATACCAATTTCTAAAAGTGAAATAATAGGCAGGATAACTCTTTCAGATATTGTTGACCCTGAAACAGGTGAAGTAATAGTTGATAGTAATAAAGAGATTACAGAAGAATCCTTTCATAGAATTATATCTGCCAGAATTCAAAAATTAGAACTGCTTTTCATAGATAATATTAACTATCTTCCATCTTTACGTGAAACATTGCTAACTGACAAAGTTGAGAATAAAAAGCATGCCTTAAGAGAAATATATAAGAAATTGAGGCCTGGAGAACCAGCTACTGAAGAAGCAGCTGAAGAACTTTTTTATGGTTTGTTTTTTGATCCTAAAAGATATGACCTTTCTTCTGTAGGAAGACTTAAATTAAATCAAAAATTAGGACTTGATATTCCTCTTGATGTTAGGGTTCTTACTGACAAAGATATTATTGAAATTGTTAAATATTTACTCAATCTCAGAACAGGCAAGGGAGAGGTTGATGATATTGATCATCTTGGGAACAGAAGAGTAAGAGGAGTTGGTGAACTCTTAGAAAACCAGTTCCGCATCGGATTAGTAAGAATGGAAAGGGCAATCAGAGAGAAAATGACCATAACAGATGTTGAGACAGCAATGCCCCATGATGTAATAAATACAAAACCTGTAATGGCAGCTGTCAAAGAGTTTTTCAGCACCAGCCAGTTAAGTCAATTTATGGATCAGACTAATCCACTAAGCGAAATTACACACAAAAGAAGATTGAGTGCTCTTGGACCAGGAGGACTTACCCGCGAAAGAGCAGGATTTGAGGTCAGAGACGTTCATCCAACTCATTATGGAAGAATATGTCCTATTGAGACTCCAGAAGGACCCAATATCGGTCTAATAACTTCTCTTGCAACTTATGCAAGAATCAATGATTTTGGTTTTATAGAATCTCCTTACAGAAAAGTTGTTAATGGAAAAGTGACAAATGATGTGCATTTTTTAAGCGCTCTTGAAAGTGAAAACTATGTTATTGCAGAAGCAACAACTCCTGTTGATGAAGAGGGAAATATTATCGGAGAGACTGTTTCAGCACGGGTTAAGGGTGATTTTAAAATGGTATCCCGCGAGGAAGTAGAATACATGGATGTATCTCCGAAACAGATAGTTAGCTTATCTGCTTCTTTAATTCCATTTCTTGAAAACGATGATGCAAACAGAGCTTTAATGGGATCAAATATGCAGAGACAGGCTGTCCCTTTAATTCATACAGAAGCTCCTATAGTTGGAACAGGAATGGAATTGTATGCAGCAAGAGACTCAGGTTGGCTTGTGGTTGCAAAGAGAGCAGGAATAGTAGAAAATGTTGATTCAAGAAGAATTGTTATAAGAGTTACTGAAGAAGGTGGAGGAGTTGATATATACAATCTTGTGAAGTTTCATAAATCCAATCAAAGCACATGCATGACTCAAAAGCCTATTGTTAAAGTTGGACAGACAGTAGAAAGAGGAACAATCCTTGCTGATGGTCCTTGCATGGACAATGGTGAATTGGCTCTTGGCAGAAATGTTCTTGTTGCTTTTATGCCATGGGGTGGATATAACTTTGAGGATGCTATACTGGTCAGTGAGAGACTTGTCAAAGAGGATGTTTATACTTCCATTCACATAGACGAATTTGAGATTGAATGCAGAGATACAAAACTCGGTCCTGAGGAGATTACAAGAGAAATTCCAAATGTTAATGAAGAACTGTTAAAAAATCTTGATGAAGATGGAATTATAAGAATAGGTGCAAAGGTAAAAGCTGGAGATATTCTTGTTGGAAAAGTAACACCTAAAGGAGAAAGGGTTCTTACTCCTGAAGAAAAACTTTTATATGCAATATTTGGTGAGAAGGCAGAAGATGTTAAGGAAAGCTGTCTTTATGTTCCACCAGGTATTGAGGGAGTTGTTATTGATGTAAAAATTCTAACAAGAAAGGGTAAAGAAAAATCCAGAAGAGCAAATGCTATAGAAGAAGAAGAAATAAAAAGAATAGAAAGAGATAGAGAAGATGAAATCAGGATTCTTAAAGAGACAAAGGCAAGTAGAATCAGAAAAATTCTTAAAGGTAAGATTATACTTGAAGATGTAAAAAAAGGTGAAAAGATAATATGTCCTAAAGGAAAAGCACTTACAGAAAAAGTTGTTAATCTCCTTGATGTAAATCAACTGCTCAAACTTAAAGTAGAAGACCCTGATGTTAAAGCGGAAGTAAGCAGAGTTAACAAGGAGGTGGAACAGAATATAAAACAGATTTATGCAAAATACAATGAAAAAATTGAAAGAATTAAAAAAGGCGATGAACTTCCACCAGGTGTTAATCAAATAGTTAAAGTTTACATTGCTATGAAAAGAAAAATACAAGTTGGAGACAAAATGGCAGGCAGACACGGAAATAAGGGAGTTGTTTCCATGATTCTACCTGAAGAGGACATGCCGTATCTTGAAGATGGAACACCTGTTGATATAGTACTTAATCCTCTTGGAGTTCCTTCAAGAATGAATGTGGGACAGATTCTTGAGACTCATTTAGGTCTTGCTGCAAAGGCTCTTGGTCTTTATGTTGCAAGCCCTGTTTTTGAAGGTGCAAAAGAGGATGAAATAAAGGAAATGTTCAAAAAAGTTGGCTACCCAACAACAGGACAGGTAACGCTTTATGATGGAAAAACAGGAGAACCCTTTGAAAGACCTGTTACAGTCGGATATATGTATATGCTTAAGTTACATCATCTTGTGGCAGACAAAATTCATGCTCGTTCCATAGGTCCTTATTCCTTGGTAACCCAGCAACCTCTTGGAGGAAAGGCACAGTTTGGAGGACAGAGGCTTGGTGAGATGGAAGTATGGGCATTGGAAGCATATGGAGCAGCATATACGCTTCAGGAATTTTTAACTGTAAAAAGTGATGATATAACAGGTAGAACACGTATGTATGAAGCTATTGTTAAAGGACATCCTGTATTGGAGCCAGGAGTTCCTGAATCATTTAATGTTTTAATAAAAGAGCTCCAGAGTTTATGTCTTGATGTAGATCTTCTGGAGAAAAAGAAAAAAGTTGAACGGTTTCAATGATTTTAATATTTTAAAATAGGGGGTATAAGCCTTGACAGAAGATATTTATTCACTTTTTCAAAAACCTAAAAATCCGAGAGATTTTGATGCTATAAGAATAAAGCTTGCTTCGCCTGAAAAGATAAGGGAATGGTCATATGGAGAAGTAAAGAAGCCTGAAACAATCAATTATAGAACATTTAAGCCAGAACCAGAAGGGCTTTTTTGTGCTAAAATTTTTGGTCCTATAAAAGATTGGGAATGTTTGTGTGGTAAATATAAACGAATGAAGCATAAAGGTGTTATATGTGACAAATGCGGAGTTGAGGTAATTCAGAGTAAAGTAAGAAGAGAAAGAATGGGGCATATTGAACTTGCTGCACCGGTAGCACATATATGGTTTGTCAGAGGAGTCCCAAGTAAAATGGGATTACTGCTTGACCTTTCTGTTAGACAGCTTGAGAGAGTTATTTACTATGAAGACTATATTGTTATAGACCCAGGAGATACACCTTTAAAGGAAAAAGATATTCTCACAGAAGATGAATACAAGAAATGTATTTCTCAGTACGGAAACAAATTCAAAGCAGGCATGGGAGCAGAAGCTGTAAGAGAACTTCTTAAAAAAATTGATCTTGATATAGTTGCACAAGAACTTAAAGAAAAAATAGAAGCTGCAACTTCCACAGGTATTAAAAGAAAGCTTACAAAAAGACTTAAAGTTATTGAAGCATTTAAAAATTCAGGAAATCGTCCTGAATGGATGATTCTTGATATTGTTCCAGTTCTTCCACCAGAACTAAGACCTCTTGTTCCCCTTGATGGCGGAAGATTTGCTTCTTCGGATTTAAATGACCTTTACAGAAGAGTTATAAACAGAAATAACAGACTTAAAAGACTCATGGAACTTAAAGCTCCAAGTGTAATTATCAGAAATGAAAAAAGAATGCTTCAGGAATCAGTTGACACGCTTTTTGATAATACAAAACGTTCCAAAGCTTTAAAAGCAGGAACTCGCAGACCCCTTAAATCTTTAAGCGACATGATAAAGGGTAAGCAGGGAAGGTTCAGACAGAATCTTCTTGGTAAAAGGGTTGATTATTCTGGTAGGTCAGTTATTGTAGTTGGTCCTGAACTTGATATGCATCAATGTGGATTGCCTAAGTCTATGGCACTGGAACTATTTAAACCATTTGTTTTTAATAAGCTTGAAGAAAAAGGATATGCAACAACAATAAAACAGGCAAAAAGACTTGTTGAACAAGAACGTTCAGAAGTCTGGGATGCCCTTGAAGAAGTAATTCAGGAACATCCTGTTTTGCTTAACCGTGCACCAACTCTTCATAGGCTTGGAATTCAAGCTTTTGACCCTGTTCTTGTAGAAGGAAAAGCAATAAAACTTCATCCTCTTGTATGCACAGCCTTTAATGCAGATTTTGATGGTGATCAGATGGCGGTTCATGTTCCTCTTTCATATGAAGCTCAAGTTGAAGCAAGAGTATTGATGATGTCTGTTGGAAATCTTCTCTCTCCTGCTAATGGAAAACCGATAGTTGTTCCAACACAGGATATGGTTCTTGGAATTTACTATCTTACAAAAGAAAAGCAAGATGCAAAGGGAGCGGGCAAAGTTTTTTCAGACCCTGAAGAAGTTATTCTTGCCTATCAGTGCAAAGCTGTAGAAAAACATGCTCCTATAAAGGTCAAGCTGAACGGAGAGTTTGTAAATACTACAGTAGGAAGAATTTTATTCAGAGAAATTGTTCCAGAAGGTGTTCCATTTCAGATGATTAATAAAGAACTGACAAAAAAAGAACTTGGCAAACTGATTGAATATATTCATTATAATTTTGGAAAAAGAGATACAGTTTTATTTTTGAATAAACTTGAAAAGTTAGGTTTTGAAGTTGCTACCCAGTCAGGTATTTCCATATGTATTGATGATATGCATATACCTTCAAAGAAGACTGAATTGATTAAAGAAGCAGAAGCTCAAGTAATGGAAGTCCAGAGACAGTATGCTGAAGGATTGATTACACAGGGTGAAAGATACAATAAAGTCATAGATATCTGGGCAAATGTGACAGAAAGAGTTGCTGATGAGATGATGAAAGAACTTGGAGCAGAAAGAGGTAAAGAGTTTACTCCAGAAGAACTTGCAGAGAGAAGGTCTTTTAATAGCATATTTATGATGGCTGACTCTGGTGCTCGTGGTAGTATTGCACAGATTAGACAGCTTGCTGGTATGAGAGGACTTATGGCAAAGCCATCTGGCGAAATTATAGAAACCCCAATTACAGCTAATTTTAGAGAAGGACTTACTCCACTGCAATACTTTATATCCACACATGGTGCCCGAAAAGGTCTGGCAGATACAGCTTTAAAAACAGCAAATGCTGGATATCTAACAAGAAGACTTGTTGATGTTGCACAGGACATATTTCTTATAGAACATGATTGTGGAACAAAAGACGGGATATATATTACAGCCCTTATAGAAGGTGGAGAAATAGTAATGCCTCTTGAAGAAAGGATATATGGAAGAACACTGGCAGAAGACATAAAAGATCCACTTACAGGCGAAATAATCGCAAAAAGGGATACTGTAATAGACCAGGCACTTGCTAAGAAGATTGTAGATTCAGGAATTGATAGATTAAAAATTCGTTCAGTGCTTACATGTAGAACAAAATTTGGTGTTTGCTCAAAATGTTATGGAATGGATCTTGCCAGAAGTGAACCTGTTGAAATAGGAGAAGCAATTGGAGTTATTGCTGCGCAGTCTATTGGAGAACCAGGTACACAGCTCACAATGAGAACATTTCATATCGGAGGAGCAGCTACAAAGATAGTTGAACAGGCTGTGCTTGAGGCTAAGGGTTCAGGAACAGTAAGATTTAAAAATATCCATTATGTAGAAAGAAAAGATGGTTCTCTTGTTGTTCTTAATAGAAATGCTATGATTGTTATCACAGATTCTTCTGGAAGGGAGAGGGAAAAATATAATCTCGTATACGGAGCTAAAATTATTGTTAAAGAAGGACAGATTGTTGAATCAGGTCAGAGACTGGCTGAGTGGGATGCTTATACAACACCGATTATTACTGAAATAGGTGGTAAAATAGCTCTTGGTGATATGGTAGAAGGAGTAACATTTAAGGAAGAAACTGATCCAACAACGGGTCTTTCACACAAAATAATAATTGATTATCCAGCAACTTATAGACCCCGTGTTACGATAAAAGATAAGGATGGTAAAACAGCAAAACTTCCTTCAGGAACAGCTGCAAGATATCTTCTGCCAGCAGGTGCAATTTTGGTAATTGATAAAGGAGATATTGTAGAACCAGGAGATATTTTAGCAAAAATCCCAAGAGAAACAATTAAAACAAAGGATATAACAGGTGGACTTCCAAGAGTAGCAGAACTTTTTGAAGCAAGAAGACCCAGAGAAGCAGCTATTGTCAGTGAAATAGATGGAATAGTTGAGTTTAAAGGAAGCCAGAAGGGCTCAAGAGTTATAGTTGTTAGAGGAGCTGATGAAACAAGAGAGTATCTTATTCCAAAAGGTAAACATGTCATAGTTCATGATGGAGATTGGGTGAAAGCAGGCGAACCTTTGATAGATGGTTCTATTAATCCGCACAGTATACTTGAGATATTAGGTCCGACAGAACTACAAAGATATCTTGTGGATGAAATTCAGAAAGTTTACAGACTTCAGGGAGTTTCAATACATGATAAACATATTGAGGTTATTGTCAGACAAATGATGAAAAAAGTAAGAATAGAAGACCCTGGTGATACATCTTTTCTGATAGGTGATGAGGTTGATAGATTTATATTTATTGAGGAAAATGAGAAAGTTATAGCTCGTGGAGGTAGACCTGCTCAGGCAAGACCTCTTTTACTTGGAATTACTAAGGCAGCTCTTTCAACTGAATCTTGGGTATCGGCAGCTTCATTCCAGGAAACTACAAGGGTTCTTACTGATGCAGCAATTGAGGCAAGGATTGATGAATTGAGAGGATTAAAAGAAAATGTGATAATGGGAAGAATTATTCCTGCTGGAACAGGTTCTCCAGTATATAAAGATACATTGATAAAGGGTGAATTCTACAACATGCAGATAGAACATAGTAGTGAAGAGAGTATTGAAGAAAATTGAGAGTTTTCCACGTTTTGTAGCAGATGTAATGCTTGGAAGCCTGAGCCGATGGCTCAGGCTTTTTGGTTTTGATACCCTCTACAGGAATGATTTTACAGACAGGGAATTGATAAAAATCTCTCTACAGGAAGATAGAATAGTATTGACCAGAGATAATGCTCTTGCTATGTCAAGATTATTAAAAAAAGTTTTACTAATTCAATCCGAAACTATTAAGGAACAGATTAAAGAAGTGCTATCTACAATTCCGATTTCATTTGATTTATTGAGTCTTAGACCAAGATGTCCTGTTTGTAATGGAGAAACAGAAAGTATTATGAAAGAAAAACTTAAAGGAGAAATACCTGATTATGTTGCGTTTTCCAATCAGGAGTTTATGATTTGTAAAGCCTGTGGCAAAATTTACTGGCACGGAACTCATAAGGACAGAATAGACAAAATAAAAAAGGAAATTTTAAAAAAGCTAAAATAACGTATGTTCCTTTTTGAAAATTCTTAAAATTCTCATTGCAGTTGGAATTACCTGATTTTCAATATAATAATTAATATCAATTTTTGATGCATCAGCAAGTTCTACAGGATATGCTCTTTCACTTATAGAGCCAGAACCTTTTTGAATTATATAACCTATAACACTTCCTTCACCTACAGGAATTCCTTTTTCAATAAGTTTTTTAGCAGCTATCACATGGGGTGAGATTAATTTATACTCTGAAATAGGCTTTGAAAGCTGTTCATACACAACAAGGTCTTTAAAGTCGTAGTTGTTTTCCTGTAAAGCTTTAATTCTTTCATTAAGATGTTTAAAAGCTCCTTCAATGTTTTCATCAATTAGACAGAACTTCAGTATTTCTTGTTGTGTCTGTCTTGCATATCTGCATAAATCTCTTCTTACAATTTCAAGCCCTCTTATTTTAAGCCTTCCATTTTCATCAAGTAGAGCATATCTTTTTTTGGCAACTCCACCTGCTTCTCTTGGAACAAAAAGTCCTTTAACATAAAAATCTTCAAGGTCAAGCCTCATAAGACCTGGTAAACTCTGATTTATTTCTTTAATAAACTGTTTAATTTCTTCTTTCTTGTCTCCAATTTTCAAAAAGGCTGAATCTGTATCTCCATATATTGCATGAAATCCTTTTTGTTCAGCTTTTTTTAAGACTTCTTTAATCCAGTATCTTCCGAGTGCTGTAATTGACTCAGCACATTCCTTTGAATACCATCTGCTTGCAGGATATGCATAATAACCATAGGAAGCATTTATAATTGTTTTCAGAGCTCTTTGTTTTGTATCAAGAAGGATATATTCATGAGATAGTGGATCAAGTTTTTTTAACTCCTTTTTAAGTTTAAGTCTTTCAATTAAAAGTTCTTCAATTGCTTGAGATTCAAAACCTTTTTTATTTTTACAAAACCAGTAAGGAAATTCTGGAATTTTATATCCATTATCTTTACAGCAACTACAGTTGAGAGTCTCAATTGAGATGTTGTATGTTGCAATTATTGATGGATAAAGAGATGCGAAGTCAACAACAACAATTCCTTTATGAAGTCCTACCTCTGGTTCTTTTACAAATCCTCCTTCATATGTAGCTTTTTGCCGTTCTTTTATCTCATCAAACTTTGGTTGATTTGGAATCACCCTGTTTTGCTGTTTGGACTTTTTAATGTAATACCATTCAACAAGCTGACTGTAAGGCATCCTTGATGTATCAAAAAGTGATTGTCCTGTAATTTTTGTCAGTTCTTCAATATCTGGCAAAAGCATCTTCGTAAGTTCATAGACAAGTTCACTGTCTTTTAGACAGTATCTTGCAAGTTTGTCAAGTTCATGACCTTTATCCCATGCTTGAAGTATGTCTTCATATTCCATGTCAAGTTTTGTATCTCCAAGAAGTTCATGTGATACATTTTTCAATGTCAGTTGTTCACTCTGAAGCATAGGTGAAAGAATATTGAAGACAAAGTTAAATATATCAATATGAACTCTACCAATGAGTCTTGCAGTTGTAAATCTTGCTCTTTTTGAGAGAGTTATTCCAGAGTTATCCCTTGAAAGAATACTGATGTCAACTTTAAGTTGTTTTGCTCTTTCTCTCAAAATAGGCATATCATAGAGATCTGTGTTATAACCAGCAATTATATCAGGGTCATAGTCTTGAACAATCTCAAGAAAGCTTTTTATAAGTTCTTTTTCGTCATTGACAACATTAGAGTCAACAGTATATTTTGCTTCCTGATAAGTGATTACTTTTGATAATCCTTCTCCAAACACTGAAATCATGACAATTGAAGGAGTTCCTCTCTGAACCTCAAGAACTTCCATATCAAAGGCGAGAATTTTAAGTTTTGGTGGAGGTATTTCAACTTTTTTAATTGATTTAATTTGATTCCCTTTGGTTTCTATTTCAAACCAATTAAGACAGGACAGTCCCTTTTCTGCAAGATAGGTTCTATATGCAGAAATTTGATACTCAAACTCATCAATTATAGAACCAGAGCCTCCTCTTTTTTCTTCAAGAACTTTTATTGCATCTCTTATTTTCTGCATATCCTGATGTCTTTTTGCATAAATTTTTATAAACTCTTTCTCTTCGCCATGAAGTATGCGCCTGTCTTCTGTTATTTCAGTAACTGGAAGGGAATTTTTCTTTACAATTTCCTCAATTTCTTTGATAGCCTTTTTTTTATCTATGGGAAGCACCAAAAAATAAGGTCTATATGAAGAATCTATAAATTTTTCACATTTTCCATTTTCTAATATTCCGAAAAGAAGAATGCCTTCTTGAGAATCATCTATGTCCAATAGATAAAATAACATCTTTATATAATTATACATAAAAATAAAGATTGCATATCCATTCCTATTTTTGTTATAAAATAATTAGACAGGCTTCCTGCCCTGTCCGTGATGGAAGGGAAAGGGGATCCGGCAGTTAGGTCCGTTAGGGAGCCAGCGTAGGTAGCGGTGTGCATGCCTCTTCGGAGGAAGCCTAACCTGCCTACAAGGCACCCACCTGTCCGAGGGGGATCTAACTTTCCTTATCACACGGCAGGGCGGGGTTATGATGATGTTGTAGATTTTTGAGATAGATGTAAAAATAGTTTAATTTTTAAAATAGCACTTTCATAAACTTTTTTATAAAAAACTGTCTCTATCCACATCATCATAACCCCAGCAAGCCTTTTAAATAAATTTCTTGGAGGTATCTTAATGGAGTTTTTATATATTTTTATTGCAATTATCTTCGGTGCTGTTGCTGGATATGGAGTTTATCTTTTCCATAGGAGCAGGCTTAAAGAGGAAAAGATAAAAATTCATGAAGAAGCTCAAAAAATTCTTGAAGATGCAAAAAAGGAAGCAGAGACAGTAAAAAAAGAAGCACATCTTTCAGCAAAAGAAGTCATATACCAATTAAAATTTGAAGCAGAAAAAGAAATAAAGGAAAAAACAAAGGAGATTAATTATCAGGAAAAAAGGCTAAGACAGAAAGAAGAGCTTTTAGACCGTAAAATTGAGCAGGTAGAAAAAAGGGAGATTGAACTAAATAAAAGAGAAAAAGAGATAGTTTCAAAAGAAAGAATTTTACAGGAAAAAGAAAATCATTATAATAAGCTTATTTCGGAACAACAACAGCTTCTTGAAAAAATAGCAGGAATGAAAGAAGAAGAAGCAAAACAGGAACTTTTCAAAAAAGTAGAGCAGGAAACTCGTTTTGAGGCGGCCAGACTTATTAAAAGGATAGAAGATGAGGTTAAACAGGAAGCAGACAAAAAAGCGAAAGAAATACTAAGTTTGGCAGTACAGAGATATGCAAGTGATTATGTTGTTGATGCTACTGTTACAGCGGTAAGTCTTCCAAATGATGAAATGAAAGGAAGAATAATAGGCAGAGAGGGCAGAAACATAAGAGCTTTTGAATCACTAACAGGTGTTGACCTTGTTGTTGATGATACACCAGAACTTGTTATTCTTTCCTCTTTTGATCCAATAAAGAGAGAGATTGCAAGAATGGCACTGGAAAGATTAATTGTTGATGGAAGAATTCATCCAGCAAGAATAGAAGAAGTTGTGGAAAAGGCTCGTAGAGATGTAGATATTGCCATAAGGGATGAAGGAGAAAAAGCAGTATTTGAACTTGGACTGAGTGGAATTCACCCAGAGATTATAAAACTTATAGGCAGGTTAAAATATAGAACCTCTTACGGACAGAATGTTTTACAACACTCAAAAGAAGTAGCATGGCTTAGTGGAATTATGGCAGGTGAACTCAGAGTTAATGTAAAGCTTGCCAAGAGAGCAGGACTTCTGCATGATATAGGAAAAGCAGTTGACCATGAAATGGAAGGCTCTCATCAGGAAATAGGTGCTATGCTTGCAAAAAAATATGGTGAAGGCGAAGAAGTTATAAATGCAATTCTCAGTCATCATGAAGATGTGGAGTTTAGTTGTGTTGAGTCCGCATTGGTTGCGGCAGCAGATGCTCTTTCTGCAGCTCGTCCTGGGGTAAGAAGAGAAACCATAGAAAGTTATATTAAGAGACTTACAAAACTTGAAGAACTTGCCATGTCTTTTCAGGGAGTTCAAAACTGTTATGCAATTCAGGCAGGAAGAGAAGTTAGACTTATTGTAAGACCTGATATTGTAACTGATGAAGAATGTGCTTTTATTGCAAGAGAATTAAGTAGAAGGATAGAAAAGGAGTTAAGTTATCCTGGACAGATTAAAGTAACTGTAATAAGAGAGTCAAGATTCATAGAATATGCAAAGTAATGATACAGTTAATTTTCTCTTTATAGGAGATATTGTTGGTAAAGCAGGAAGACAGATTGTCAAATCACTTCTTCCAAAATTAATTGATCAATATAAAGTTGAGTTAGTCATAGCAAATGGAGAAAACGCAGCAGGAGGATTTGGAATAACAGAAAGAGTTGCAGAGGAACTTTTTTCTTATGGTATAGATATAATTACAACAGGTAATCATGTATGGGATAAAAAGGAAGCCATTCCTTATATTGCAAAAGAATCAAGAATACTGAGACCTGTAAATTATCCTGAGGGTGTTCCTGGAACAGGAAGTCTTTTAATGAAAACAAGAAAAAATAATCTTGTTGGTATAATCAATGTTTCTGGTAGAATTTTTATGAATATTCTTGATTGTCCCTTTAGAATCACAAAAAAAGAGGTTGAAAGAATCAAAAAGGAGACTAATGTAATTTTAATAGATTTTCACGCAGAGGCTACATCAGAAAAAATAGCATTTGCCATTTATTTAGATGGTCAGGTAAGTGCAATAATAGGAACTCATACCCATGTTCAGACAGCAGATGAAAAAATTTTACCAAAAGGCACTGCCTATATAACTGATGTAGGGATGACTGGTCCTGAACATTCTATTATTGGATTTAGAGAAGATGAAGTTATAGAAAAATTTCTTTATCAATTGCCCAAGAAATTTGATGTTCCTGCAAGACCTTCTATCCTATCAGCAGTTTATATTGAAGTGGAGTCTTCCACAGGACTGGCAAAAAAAATAGAAAGATTAATGCTTAGCCAAAGTTAGATTTAGAATTTTTTATAGTTTCCAAAAAATTTTTTATTCTTGTATCAGTTTACAAATATTCTTTTTTCTGATAATCTTTTAATATGAAATCTTTTTTTATAATTCTCCTGATATTATTTTATCCTTTCGTAGTTTTTTCTGAATATGTCGGAACAGAAACCTGTAAAAAATGCCATCCTAAACAATATGAGAATTTTATTAAATATTCAAGAATGTCTCGCTCTTTTGAGGCAGTGGAAAAGATGAAAAATAAAATAACTCCCGAGGAATTAAAAAGCTGTTACTACTGCCATACAACAGGGTATGGTAAAGCAGGTGGTTTTGTTTCTATAGAAAAAACACCATATTTGAAAAATACAGGATGCGAAGTTTGCCATGGTCCCGGGAAAAAACATGTAGAAACCATAGACAAAAAATATATCAAAAGAAAATTCACACTTCAAGTGTGTGAACCATGTCATACAGAAGAAAGAATAAAAGCATTCAGATTTAAACCTCTGCTTTACGGAGGTGCTCATTAATGTTTAAATTCATAACCAATAAAATTGGAAACAAGTTGATGCTTACATTTATTGGAATTATTTTGGTTGTGATGATTATTGAAATGACATTTAGAATTTATTTTGGAGTGCAGGACAGACTTAGAATTGCAGAAATGGGCAACAAAGAGGTAATGGATACTATCTATGCAACAATGAAACATCCTTTGACAGTTGGAGATAGTGATACAATTCATAGAGATTTAGACGAAATTGGGCAGAAATATAAAAATATAAGTGTTTATCTCTGCGATTTCAATAGAGATATCTCTTTTTCTACAGATAAAAAAGTGATAAATACAAAGATAGACCAGATAATAAATAATAAAGATTTTATTGATAATCTTAATGAAAGCTTTAAGGGGAATGGAGATGAGTATAAATCATTAGTTTTTAATATTAAAGAAAGGCGAAATCTTATCTCAGTTCTTCCTATAAAAAATGCACCTGAGTGTTTTCATTGTCATGGTTCATCAAGAAAAATTCTTGGTGCTTTGATTATGAAAACAGATGTTGAGGACGTTTATAAAACAGTGATTGCTCAAAGAAATAGGTCCCTTGCTTTGACAGCTTTTGCTTCATTACTCGCAATTTTTATAACAAATCTTGTTGTAAGCAGATTTATAAGAAAACCTTTAAGTAATCTTGTTGATGCTACACATAGATTTGCAAAAGGCGAGATGAGTACAATAATAAAATATCCTTCTGATGAGATAGGTACTCTTACAGAAACATTTAACTATATGGTTAATGAAGTTGCTAAGTCAAAAATGGAACTTGAAAAAGAACTTACCCGTAGAGCAAAACTTCTTGAAGAAAGAGACGAGCTTGTGGCATTGCTTCAGAAGGCAAATAAACAGTTAAAGGAACTTGATACTCTTAAATCTGCATTTATAGCAAATATGTCTCACGAATTAAGAACACCAATGAATGCAATAATTGGTTATACTGATTTATTACTTGATGAAGTTGATGGTCCTTTAAATGATGATCAGAAGACTTCATTAAAAAAAGTGGCTGCAAATGCAAGACATCTATTGCAATTAATAAATGATGTTCTTGATATATCTAAGATTGAATCAGGAAAGATTGAACTTCATCCAAGAGAAATAGATTTAAAAGAACTAATAGACGGAATAATGGTTACATTTGAGCCATTAATTGCTAAAAAGGGTTTAAGTTTTACTCTAAATATTGCAGCAGGCGCTGAAAAACTTTATGTTGATGAGGATAAAACAAAACAGATTTTAATAAATTTAATATCCAATGCTGTAAAATTTACACATCAGGGTGGAATAACAATAAAGGCAAAAGTTTCAGAAAGAGGTAAAGCCAAAGACGGAAGTCCTCAATTTATAGAAATTTCAGTAAGTGATACTGGAATAGGAATAAAGAGGGAAGACCTTGATAAGATTTTTGATAAATTTGCCCAAGCTGATGTATCTACCACAAGACAGTATGAAGGAACAGGTCTTGGTTTAAGCATTGTAAGAGGGCTTGTAGCTTTACACAAAGGCATGGTATGGGCTGAAAGTGAGGTAGGAAAAGGAAGCACTTTCTATGTTTTGTTACCTTTTAAAAAGGAAGTTTTTGAGCAGACAGGTCCTGTTATAGAAGAAGAGATGGCTGAAGCACTTGGAGAATATTTTGAAGTACCGAAGGAAGTTTTTTTACAAGACCCATCTTATGAAGGTAAATTGGTAAGATGCTGGGATTATACTCAGTGTGGTCATGTAAACTGCCCTGAGTATGGTTCTCCAGAGAAAAGATGCTGGCTTGTTGTAGGAACACATTGTAAAGGCATGAAAATAGGGTCTTATCCAGAAAAAGCAGATGCATGTAAACTATGCGAAGTTGTAAGAGACCTTGTTTTACATAAAGAACCTTTATCTCCAGATATATCAAAGATTTCTGAAAAGGAGAAAGTTGTTTTAGCAATTGATGATAATCCTGATGCTATTGATTTAATAAAAAAATATCTTGAAAAAGATTACAAGGTTATAGGAATACTTAGCAGTGAGGAGGCTGTTAAAAAAGCTAAGGAAATAAAACCGGTTGCAATAACACTTGATATAATGATGCCTAAGAAAGATGGTTGGCAGGTATTAAAAGAGCTTAAAGAAGATGAAGAAACCAAGAATATTCCTGTTATTATTGTTTCTATTATTGAAAATAAGACTTTAGCTTTTAGTCTTGGTGCAGCTGACTATTTTGTAAAGCCGCTTGATGGATCTTCTTTATTAAGAAGAATTAAAAATATAGGCATTCATCGTCCAATAAAAAAAGTGTTTTTGCTTGAAAGAGATGAAAGAACTAATTATGATATTTCAAAAATACTTAAAGAAAGCGGTTACGAAGTTTATGCAACTAATAGTAGTAAACAGGCAATGGAATTGGTCAAGAGTGAAAAACCAGATTTGCTAATTGTTAATATTACAGACCCAGACAGCAGCGCTTTTGATTTTATAGATTTTATTAAAACATCTGCTGAATTAAGGGATATTCCAATTATTGCTCTTACAAATAAAGAATTGAGTGAGCAAGAAAAGGAAGCATTAAATGGTAGAATAAAAGATATAATAAACAAGGCTCTCTTTTCAGAAGAAGAACTTATAACAGAACTTAAAAATAGTTTGAAGAAAATAGGAGGTTAAGTGTGAAAACAATCCTTGTTGTTGATGATAATGAAGATTCAAGAGAGCTTGTGAAAAAGATATTAAAAAAACACGGATATGAAGTAATAGAAGCAGTTGATGGAGAAGATGCTATAGCAAAGGCTTTAGCATATAGACCAGACTTAATTCTTATGGACATTTCAATCCCAAAGATTGATGGCTATGAAGCTACACGAAGATTAAAAGAGAGACCTGATTTCAAAGATACTCCTATAATAGCTTTTACTGCCCATGCTATGAGAGGAGATCAGGAAAAAGCTCTTCAGGCTGGATGCAATGGTTATATATCAAAACCAATTAATGTCAGAGAGTTCCCAGAACAGATAAAGATTTATTTAAAGGAAAAATGAATAACTCAAATCAGACAATTTTAATTGTTGATGATAACATAGATACAGTGGAACTTTTGAGAAAAAGACTGAAAGCTGAAGGCTACAATACAGAAGAAGCCTATGATGGTGAAGAAGCTTTAAAGAAAGTATATGAACTTTACCCAGACCTAATAATTCTTGATGTAATGATGCCTAAAATGGACGGCTATGAAGTTTGTCAAAGACTCAAAACAGATGATAGAACAAAATTTATTCCTATAATTATGCTTACAGCTAAATCTGATGTGGAAAGTAAAGTTAAAGGACTTGACATTGGCGCTGATGATTATGTCCCGAAACCTTTTGATTATAGAGAACTTTCAGCAAGAGTTCGTTCTCTGATTACAAGAAAAGAAACAGCAGAGAAAGTAATAGAAGAAGAGAAAACTGAGTCAGTAAGAAAACTTATTGACAGTCTTTCTCATGAAATAAGAAATCCCATTGTGAGTATCGCAGGATTTACAAAAAAAGTATATGACAATTTACCACCTGGTGATCCAAATAAACCATATCTAATGACCATACTTCAGGAGGCAGAAAGACTTGAGAGACTTTTAAAAGAAATTTTAAATCTTAAAATGATTGCCATAGGTTTTTTGGAAAATGTTAATCCTAAAATTGCCATAGAAGAGATTTTAGAAGAACTTGAAAAGGAGATAGAAGAAAAAGCAATAGAGGTGGAAACAGACTTTAAAGATGTGCCATCTTTTTATATAGATAAGGAACATTTTAAAATTGTTCTTCGCAATATTATTAAGAATGCAATAGAAGCAATGGAAAAATCCGAAAAACGTCTGTTAAAAATTTCTCTTGAACAAGTGAAAAATGAGATAGAGATAAGAATTTCTGATACAGGTAAAGGAATTCCAAAAGAACTGATTAAGAAAATATTTGATCCATTTTTTACCTCAAAGGTATACGGACCAGGGCTTGGGTTATCTGTAGCTCTTACAATTGTTCAGTATTATAAAGGTTTTATTTCAGTTGAAAGTGAACCCGGAAAAGGTAGCACATTTATAATAAGAATTCCTGTGAAAGGAAGATAAAATAAGACAAATAATCAGATTTTTCATATGAATTTTTAGTTGTTACGATTGGGTAACATATTTTTCAAAAATGTGAATGCCAAGTAACATTTTAAAATTCCTGATATAAAATTAAGTTGTTTTTCGTCTCCGATGTATTTTTTGAGCCTCTTTAAAAACTTCCTGCCATTCCTTGGCTGCATAAACAGTTGAGTGATCTCCTCTTTTTATAAATACTCAATTTCTCTGGCATAAACTTTGCTTTTTATTGATTTTAATTCTTAATAAGACAAGGTTTAAAAAAATTTTTTAAAGGAGGAAGAGATTTATGAAAAGAAGAGATGCATTAAAAATTTTTGGAGGAATCTTAGGTGGAGGTTTACTTTTGACGAGTAGTAGCTGGATAGCTGATAACTTAAATGCTTCTCAGCCCAATAAGCTTCCTCAACTTCCATGGACTTACAAATCTATTGATCCTAAAAAAGCTGCTGAAAGAGCTTACTTTGGTTTTTACAAAGGTAGGTGCTGTTACGGAGCATTTGATGCCATTATAGGAACTCTTCAAGATGAAGTTGGATTTCCTTTTACTGGAATTCCAACAGAACTTTTTGTTTTTGGTAGAAGCGGAATCGCTGAAACTGGTTCTACTTGTGGAACTCTAATAGGAGTTGCTGGTGCTATTTTTCTTCTTACAGGTGGGATAGACAAAGAAAAGCAGGATAGAGCCTATAAAATTATACAGGATGTGTTTCGTTTCTATGAACAAGAAGCACTCCCTAAGTATATTCCTGAAAAACCAAAATTAAACATGCAGATGAAAGCTACTGTTGCCAATTCACCAATTTGTCATATCTCTGTTTCAAAATGGTGTGCAGTAACTAAATTTAAAGCTGCTTCAAAGGAACGAGATGAGAGATGTGCAAGAATTACCGCTGATTGTGTTCTTTATGCTCTTAAGTTATTAGAAGCTGAATATAAGGGAAGTTTTAAAGGAGCTTATCCTATTAAGGCAAAAACTAAAACATGTATGGACTGTCATGATAAAAAGGATGCTCTCAATAATACCAAAGGGAATATGGAATGTGGAACTTGTCATTTTGATGGGAAAATTAATAAAACTACAAAACATCCACCATTTTAATTCAGAGGGGGACTATTCCCCCTCTTTTATTCTCAGATTTTTCAAAAACTTTGAATTTTTAAAAATTTAAGCAACACACTTACTTGAATAGCTTCAGATGTTACTTTTCAGAAACATCAAATATGATTTTCTTTAAACTAATGATTAAAAAAAGCCCTGGAATTGCTACAAGGAAAGTGAGAAAATAAAAAGCTGCCCAGCCAATGCTTTCAACAATAAAACCTGCTGTTGGACTTATAATTACTCTTCCAAGAGATGCTAATGATGAAAGCAGCGCATACTGAGTTGCAGCAAAACTACGGTTGCATAATCCCATTAAAAGAGCTAAAAATGCTGTGGTTCCCATTCCACCTGTTAGATTTTCAATGACTACGGTGGATACAAACAATGAAAAGTTTTTTCCTTCTATTGCTAAAACCATAAACATAATATTTGATACTGCCTGAAGTATGCCAAATGAAATTAATGCTTTATAAAGGCTTATTTTTCTGAGTAAAAATCCTCCTAATATTGAACCCGCAATTGCTGAAATAAGCCCGCCAATTTTATTAACTGTACCCACCTCAGTAAGGGAAAATCCTATGCCTCTAATAAAAAAGGCTGTACTGAGAGAGCTTGCATAGGCGTCGCCAATTTTATATAAAACAATAAATAATAGCAGAATAATGCTTTTTTCTCTTTTAAGTAAATCTCTAAAGGGTTCAATAAATGACTCTTTAAATGTAGTCGGTTTTTTTATTCCCTTTGGTTCATCTGCCCAGAAAGTGGTAATTATTCCTAAAACTAAAAGTGAAGTTATTATTGTTAAAGCAATTTGCCATCCAAGATAGTCTGCAAGCAAAAGACAAAGACCGCCTGCAACAATCAATGCAATTCTGTATGCAGTTACTGAAAATGCTGCTCCGATTCCTCTGTCTTCTGGTCTGAGTATTTCTGTTCTATAAGCATCAATTGAGATGTCCTGAGATGCTGAAAAAAAAGCAATCATTGCTGCTAATATACTGAAAATTAAAAGATGCTCAGGAGTAAATGTTATCATTAAAAAGGTGCCAAATAGAATTAAAATTTGACAAATGATAATCCAACCACGTCTTCTTCCAAGTCCTACAATATTGAATCTGTCAAATATAGCAGACCAGAGAAATTTAAAACTGTATGGAAAGGTAAGAACTGTGAAAATGCCTATTGTTTTTATATCAATTCCTTCAGTTGTAAGCCATGCCTGTAGTGTCCCACCTATAAGTGGAAAAGGCAATCCAGAAGCAAAACCAAGAACTGTTACAACTGCTATATCCTTTGTTCTTTTAGTCATCAAACCATTCTATTTTGATAGGGAGTCTGCCCGTATTTTTGAACCCTTCATTGAATGCATCCAGAAAAGCAAGCACAGCCTGTTCATGGGAATCATAAAGTGAAATTATAGCCTTTGCTTTCTTAAAAGGTTTTAAAACATAGGGATTACCGAAAGATACAACAATTGCATCTGTATTTGATATGATTTCTTTCATTATCATGTTTTGTTGCGATTTTAATACATATTCCTTTCCAGCAGCCTTAATATTTGTGAATGCTGCAATTAAAGGTATTGCATTTGATTTTCTATAATCCTGTAAATCATAGGCAGAACCAAAATAGTTCTGAAATACTTTTTTTATTTCCTCAGTATAGACTCCTGTAAGATAAGGGACGATTTTCTTGGAATTCAAATCATTTATTTCATTTTTTATAACAGTAACTGTTTTTTTAAATGCTTTATGGATTAAGGAAATATCTTCATTATTAATAATTGTTTTTTTTCTTTTGAACTTCTTTAACCTCTTAATTCTTCTGTAGGCTTCTTTTATTCTTCTGTCACTAATTAACCCCTGCATATAAGCTTTTTTTATCTCTTCTAAAGCAGTATAAGGTTGTTCTGGATGTAGAATTATATCTGCTCCTGCTATAAGAGCTAAAGCATGAGAATTTTCATAATCTATTAAAGCTCTCATATTCATCGCATCTGTAAGAACTGCTCCATTAAAACACATGTCCTGTTTTAGTAATTTATTGATTACGTTTTCCGAAAGAGACGCAGGTTCCATATCATTAGAAACTATATGACCGACCATAATTGAAGAAACCTTAGCTTTAATTGCTTCCTTAAATGGTTTTAGATGTATTTCAATTTCATATATAAGATAAGGAAGTTCCAGATGAGAGTCTATTTGTGTTCCACCATGACCTGGAAAATGTTTCCCGCATGTTGATAATCCGTAAGATTCAAAGAGTTTTATAACAAATTTGCCATATTCTGAAACAATTTCAGGATTATCTGAAAAAGCTCTTGTGCATATTATCGGATTTCGGGGTTCTGTATTGACATCAAGAACAGGAATAAGTGCAAGATTTATTCCCACATCCAATGCTTCTTTTATTACAATTGAATACAGAGATTCAAGTTCTTGTCTGTTTTTCTTCAAATCAAATCCTGCGGCAATTCCCATCTGTGAGGGGATTAAACTTCCGCCTTTTATCTGCTGTCCAACACCTCTTTCAATGTCTGAAGCAATTATTAATGGTTCTGATGCTATGCTTTGAAGATAGTCAATGAAATTCTTTATTTCATCATAGTCTCCACCAAAAACTATGAAACCTGCAATTCCTTCTCTGACAAGTTTTTCAATATAGTGTCTGTATAGGGAATCATGAATTTTTTCACCATCAAGCCTTGCTATGATTAAATTCATTAAATTTTCCATACAACTGCATATTATGAATTAAAGAGATTCAAAGATTCAACTTTTATGAGATTGTTCAAAGAATGCCTAATGATGGGTCTGACTTTGTAGGAGCATTTTGAGAGACAAAGTCTTAAAGAAATTCCCTTATAGTTCAAAAAATTGAATTCAATAAGGTTAATGCTACAGATAGTTTTTCAATATCATTATCAGAATGCCCTGCAGTTATTGTTATTCTGATTCTTGGAGTTTTTACAGTAGGAGGTCTGATAACAGGTGCATAAATACCTGAATCATATAGAATCCTTGAAGCCTTTATTGCTTGTTCAATGTTTTCAAAAAGAATGGGAATAATCGGAGTTTGTGTTTTTGTTGTTTTAAGTTCAAGATTTTTTATTATCTCCATAACTTTTTCAATATTCTCCCAGAGCCTTTTAATCAATTCTTTGTCTTCCATAATAATTTTTAAAGAAGCATAAGCAGAAGCAACAGTGCTTGGAGGTAAAGAGGTTGAAAAAATAAAACCTCTTGCAGAGTTTATAAACCAGTCAATAATGGATGAATCGCCGCAGACAAATGCTCCAAAAACTCCGATTGCTTTAGAAAGTGTTCCCATCTGAATTACAAAAGCCTCTGTCTGTAGCCCCAGATGTTTCAATATGCCGTAACCATTACCCAATACTCCAGTTCCATGAGCATCATCAATATAAAGTAAAGCCCCTTCAGCTTTGCATAATTCATAAAGTTCTCTGATTGGCGCTATGTCTCCATCCATACTGAAAACTGTGTCTGTTATGATTACTTTTTTGCCTTTGCAAGATATATTTCTAATTAATTTTTTTAAATCCTCAATATCGGCATGTTTGTAGATAATTTTTTCTGCTCTGCTTAGTCGGCAACCGTCTATTATGCTTGCATGATTAAGTTCATCGCTGAAAATAATATCATTATCTCCTGCTAATACAGGAATTAAAGAAGTATTAGCTGTATAGCCAGAATTAAGAACAAGGCAGCTTTCTGTGTTTTTAAATTCGGATAAAAGTTCTTCAAGTTTTCTATGTAAAATAGTGCCTCCACTTAAAAGTCTTGAAGCTCCTCCCCCAGCACCAAATATTTTGATTGCATCTATACCAGCTTCTTTGACCAGTGGATGTTGACTTAGCCCCAGATAGTCATTTGATGCAAAATTTATGTATTTTTTACCTTGAATTGTAATTTCCATTCCGTGCCTTGATTCCATATCTTTTACTGAACGGTAAAGATTTTGTTCTTTAAGTTTTTCAAGCTTTTTTTCAAAAATTTCAAAAAATTTTTCAGACATTCAAAATACCCCTTGACAAAATTTTCGTATTCGTATAATATTGGTGGTAAATAGTGGTAGAAAGTGGAATATGATATCTTTCATAGGAAAATATTACCATAATCTTGATCAAAAGGGAAGAGTTATAATGCCAGCCTCCCTGAGGGAGGTTCTGACAAATAAATATTCTTCGGGCAAACTCTATCTTACCAATGCTCCCTTTGATAAGGCATTGCATCTTTATCCTCTTGAGGAATGGTTGAAACTTGAAGAAAAAATAAGACAACTACCTAAATCTGATGAATCTGTAATGTATTTTTTAAGGAGAGTTATTGCTTCTGCAATACCATGTGAACTTGATAAACAAGGAAGGATATTGATTCCTTATGAACATAGACAAGATGCTGGTATTAACTCTGCAGTTGTTATTGTTGGTCAGATTGAAAGAATTGAAATATGGGATAAGGCTACTTGGGATAGCATTACTGATCCCACAAAAGTAGATATAAAGAGGATACAAGATGCTCTTGCTAAGTATGGATTATAAAAAAATACACATTCCTGTAATGGTTAAGGAAGTTATTCAACTTCTGAATCCTTACGGAGGTATATATGTTGATGCCACCTTAGGCTGTGGTGGGCATTCTTTAGCGATACTTAAAAGGCTTAGCCCAGATGGCAGATTAATCGGCATTGACAGGGATGAGTCTGCTATTTTTTATGCTAATAGAATTCTGGATGATTCAAGGGTGATTTTAAGAAAAGCAAGTTTTTCTCATCTTAAAGAAGTTTTGTCAGAGTTAAATATTGAAAAAATTGACGGAGTAATTTTCGATCTTGGTGTTTCAATGCTTCAACTTAAGGATTTTGAAAGAGGATTTAGTTTTCATTCTGAGGAAAGACTTGATATGAGAATGGATCAGACAGAACCATTGACAGCATGGGATGTTGTAAACAAATATCCTGAGCAAAAGTTAACTCAAATTTTTAGAGATTATGGTGATGAGCCTTTTGCAAGGAGAATATCAAGAGAAATTATAAGACAGAGAGGCAAAAAAACTATTGATACATGTAAAGAGCTTGCAGATTTAGTAAAAAAAACTGTTCCAAGACATGGAAGACTTCATCCAGCCACTCAGATTTTTCAAGCAATAAGAATTGAAGTAAACAGGGAATTTGAAGAACTTAGACAAGGATTGTTGCAGGCAGTTGAATTATTAAACTCTGGTGGAAGAATTTGTGTAATCTCTTATCATTCAGGTGAAGATAGAGTTGTAAAAAATTTTTTCAGAGAGGAAGAACAAAAAGGAAATCTGCGTATTCTTACTAAAAAACCTCTTTTACCATCTCTTGAAGAAGTTGCCAAAAATCCATCAGCAAGAAGCGCAAGGTTAAGAGGGGGTGAAAAAATATGAAGCAGATTATTTTAATAGTTTTCAGTTTATTTGCAATTTTTGCAATTTTATGGGTCAGGTCAAATGTAATTTCTGTAGAGTACAGATTAAGTAGTCTTGAAGAGAAAAAAAAGGAGATGCTTAATGAAAGAAGGCTTTTACTTGCTGAAAAGGCATCTTTAACTTCATTCGTAAGAATTAATAATGCTGATGGACATTTTCTCGTATTTCCTGATAGAAGAAAAATTGTTTATATATCTGGAAACCCTGAGAATTTAGTAAAAGCAGTAAGTTTCAATAAAAAGAATTAAAATGCAAAAGAGAGTTATTTTACTGAAAATAATGCTCTTAGTCTGCTTTGCTTCTATTATTTTTCGTCTTGGTTTAATTATGTTTGTTGAACACCAGGTTTATTTCTCAAGAGCAAAAATTCAACAAATAAAAAAGGAAGAAATCATTCCAAAAAGAGGGAATATATACGATAGAATGGGACGGGAATTAGCGGTTTCTTTAGAAAAAGAATCTTTATTCATTGACCCTTCATCTTTAAAGTCAGATGAAACAATAAATATTTTAAAAAGTTATATAAAAGTTAATGCTGAACAGATAAAAAGTCAATCAGAAAAAAATATAAGATTTCTATGGCTGGAAAGAAAAGTTGATCATGCTGTGGCAGAGAAAATTAAAGCTTTAAAGATTGAAGGAGTTGGTTCTGTTCCTGAAGGAGCAAGATTTTATCCTAATGGATTTTTAGCTTCTCATGTTATCGGTTTTGTCAATATTGATGAACAAGGCATGGAAGGATTAGAAAGGCAGTATGACAAATATCTCAAAGCAGAAAAATCCTCAAAAGTCGTTTCAGTAGATGCCAGAGGAAAGAAACTTTCTGATGGAAGCTTGAAAGATATAAAAGGAAATGACATTTTTGTAACTATTGATGAAGGATTGCAATACATTGTTGAAAAATATCTTGAAGAAGCAGTAAAAAAATGGCAAGCTTCTTCAGGAATTGCTATAATGATGGATCCGTTCACAGGAGAAATTCTTGCCTTAGCAAATAGACCAACATATGATCCGAATAATTTAAAATTCATAAAAAATATTGGTATAATAAGAAATCGGGCCTTAACAGATTTATATGAACCAGGTTCAACTTTTAAGATAGTTACAGCAACTGCAGCATTAGAAGAAGGTATTGTAAAGCCATACACTAAGTTTGATTGCTCTCAGGGATATATAGAAGTATGGGGTAAAAAAATAAAAGATGCCCACAGACATGGAGTTCTTACTTTTGAAGAAGTTATTCAAAAATCTTCAAATGTTGGTACAATAAAAATTGCGATGATGCTTGGTAAGGAAAAGCTTTATCAATATATAAAGAAATTCGGTTTTGGTGAAAAGACAGGGATAGACCTTCCCGGAGAAATGGCAGGTTATATAAGACCTACTCAGAAATGGTCAGGCACATCAATAGGAGCTATTCCAATTGGGCAGGAAGTGGCAGTTACAGCCATTCAGGTTTTGAGAGCTTACTCCGTTATTGCAAATGGTGGTTATCTTGTAAAGCCATTTGTAGTTTCTGAAATTCGTTCGTCAGAAGGAAATATTCTGTATAAGGCTGTTATACAGAGAGAAAAAATAGTATCTGAAAAAACAGCAAAGATAATGAGAGATATATTGAAAAAAGTTACAGAAGAAGGCGGAACAGCAACTCAAGCAAAGCTTGATGGTAATAATGTTGCAGGGAAAACAGGAACAGCTCAGAAGTATGACCCTAAAACAGGTAGATATTCAAAAGATAGATTTGTAAGCTCTTTTGTCGGATTTATTCCAGCAGATAATCCCCGTATAGCAATGATAGTTGTTATTCATGACCCTAAGGGAGCTCATTATGGAGGAGTTGTTGCTGCACCAGTATTTAAAGCAATTTCTGATGAAGCTATGGCTTATCTTAATATTCCAAGAGATGATGCTAAAGAAAAAGGACTTGTTGTTACATTTGAAAATGAAACCAATAGAAAGGTTGTGGTAGCAAAAGAATGATTTTAAAAGAACTTTTAAGGAGCGATTTTAATGTTAATGGAGATATAAACAAAAATATAGAGTATATAACCTATAATTCAAAGGATGTAAAAGAAGCAAGTCTTTTTTTTGCAGTCTCAGGACAGAAATCAGATGGGCATTTTTTTATTGAGGAAGCAATAAAAAAGGGAGCAAGAGCTGTTGTTTATGAGATAGGACACTTTATACCTTCCGAGTATACAGATGTTACATGGATAGGTGTTAATGCTTCAAGGGATGCCCTCGCCTGGATTAGTTCAAAATTTTATGGAAATCCATCTGAAAGACTTAAAATTATTGGAATAACAGGCACAAATGGAAAAACAACGACATCTTATCTTATAAGAGAAATACTCAAAAGATATGACAAAAAAACAGGAGTTATTGGAACAATAAAATATTTGATTGACAATGAGGAAAAAGTTGCTGTTCACACAACTCCAGAAGCTCCTGAGTTTCAAGAGCTTCTCCATGAAATGCTGGTCAAAGGCGTAGAATATGTCATTACAGAGGTTTCTTCTCATGCTCTTGCTTTAAAGAGAGTTGATTACACAAACTTTGATATTGCAGTATTTACCAATCTTTCAAGAGACCATCTTGATTTTCATAAAAATATGGAAGATTACTTTAATGCTAAAAAAAGGCTATTTACTGAGTTACTTAAAAACGAAGGAGTTGCAGTTATCAATTTTGATGATATCTATGGAAGAAGGCTGGCAGAACAGTTGAACACTAAAAAAATTACTTACTCAATAGAAAATCCTCAGGCAGATATTTATGTTAAAAACTACAGACTAAACTTTAAAGAGACAGAGATTAATCTTCATATTAAGAAGGAAAAGGAGTTAGTTGTAAAAACTCATCTTTTAGGTATTCCTAATATTTATAATGTTATTTCCGCAGTATCAGTTGCTGTAGCTTTGAATATTCCCTTTGATATTATTGAATCTGCGATTTCAGATACTCATTCTCCAGATGGAAGATTTGAGAGAGTTGATGAAGGACAGGATTTTCTTGTTTTTGTTGATTATGCTCATTCACCAGATGCTCTTGAAAGATTGCTTATAAGTGTAAGAAAACTTAAAGAAGAGATATCAAAAAACGGAAAGATAGTAACAGTTTTCGGTTGTGGTGGAAATCGGGATAGAGGAAAAAGACCCCAGATGGGTAAAATTGCTACTGAATTAAGTGATTATGTAATTCTTACCTCAGACAATCCGAGATGGGAAGAACCAAGAGAAATAATCAAAGAAATTGAAGAAGGTATTTTAAAAGACAACTACATTGTTGTTCCTGACAGAACCATGAGTTTATATATAGGAACAAAGATATGTAAAAAGGGAGACATTCTAATTGTTGCTGGCAAAGGACATGAAGATTATCAGGAAATAAAAGGGAAAAGATATCCTTTCAGCGATAGAGAAATTCTTGTAAAAGCCTTAAGAGAGTTGAGGTAATTCATTATGTTTACCCTTGACGATTTATTGATAGCTACAGGAGGAAAATTAGTTTCAAAAGGAAATGAGATATTTAAAGAAGCATCAATTGATACAAGAACAATTGGCAAGAATGATCTTTTTTTTGCATTGAAAGGTTCAAAAAAAGATGGACATGAATTTGTAGATGAAGCTTTGATTAAGGCTTCTGGTGCAGTAGTTTCAAAAAATGAAGGCATGGATTTTAAAAATAAAACAGTAGTTATAGTGGATGACACTCTTAAGTCTTTACAAAATTTAGCAGGATATTTAAGAAAAAAATTTAAGGGAAAGATTATCGCAGTTGTAGGAAGCAATGGTAAGACAACAACAAAGGAATTGATTGCCAGTTTTTTATCAAAAAAATACAAAATTCTTAAAACTGAGGGAAATTTTAATAATAACATCGGAGTTCCGCTCTGCATCAGCAGGATTGAAAACAATACTGAAATTATGGTTCTTGAGCTTGGAACAAATAGACCTGGTGATATAAAAGAGCTTTGCGATATAGTATATCCAGATTATGCATTGATTACAAATATTGGATATGAACATATTGAAGGCTTTGGTTCAATTCAAGGAGTAAGAGAGGGAGAATTAGAAATACTTCCTTATGTTAAAACAGTTTTTGCCAATGGAGATGATAAATTCCTAATGGATGGGCTTAAAAGATACAGCGGACAAATTTTGACATTCGGAATGAGCAAAGAATGTGATTTTAGAGCTGAAAACATTAATTTTTATAATGATCATGTTGAATTTGATTTTTATAGTGATATTGCAGCCTTTGCAGTTAAAACTCCTTTAGTGGGGATTTATAATATTTACAATCTTACAGGAGCGATTGCTGTTGCTACTTTTTTAGGTATATCTAAATGTTCTATACAACAGATTACAGAAAGTTTCACTTCTGTGAAGATGCGCGGAGAAATAATCAAAATTAATGGAGTTGAAATATTTTTTGATGCTTACAATGCCAATCCTTCTTCAATGAAAGTCGCGTTGCAGGAGCTTACAAGAAGGAAAAAAGGTAGACGGACAGTTGCTGTTTTAGGAGATATGCTGGAACTTGGAGAATTTACAGATTTAGCTCATGAAGAAGTTGGTAAATGGGTAAATGAGATGGGGATAGATATTTTTATTGGAGTGGGAAAGTTTATAAAAAATGCATTAAGATATGTTAATGGATATGTTTTTAACGATCCTATACAGGCGGCAGAGTTTTTAAAAAAAGAACTCAAGGGTTCTGAAATTGTTTTAATCAAAGGTTCAAGGGCTATGAAGCTGGAGAAGATTCTTGAGATTTTGAAAGAAGGGAGATAGTAATGCTTTATGAGATTCTTTACAGTTTAAGTGACTATATTTCTGGATTAAATGTTTTCAAATATATTACTTTCAGAACAATGCTTGCTATCCTTACATCTTTCTTTTTTACATTTATCATTGCTCCACCATGCATAAGATGGCTTAAAAAATTAAGTCTTACACAGCATATAAGAGATGATGGTCCTAAAACACATCTTAAAAAAGAAGGCACACCTACAATGGGCGGTATAATAATAACTGCTTCAGTCTTAGTTGCCGTGCTTATGTGGGGAAATTTAAAGAATCACTATATGTGGATTATGATAATTAGTTTCTTAGGTTTTGGCTTAATAGGATTTATAGATGATTATCTAAAAATTACAAGAAAAAATTACAAAGGATTACCAGGTAGATATAAATTGTTTGCTCAGTTCTTACTTGCTTCTTCTGTAACTCTTTTTCTTTATTTCAACCCAAAGGACCCTTATACAACTGTTTTAAGTATTCCATTTTTCAAACAGTGGCTTATTGATTTAGGAATATTTTATCTGCCTTTTGCTATTTTTGTGATTGTAGGTAGTTCAAATGCTGTAAATCTTACAGATGGAATGGATGGACTTGCAGCAGGTCTTGTAGGTATTGCATCTATTGTAAATGCTGTTCTTCTCTATATATCAGGGCATGCTGTATTTGCTAAATATCTTTATGTTCTTTATATCCCTGGAACAGGAGAATTAGCTGTTTTTTGCGGTGCAATGCTTGGTGCATGTCTTGGCTTTTTATGGTATAATTCCTATCCTGCTGAGGTTTTTATGGGAGATGTTGGTTCTTTAAGTCTTGGTGGAGCACTCGGTAGTCTTGCGGTTATTACAAAGCATGAAATAGTTTTAGCTCTTGTTGGAGGCATATTTGTTGTAGAGGCTCTTTCTGTTATCCTTCAAGTAGGATATTTCAAATTAACAAATGGAAAAAGAATTTTTAGAATGGCACCGCTTCACCATCATTTTGAATTAAAAAAATGGCCCGAACCTAAGGTTATTGTTAGATTTTGGATAATAGGAATTATACTTGCCCTTTTGAGTCTTTTAACATTAAAACTGAGGTGATATTATGACAGGATATTTTAACAGTTTCACTCGTTTTACATGTAAAGGAATGCGTTTTATGTGTTTTATTTTGTTTATTTATGTCTTAGTTTACTCTCCTGAAGCTTTAGCTCAGGAAACTAAAAAACAAGTTGATATTGATGCTCCAAGTGCTGTTGCAGTTGATGCTCAGACAGGGAAGGTTTTATACGGCAAGAATCCGCATATAAAACTTCCTCCAGCAAGCACAACAAAACTTGTAACAGTGATGGTTGCTCTTGAGAAACTTGATCCTGAACATAAAGTAACCATATCAAGAAAAGCAGCAAGAACTCCGAGTGTTTCACCAAAGTTGGTGGAAGGAGAAGTTTATAAAGTCCGTGACCTTGTTTATCTTGCATTAATGCGATCTGTAAATTCCGCAGCAGTTGCTCTTGCAGAAGCTACTGCAGGAAGGGAGGAGAATTTTGTAAAGCTTATGAACGATAAAGTGCAGAAAATTGGAGCAAAAGATACAAGATTTATAAATGCATCAGGTTTACCTGGAGCAGGTCAATATACAACAGTCTACGATTTAACAAAAATAATGTCTCATGCTCTTGCTTATCCATTAATAAAAGAGGCTGTGCATACTCGTGTTTATTTAATCAGGTCTGAAAATGGAAAAGAGCATTTTATTCAGAATACAAATCAGCTTTTATGGGCAGAAGATAATATGATAGGAGGCAAAACAGGATATACAAGGCGAGCAAGACATTGTTTTGTAAGTGCCTATAAAGTTAATGGAAGACTTGTTTATACAGCAATCTTAGGAGATACAAATAGAGAGCAACTTTGGAAAGATACTCAACAATTAGTAGAAAAGGCAGAATATGTTCTTACAGGCAAAGATGAACCTGTTGTTAAGCTTTCAGAAGAAAAATCAGTAATGCCTGTTTCCTATAAGAAAAATCAGAAATTGAATAAAAAAGTTAAAACAGATAAAAAGAAAGTAAAGAAAATCTCAAAAACAAAGAGGGCAGCGAATGCAAAAAATAATAAAAGAACTATTTGAACTGGAGAATAAAACAGTAGCAGTTGTTGGTCTTGGTAAAAGTGGTATAGCAGCATCTAAGTTACTTTGCAGTCTTGGCGCAAAATTGATAATAAATGATAAAAAAAGCAAAGAGGAAATTTTAAAGGATTTAATAACAGTAAACGGGAAAATAGAACGAATCATAGGAGAGGGGCATCCACCAGAAGCCCTTGAAAATGCTGATATTGTTGTTGTAAGTCCAGGAGTTCCATTAAGCACACCTTCAATTGTTTCAGCAGTTTATAAAGGCATACCAGTTATTGGTGAGATAGAACTTAGTTGGCAGATTCTGAGTTTAATAAAAGAGAATGTAAAAATAATAGGTATTACAGGTGCAAATGGAAAGTCTACTACTTCAACGCTTACATATGAATTTTTAAAAAGAGATGGTAAAAAGGTTCAACTTGCAGGAAATATTGGATATCCTATGGCAGAAGTTGTTTTAAAACTTTTAAATAAAGAAATTGATATGGAATATCTTGTGCTGGAACTTTCCAGCTTTCAACTTGAAGGAATCAAAACTTTTAAACCTGATTTTGCAGCAATTCTGAATATTACTCCAGACCATATGGATAGATATTCAGACATGAAAGAATATATTGAGGCAAAGGCAAAAATTTTTCAGAATCAAAACGGAGATGATTATTTAATTCTTAACATGGATGATGAAAATACTATATCAGCTATTGAATATTTAAGAAATGTATATTTAAAAAAAGGTAAACTTCCTCATGTTTTTTATTTTAGCAGGGTTCAAAATGTCTATGGCGCCTATTTAAAGAATGATTCTATTTATTTTAATGCCAGAGAAGAAGTCTCTGATGACATAAAGAAAGAGATGGAAAACACGGTTCTTTCTGTTTCCACATTTAAAATAAAGGGTATTCATAATGTTGAAAATATAATGGCAGCATCTTTACTTGCTTTATGTTCTGGATGCAAGGGGCAAAGTATAAAAGACGTTGTTCAGCAATTTCCAGGTCTTCCACATAGAATGGAGCCTGTCAGAGAAATAGATGGAGTAATCTATATAAATGACTCAAAGGGCACTAATGTTGACGCAGTTAAGAAATCTCTTGAAAGTTTTCCCGGTAATGTGATATTGATTGCTGGTGGAAGAGATAAAGATGGAGATTTTTCTGCTTTGAAAAGTATTGTAAAAGAAAAAGTAAAGGCTTTACTACTTATCGGTGAGGCAAAGCATAAGATAGCAGATGCTCTTGGAGATTTGGTTCCATGCTATTTAGAAAGTGATATGAAGTCTGCTGTGATTAAAGCAAAGGAAATTGCTCGTGCTGGTGATGTTGTGCTTCTTTCTCCTGGATGCGCAAGTTTTGATATGTTCAAAAACTTTGAACATAGAGGAGAAGTATTTAAAGATATTGTGAACTCTTTATGAAAAAAGGTTCTATTGATAAAACTCTTATAATAGCTGTAACTATTCTTGTAATAATTGGATTAATTGCAGTTTATAGTTCTACTTCTGTTTTAGCTTCTGTTAAGGCAAAATATGCTGATAAAGGTGGAATGATTTACTTACAGAAGCAACTATTTACATTGATTATAGGCTTTTTTTTCATAGTTGTATTTATATTTTTACCTGTTACAAAATTAAAAAAACTTGTTTTTCCTCTGCTTATTATTTCTTTTATAATGCTTATTGCTGTTTTTAGTCCATTAGGAGTAAGTGCAGGAGGTGCAAGAAGATGGCTCAGACTGTGGCCCAGTGTTTTTCAACCTTCTGAACTTGTAAAGCTTGCAATGGTTTTTTTCCTTGCATGGTATATGAGCAGAGAAAGTTATAATAAAGAAAGTATCAAGGATTTTGTAATTCCGATAAGTTTAATGGGAGTATTTCAGATAATTTTTCTTAAACAACCAGATTTTGGTGCAGTTATGACACTTGGAATAATCACCTTTGTGATGCTTTTTATCGGAGGTGTAAGTTTAAGATTTTTGGGACTTACTATTTTGCTTGCAATTCCTGTTTTATTTTATCTTGCAAAAGAACCTTATAGATGGAAAAGAATAACTTCATTTCTTGACCCTTGGTCAGATCCTCAGGGAAGCGGTTTTCAGCTTGTTCAGTCACTTATTGCACTTGGAAGCGGAGGACTTACAGGACAAGGTCTTGGCGAAGGAAAGCAGAAACTTGCTTTTTTACCTGAGATACACACAGATTTTATATTTGCTCACATTGGTGAAGAAATGGGATTTATTGGTGTCTGCGTAGTTGTTATTCTTTTCTTTTTCATATGTATGAGAGGACTAAATATTGCAGCAAAGCAGATTGACCCTTTTTGTTATTTTCTTGCTTCGGGAATTACAATTATGATTTCAATTCAGGCATTAATAAACTTTGCAGTTGTAACAGGTCTGGCTCCGACAAAAGGACTTCCCTTGCCTTTTATTAGCTACGGTGGTTCTTCCCTTGTTGTCAATCTTATAGCAGTAGGAGTTTTGCTTAATCTTTCAAGATTTGATTATAAGACAGATTTTACAGAATTAACATTACAGAAAAAAAATAAATTAAGAACATATAGATATTACTACAAAGGAAGAAAATTTTCATGAGAGTTATTATTGCAGGTGGAGGAACAGGGGGACATCTTTTCCCTGGCATTGCTCTTGCAGAGAGTTTGATAGGTAAATATCCAGAGGCTCAAATTATCTTTGTGGGAACTCCAAAAGGACTGGAGGCAAAGGTAATACCTAAAACAGGCTATGAGTTAAATTTTATTTCAATTCAGGGATTTGTTGGAAAGTCTTTTAGTGAAAAGGCAAAATCGCTGAAGAGTCTTTTAAAATCCATGTTTGAATCAAAAAATATTATAAATTCATTTGCTCCAGATATTGTTTTCGGAGTTGGAGGATATGCATCGTTTCCAGTTGTTTTAGCAGCTTTTTTGAAAAAAATTCCTACGATTATTCTTGAACAAAATACTGTTCCAGGGCTTGCGAATAAATTACTTGGCAAAATTGCTTCTGCTGTTGCGATAACATATCCAGAGACAATAGAGTATTTCTCAAGGGAGAAGACATATTTAACAGGAACTCCAATTAGAAGGAAAATTTTAGAAGGAAATAAGGAAAAGGCAAAAAAACTTTTTGATATTGAAGAAGGAAGAATTACAATACTGATTTTGGGAGGTAGTCTTGGAGCAAGAAAAATAAACAAGGCTATGACAGAAGGACTCTCATATTTGCTTCCTTTAAAAAACAGGATACAGATAATTCATCAAACAGGTGAGGCTGACTATAACTGGGTTTCCAATGAGTATAAAAACTTATCATTTAGAGCAACTGTATTGCCATTTATATATGATATGGTAGAAGCTTACTCAGTAGCAGATTTAGTTATTTCAAGGGCGGGTGCATCCACTGTTGCAGAGCTCACAGCTATTGGTAAGGCATCAATTCTTATTCCATATCCATATGCTGCATATAATCATCAGGAAATGAATGCAAGAAGACTTCTTAGCAGAGGTGCATGTGAACTTATTCTTGACAGGGAATTAAATGGGGAGGTTCTTGCAAAAAAGATTAATAAAATTTTAAATAAACCAGAAATTATGAAAGAGATGGAAATGGCATCACTTGCTTTTGGAAAACCTTATGCAGGAGAGAAAATTATAGAAATTGCAGAAAGTTTGCTCAGGAGGAAAAGATAAATGTATCAATACAAAAGAATTCATTTTGTTGGAATTGGCGGAATTGGAATGAGCGGTATAGCGGAAGTTCTTCATAACATGGGTTATACAGTTTCAGGCTCTGATATAAAAGAGTCTGACACTGTAAGAAGATTAAAAAAACTTGGGATAAAAGTATTCATAGGACATAGCAGTGATAATATTGATAACACAGAAGTGGTGGTTTTTTCTTCTGCGGTAAAGCCTGATAATCCTGAAATTATTAAAGCAAGATCACTTGGAATTCCGGTCATTCCAAGAGCTGAGATGCTTGCTGAACTTTGTAGACTTAAATATTCCATTTTAGTTGCAGGTGCACATGGTAAGACAACAACCACTTCATTTATTGCCACTATTTTAAGTGATGCTGGATTTGATCCTACAATTGTTATTGGAGGGAAACTTAAATCTATAGGAACAAATGCAAAATTAGGTCAGGGTGAATTTCTTGTGGCAGAGGCTGATGAAAGTGATGGAAGTTTTCTTAAACTTTCACCTGCTGTTTCTGTTATTACAAACATTGACAGAGAACATCTTGATTATTTCAAAAATCTTAAAAGAATTAAAAAAGCTTTTCTTGAGTTTGCAAATAAAGTTCCTTTTTATGGTGTTTCAGTTCTTTGCAGAGAGTGCAGACATATAAGAGATTTAATTCCTCATCTAACAAGAAGATATGTAACCTATGGTTTTGATGAGGCATCTGATTTTTGCGCGAAAAATATTGAATATTCATCCTCAAAAGTCTTATTTGACGCTTTTTTTAGAAATAAGTTTCTTGGAAGATTTGCAATTACTGTTCCGGGAAATCACAATGTATTAAATGCTCTTGCAACTATAGCTGTGGCAAAGGAGCTTTCCATACCTATTGAAAAAGTAAGAGAATCCCTTGAGAATTTTACAGGCATTAGCAGAAGATTTGAGTTTAAAGGTGAGAAAAATGGTGTAAAATTTTATGATGACTATGGACATCATCCAACAGAGATAAAGGCTGTAATAAAAACTGCTTTATGGCTAAAACCACAAAGGCTCTGCGTAATTTTTCAGCCTCACAGATATACAAGAACAAGAGATTTGATGGAACAGTTTATTCAGGTTTTTAAGACAACATTAAGAAAAAATGATGTTTTATTTCTCATGGATATATATGCCGCAAGTGAACCTCCTATTGAAGGAGTAAGTGCAGAGATTTTATATGAAAAATTGAAAAATGTAGGAGTTAATGTGATATTCAATCCTGACAAAGAAGATATAAAAATTGATATTTTAAGAGAATTAAAAGAAGGAGACCTTGTTTTTACGATTGGAGCAGGAGATGTATACAAAGTTGGGGAAAGCATTAAAGAGAAGTTATGAAAAATATTGAAATTTTCTTAAAAGAAAATAGGATACCTTATAAAAAATATGAGTCTTTGGCTAAATATACAACTCTTAGAATTGGAGGATATGCAGACTTTGTTGTATTTCCAGATGAAGACTCTGTTTTAAAATTGCTTGAAATTATAAGAAATGAAGGAACAGCATACTATGTTATAGGAGGAGGCAGTAATTTAGTTGTGCATGATGAAGGATTTAAGGGAGTGATAATCAATACAAAGCAAATGAAGAGAATAAATCTTGAAGGATTTACCATAAGGACTTCAGCTGGCGTAATGTTGCCAAGACTTCTTGCTTTTGTTTTAAAAAGAAAGCTTTCAGGAATAGAAGGTCTTATTGGTATACCAGGAACAGTTGGAGGTGCAATAAAAGGCAATGCAGGCTCTTTTGGATATGAAATTAGTGATTGCCTTGCAGAAGTTGAAATTATAACCGATAAACTGGAAACTAAAATTCTAAAAAAACAAGATATTACTTTTCAATATCGTAGCTCAAATTTGGTTGAAACATGGCTTATAAAATCTGCAACCTTTAGTTTAAAGGAAGATGATGGAGAGGCTTTTAACAGGATGAAACAGTTTCTCCAAAGAAAAAAACAGACTCAACCTTTAAGAGAGTATTCTGCAGGATGCGTATTTAAAAATCCAGAAGGACAATCAGCAGGTTATTTAATAGAAAAAGCAGGACTAAAAGGATTCAGAGTTGGAGATATACTTATAAGTCATCTCCATGCTAACTATTTCATTAATGTTGGTAAAGGTAAGGCAAATGATTTTTTAAAGTTAATGGATATTGTTAAGGAAAAGGTATTCAAGCTTTTTTCAATAGAATTGGTGCCTGAGATAAAAATTTTGGAGGCTTAATATGAAAGTTGGAGTAATCGCGGGAGGAATTTCCTCAGAGAGAGAAGTCTCTCTTAGGAGTGGACAGGCAGTCTTCAATGCCTTAAAAGAACTTGGATATAATGTGGTATTTATAGATGCAGGAATAGACCTTTGTGAGAAGATAAAAATAGAAAAAATTGATATAGCTTTTCTTGTTCTTCATGGTGGATGGGGAGAAAATGGAGCAGTTCAGGGGATGCTTGAAGTTATGGGTATTCCATATACTGGTTCAGGAGTTCTTGCTTCTGCTCTGGCAATGGATAAGGAAGCATCAAAGAAGATATTTCTTTATCACGGTATTCCTGTTCCTCCTTTTAAAGTGCTTAATAAAAAAGATTATATAAGTTCAGCCGTTAGTCTATCATCTTTTAGTTTTCCCTGTGTTGTAAAACCTGCAGAGGAAGGATCATCTATAGGAGTAAACATTGTTAAAAATGAGAGAGAGTTTAAGAATGCAATTAATGAAGCATTCCAATTTGGGAAACGAGTAATTATAGAGAAATTTATTGAAGGCAGAGAAATACATATTGGAGTATTAGGAGATAAAGCTCTTGGAGGAGTTGAAGTAAGACCTAAAAAAGGTTTTTACAGCTATGAAGCAAAGTATACAAAAGGTTTGACTGAATATATACTGCCTCCTGAGATAGATAATGCTCTTTATGAGAAACTCAAAGAACTTGGACTCAAAGCTCATAAGTCGCTAAATTGTAAAGGGGGTACAAGGGTTGATATGATAGTTGATCAACAAGGTAATCCTTATGTTCTTGAAGTAAATACAATTCCTGGCATGACAGAAACATCTCTTTTACCTAAAATAGCTTCACTTGCTGGTTATGATTTTAAAGGTTTAGTTAAAGAGATTCTGGAACTTTCACTTAAAAATAATGAAAAGTAAGAAATGGATAATTTTAATATGCGTTTTTTTTGTTGTATTAGTTGGTTTTTTGGCTTTTGAGGAATTTACTGTAAGGAATGTTGTTATTATTGGTAATAAACATCTAACTGATAAAGAAATCAGAGCAATCCTGTCAATAAAAGAAGGGAATTCTATCATTTATCCGTCATCAAAGACTTTATATGAAAGACTAAAAAAAACGCCATGGATAAAAGATGCAATTATAAGAAAAGATTTAAACGGAACAATGACAATTTATATAAAGGAATCCACTCCGGTTGCTATTGCTATGTTTAATGAAAATTATTATTTGGTTGATTACGAAGCTCAGGTTCTTGAGAATTTCACTGAAAAGATTCAAAAGGATAAGCATGTTTCTGAAGTAGACACCAAAGAAACAAACCCAACCATTTTTTTACCTATCATAAAAAATATTGATCCATTCAAAAACAAAGAAACTCTTAATGAAGCCGTCAAACTACTCAATTTCATTAATCATAAAGGTTTTGTAAAAGCTGATGATAAAATAATAATAACAGGCAATAATCCAGATGACCTGACTCTTTATATAAATAATTTCCCAATTATTGTAGGCAAAGGAGAGCTTGAAGCAAAATTTGCGAAATATCTTGTAGTTAATGGCGAGATTCAAAAAAGAGGTTTAAATGTTCAATACATTGACCTAAGAGTTCCCGATAGAGTGATAGTAAAACCTGTTGAATAGAGGATTTTAAAAATGAGTGAAATGATTAAAGTAATTGATATTGGAACAACAAAAATATCATTTGCAGGAGCAAAAATTGAAAGTGGAAAATTAGTAATTGATTTTTTAAAGAGTTATCCATCTGCTGGTTTAAAAAGAGGCAAAATAGTTGACATGGAAGCAATGATTTCATCTATTAAGAAATCTTTACAGGATATAGAGAGCACCTTAGGAATAAGATTGAAAAAAGCTTTTGTTTGTTCCTCTGGAAGTGATATTGAAGGTATATGTAGTAATGCAGCAGTAAAAGTAAAGAAGAGAGAAGTAACAGAACAGGATGTTGATTTAGCAATTGAAGCAGCAACTGCTATGCAGATTCCTTATGATAGACAGGCAGTTCATATTCTACCTGTTGAATTTGTTGTGGATGGAGTAAACGGGATAAAAGATCCTGTTGGAATGAAGGCATTAAGGCTTGAGTCTAAGGTTTATATTATAACTGCTTCATCGTCACATATTCAGAATCTTATTACATGTTGTAATAAAGCGGGCATTGAAGTTGAAGACATTGTGCTTCAGAGTGTGGCTTCTTCGGAGGCTACACTTTCAGAACATGATAAAGAAATGGGAACACTGGTTGTTGATATAGGTGGAGGAAGCATAGACATGGCAGTATTTTATGATGGTTATTTAAGACATGTTGCAACATATGGTATCGGAGGTAATCACATTACAAATGATTTAGCAATAGGATTAAAAATTCCATTCCATGAAGCAGAGAGAATAAAAACGCAATTCGGAGTTGCATTGCCTGATATCAGATTTGGTAGTTTGAAGTTCAAAGAAAATGAAAAAGATATAGAAATTGTTGGACTGGATAAGCATTCTATTAAAATTCCTCTTAATGTGATAAAAGAGATAATTTATGCAAGATGTGAAGAAATACTGGAAGTCTTAAAAAAGGAATTTACCTCTATCCCTCAGGATATTTCTATATCTTCAGTAGTTTTTACAGGTGGGACATCATTGATGCAGGGTTTTATCTCCTTAGCTGAAGGATTTTTATCAATACCTGCAAGAATAGGAAAACCAGATACAGGACTCATGACAGTTTGTTCCGAGTTTGGTTTAGATGAAAGTATAATGGAGCAGAAAGAGGAATTTGAAGAAATTTTTACTCCCGAATTTGCTTCAACCATAGGAACAATAATTTATGCAATTAAAACAAGAGGTTTTAGCGAGTCATATTCTGGTTTAGCAAAATTATTTAATAAAATTGGAACATGGATAATGGAAAAGACTTTAAGAAAGTTTAAATAAAAATAGAAGGGAGGAGGAGCAAAATGTTTGAAATTGAAGAAGTAGAGAGACCTGTAGCAAAGATAAAGGTGATAGGAGTTGGAGGAGCAGGCACAAATGCTGTAAATACAATGATTTCTTCTGGTATTTATGGAGTTGAATTTATAGCAGTAAATACAGATATACAACATCTTGAAATTTCCTTAGCTCCTGTTAAAGTGCAGATTGGAAAAGAGCTTACAAAAGGTCTTGGTGCAGGTTCTGATCCAGAACTTGGTAAAAAATCAGCATTTGAAGACAAGGATACACTTCTTTCTTGCATAGAAGGTTCTGATTTGATTTTTATAACTGCTGGAATGGGTGGAGGAACAGGAACTGGTGCTGCACCTGTGATTGCTTCTTTAGCAAAAGAACTTGGAATATTGACAGTAGCGGTTGTTACTAAGCCCTTTTATTTTGAGGGTAAAAAAAGGCTTCATAATGCAGTTGTTGGAATAAAAGAGCTTAAAAAATATGTAGACACTATAATTGTTATTCCTAATGATAGAATTTACATGGTAGTTGAAAAAGGAACTCCCCTTGTGAAATCTTTCGCAATTGCTAATGATATTTTAAGACAGGCTGTTCAGGGAATTTCAGATCTTATTTTAAGTCCAGGTTTTATAAATAGAGATTTTGCAGATGTAAGGACTATTATTGAAAATTCTGGTAAGGCTGTGATAGGACTTGGAACATGCACAAAACAGGAAGGAGCAACTGAGGCAGCTCGCCGGGCAATTAATAATCCACTGCTTGAAGAAACATCCATAGAAGGTGCTAAAAGAATTCTCATAAATATCACTGGAGGGTTTGATCTTACTCTTGATGAGGTTCAAGAAATTGCTGGGACTGTATATGATATTGCCCATGAAGACGCAAATATAATATTTGGGACTGTAATAAAATCGGAAATAGAAAATGAGATATTTGTCACAGTCATTGCAACAGGTTTTGAGGATAAATCTGAAGAGATAACTTTAAGCTCCACTGAGAAATGGATGCCTAAAAGTAGTAGTGTTTCTTTGAAAGAAACAAAAAGAATTATTTCAAAAGATATTCAATCTCTTTCTTCATTAAGCCTTGATTCAGTTTCAAATTCTTCCAGTAAACAATCAGATTTAGATATGACTGTATCAGAAACTTCTTTGAAAAAAGAAACAGATGAGCATTTATTATCTTCAGTCCCTTCTCAAGAAAATACTAAACATTCTGAAACAAAATTAGAGCCTGCTGATGAAAAACAAAAAACAGAGCCTGTAGAACATGAAAATTCAGTTATCTTTCTTAAAGAACCTTCCAAAGATATTCCTCCAGAGATTGAAGATGAAATTGATATTCCAGCTTATTTAAGAAAGAAACATAAAATACTGAATGAGAAAAATATTTGAAAAGATTAATGCTCTATTAGAGAAAGAAAAGGGCACAATTTTTAAAGAACATGGTGGCAGAATAAGAATATGTCTTATATATCCAAATTTATATCCTATTGGAATATCAAATTTAGGATTTCAAACTGTTTACAGGCTTTTTAATCAAAGAAAAGATATTGTCTGTGAGAGAGTTTTTCTTCCAAAAGATATAGAGGATTATAAAAAATATCCCCTTGTTTCATTTGAATCAAAAACTCCTATTTATGCATTTGATATATTGGCTTTCAGTCTTTGTTTTGAAAATGATTATCCATCTATTTTAAAAATCCTTGAACTCGGTAAGGTTCCTTACTATAGTTTCCAAAGGAATTTTAATCATCCTTTGGTAATAGCAGGTGGAGTTTTATGTTTTACTAATCCCGAACCTGTAGCTCAAATTTTTGATATTATTTTCATTGGTGAGGCTGAAGGACTTATTGATAAATTTATTGAAGTTTATAAGTTTGTTAAGAATAATTCCTATGAAGAGGATTTTAAAGAAAATCTTAAACGAGAAGTTTTAAAACTTGATGGATTTTATGTTCCAGAGGCTTATGAGGAAATACATGATGCACATGGAAAATTAATTGGAAGACAATCCATCTGGAATAATGCTTCTGAAAAGATAAAAAGAGTTTACTGTAAAGAATTTACAAAAAAATTTAGTTTTTCTCAAATAATAACACAAGAAGCTGTATTTTCTAATATGTTTCTTGTTGAAACCATGCGTGGATGTCCTTTTAGTTGCAGATTTTGTCTCGTAGGACATGTATATAAACCTGTCAGAAAGGCTAACATTGAAGATTTAAAATCAAAAATTGAGGAACTTAAACCTTTTCAGGCAGGTTTAATAGCTCCCTCAATTACAGCTTATAAGGAACTAAAAGAATTATTGAAAATTTCTGATGTTGAATTGTCTTTTACTTCCTTAAGGGCGGATAAATCTACTATTGAAATTTTAAAAACTCTCGCATTACGTAAAACCGTCACTTTAGCTCCTGAAGCAGGGACTGACAGACTCAGAAGGATAATAAAAAAGGAAATAAGTGAAAATGATTTATTGCTTATTGCTCAAGAGCTTAATGAAACAGAACTTGAAATTCTCAAGCTTTATTTCATGATAGGTCTTCCTTTTGAAAAGGACGAAGAGATTGATGAAATAGTTAATCTTATTAAAAAAATTCGGAGTGTTTTTCAACGCAAGATAACAGCAAGTGTCAGTATATTTGTTCCAAAGCCTTTTACTCCGTTTCAATGGCATAGAATGGAGAAATATGAAATAGTTAAAGAGAAACTGAAAAAACTAAAAAAAGACACATTGCAGATTAAAGGATTTAAACTTGTTCATGAAGTCCCGAAGTATTCTTACATGGAAGGTTATTTTGCAAAGGCTCCAAGAAAAGCAATTTCAGTGATTGAGAGACTTTCAAAGGGAGAAAATTTTTGGCATTTTTTTGATGAAATACAGGATAGCCTTTATGAAATAAAATCATTTAATGATTATCTCCCATGGGATTTTATTGAACATGAAGGATTAAGCAAAGAGGCTTTGTGGAAGGAGTACGAAAAAGCAATAGCTATAGCCTGCCAAACTGATAACATTTAAATAGGTCAGGAGATTTTTCATTTCCACTTAAAGTTCTGGCTCTAAATCTGCAACCGCCTCTACATTCCTGAAGAAATGCGCAGTTTATTTCAGAACATTCAAGTTCTTTTAAAATAATCTGTTTTTTCTTTTTCCATAGATTTTCTAACCCTTCATCAATTTGTCCAATAGGTTCATTTTCATAGAAAGAACAAAAAGCAACTGAACCTGTTGCAAGGATTGCCATAAGATGGGCACCACATCCATATCCTTCTGCTCTTGGATGGTCTTCTACGGAAAACCCATATTTCTGCATGATTGTGTAGGTTTTTTCTGGAGAAACCCAGAGTTCTTTATTTAATTTCAAATTTCCTGTAATTGTAAGGGCATCAATGGTCCATTCCCTTATTTTTAAAGTTTTGATAAGGTTTTCAAGTTCATCAAACTCTTCTATGTTTTCTTTATGAATAACTGTTGCGATACTTACTTGAAATCCGTAATCAATGGATTTTTTAATTGCTTTTAAAGTTTTATCAAATGTTCCCTGTCCTCTTAATATTTCGTGTCCTCTTTTCATTCCGTCAAGGCTTATCTGGATTTCTTCAAAATTTAGATTTTTTAATATGTTATCATTGAGTAATAGTCCATTTGTAAAAAGAATTTTCCTTATAGCGAGGTCTTTTATAAAATTATTAATTTTTTTAAATTCTGAATGTAATAAAGGTTCTCCACCTGTAATCAGAACTCTTAATCCTTGCATTTTTTCAAACTCTTTGAGAGTTTTTTTTATTTTTTCAAAAGAAAGTTCCTGAGACTTGTCTATATCTACAAAATGCGAAAATTTTTTCTTCTGACATGTACCTGAATTTACAAAGCAATGTTTGCATCTTAGATTGCAACGGTTTGTAATCTGAAGCTCAAGATATCTTAGAGATGGAATTGGTGATTGCTCTATTGCAGTTTTAATTCTTTTTTGAGGGATTTTAGTTAAAATTCCTTCATTTAAGCAGTATTCAATGAATTTTTTGTCATCTTTTTCCCCTTTATTGAGTGTATTGGGTAGAGCATTACTTTCTGATATGTCACTGAGTATTTTTAATGCCCTTTTATCAATACAGTAAATTTCATCTGTTTTTATATTATAAAGTGCAGGAAACTCAATTAGTTTTATAAAGATTTTTTCATTGAGATAATACTTACCCAATTTCATAAGTGGAAAGCCTTTCTGGACAATGACATCTAAAGTTGAATCTTTCTTCTATTGATTTTTTAAAAATATCAATGACTTCTGGTTCACCATGAACGATAAAAATTTCAGGCTTTGTTTTGATAGCTTTAAGCCATTCAAGAAGTTCATCTCTGTCAGCATGTGCTGAAAAACCTCCAATAGTGTAAATTTTAGCTTTTACTGGAAGCATTTTACCAAGTATCAAAACCTCTTTTTCTCCATCAACAATTTTTCTTCCAAGTGTGCCTTTAGCCTGAAATCCTGCGAAGATAATGCTACATTGTTCTCTGTAAATATTATGATAAAGGTGATATATTATTCTTCCACCCTGACACATTCCGCTTCCAGCAATAATAACAGCCTTTGAGTTAATTGTATTAAGTTTTTTTGATTCTTCAACACTTTTTATAAAATGAAGCTTTATGGATGAGCGATTCGGGTGTCTCATTTCTCTTAAGGCTTCATCATCAAAAAGTTCTGGATGTGAAAGATATATTCTTGTGGCTTCTTCTGCAAGAGGACTGTCAAGATAGACATCTATTGGTTCTAAAATTCCCTGCCTTACAGATTTATTGAGAATATAAAGCAAATCTTGGGTTCTTCCAACAGCAAAAGCTGGTATTATAACATTCCCTTCTTTTTTAAATGTATCTTTTATCGCTTGAATAAGCTCCTTAATACTTTCTTCAAGATTTTTATGAAGTCTGTTTCCATAGGTTGACTCTAAAACAAGGTAGTCTGCTTCAGTTGGAGGGATAGGATCCTTTAAAATCGGATTCCCTGTTCTTCCAATATCTCCTGAGAATACAATCGTTTTATTATTAATTTTTATTTCAACAGTTGCTGAGCCAAGAATATGTCCGGCATCAAGGAATCTTATGCTTATTCCATTAAAATTTAATGTTTTTTGATAGGATAAAGTTTCTATCTGTTTCAAAGCTTTGTATATATTTTCTTCATCATAAAGAAGTTGTTTATGATTCTCATTTTTTTGTACTTTTAATGCATCAAAGAGCATTATTTCAAGAAGGTCTTTTGTGGCAGGAGTTGTGATAATTCTGCATCTTAGTCCTTCTTTGACAAGCTTTGGAATAAGAGCAGAGTGATCGAGATGAGCATGAGTAAGAATAACGAGGTCTATTTTTCTTGGATTGAATGGGAAAGGTTCATAATTTAGGAATTCTTTATCATTTTCCTGAAAAAGTCCACACTCAATGAGAATATTTTGTTTTTCTATTTCAAGGAGGAAACATGAACCTGTGACAGTTTTTGTTGCTCCGAAAAACTGAATTTTCATGAAATAAATAATAGCATAAAAAATATATTTTTTGATAAATTTATATAACATGATTTACCTTGATTACAATGCAACAACTCCTTTAGAACCAAGAGTAAAAGAAGAAATAATAAGAACTTTTGAGGAGTTCGGAAATCCTTCAAGCTCTCATAGCTATGGTAAAAACGCAAGAAAAATCATTGAAACTGCAAGAAAGAAAGTAGCAGAACTTATTGAAGCAGAACCTGAAGAGATAATTTTTACTTCAGGAGGCACAGAGTCAAACAATCTTGCAATATTTGGAAGAGCTTTATGTTTTAGCAAAGGGCATATAATAACATCTTCAATTGAACATCCTTCAGTGCTTAATCCATGCAGACAACTTCTTCGCATGGGATATGATGTAACTTTTCTTCCTGTAAGTCCTGGAGGCATTGTTGATCCAGAAGATGTAAAGAAAGCAATAAAAAAGGATACGATTCTTGTAACTATAATGCACTCAAATAATGAAACAGGTATAATTCAGCCAATTAAAGAAATTGGAGAGATTCTTCTTGAAAAAGAAATACCTTTTCATACAGATTGCGCTCAGAGTATTGGAAAAGTTCCTGTTTCTGTAAATGAACTTCCTGTTACAATGCTTAGTTTAGCAGGGCATAAATTTTATGCACCTAAAGGAATTGGAGCGCTTTATATAAGAAAAAATTTTATTATAAAGCCTGTGCTTTTGGGCGCATCTCATGAAAAAGGCTTAAGACCAGGGACTGAAAATACTGCTTATATTGCAGGATTAGGAAAAGCAAGTGAAATAATCTCTCAAGAGTTTTCTCAAATAACCGAACATCTTCATCATGTTACAGAGCCATTACTTAACGGACTTTTTGAGATTCATAATGTTAAGTTTAACGGAAAGAAAGCTCCAAGACTTCCAAACACAATAAATATTTCAATCAAAGGTATATTGGCAGATGAATTCGTTGAGAGGTTATCTGGCAAAGTCGCAATTTCATCAGGTTCTGCTTGCCATGCAGGAACAAGGAAACCAAGCCATGTTTTGCTTGCAATGGGTGTTTCTCCTGAAGATGCTCTCTCCTCAATAAGAATAAGCACAGGAAAATTTACAACGGTTGATGAAGTCATGGAAACTATTGAAATAATTAAACAAGAACTTGAATAAAGCTCTCATAAATGTTTTTTAACTCAAAAATAAAAAGTTCTTCATACTATAAGGCAAGTCAAAAGAACATAAAATGATATAATAAAAGATGTCCCATCCATTGAAAATTAAGGAATTCAGAGCTTACTGGATAGGTCAGATAATTTCTTTAAGTGGCACATGGATGCAGCAAATAGCACAGAGTTGGCTTGTTTATGTTCTTACTAAATCCGCTTTTTATCTCGGATTGATTTCTTTTCTTGCTTCATTCCCTGCGCTTCTTTTCACATTATTTGGAGGTGTAATAGCTGACAGATATCCAAGGAGAAATATTTTAATTGTAACTCAGTGTTTATCATGTTTACCTGCTGTAATTCTTGGCATCCTTATTCACTTAAATGTTATAAATATCTGGCATATTGCCGCAGCATCTTTCATTCTTGGAGTAGCTACTGCTTTTGATATGCCGGCTCGGCAGGCTTTTATAACTGAAATAGTATCTCATGAGATGATTACTACTGCTGTAGCAATGCAATCAATATCTTTTAATATCGCAAGAATTGCAGGACCTGTTTTTGCAGGATTTATTGTGACTCATTTGAGTTTTTATATGTGTTTTTACCTTAATGCATTGAGTTTTATACCTCTTATTTTAATTCTTCTGAGCATTAAACCAGACTTTCCTTTAAGTGCTTCAGAAAATAGTTCTTTCAGAAAAAGTTTGAAAGAAGGATTTAGGTTTCTTCTTAAAAATGAACAAATTTTGTATACAATTTGTGCAGTGGGAATTTTTACATTATTTGGCCTTTCCTTTATGACAATACTGCCTATAATAGCTGGAGAGGTTTTAAATGTTGGAGCTAAGGGTTTTGGTATAATTGTCTCATCTATAGGAGCAGGTTCACTTTTAGCTGGCATTCTCATAGCATTAAAAAAAGATATTAAAGAAAAGCTAAATCACATTTTTAGAGCATCACTTTTATTTCCTGTTGCTATTTTCGGAATTGCATTTTTCAATGAATTTTACATTACAATTTCATTTGCTTTTATAATAGGTTTTGCCTTAGTTAATTTTTTTATTGTGAGTAACAGCTTTATTCAGCATCAGACAGAACAAAGACTCAGAGGAAGAATAATGAGTTTTTTTGCGTTTGTTTTTTTAGGATTTACTCCAATTGGGAATTTACTTGCGGGAATTCTTGTTGACAGATTTGGTGTTAAACCAGTGCTTGAACTTTATTCTTTAATATGTTTAGCTGGAGGAATTATTTTTCTTAAAATTTTACCTGCAACTCGTATTAGAATTTCATGATATAATGAAAAAATGGATCCATTAGAAGTCATAAAAAAATACTATAGTCCTCAAAGTTTGGCATTTATTATTCTTGTTAATCATTCACAGAAAGTTGCGGAAAAAGCAGTAAAAATAGCGGAAAATTTAAATGCAGATAAACAGTTTATCTATGAGGCAGCAATGTTGCATGACATAGGAATTTTTATGACAAATACTCCGAGATTTGATTGTCATGGCAAATATCCCTATTTAGCTCATGGTTATCTTGGAAAAGAAATACTTGAAAAGGAGGGATATCCTAATCATGCTCTTGTTTGCGAGAGACACACTGGCGTAGGAATAACAAAGGAAGAAATAGTTAAAAAAAATCTTCCTTTACCTCAAAGAGACATGATCCCCATTACATTAGAGGAAAAAATAATTGCCTATGCAGATAAATTTTTCTCAAAAGAATCTGATGGTTCAGTAAGAGTAAGAACAGTTGATGAGATTATCAAAGACCTTTCAAGATACGGTGAAGAAAAGGTCAGAATTTTTAAGGAATGGATTAATATGTTTGAAGGGACTGCCTTATGAAGCAGCCCCCTTAGCTAATTCTTGAAATTTAATTTCCTGTAAAGCCTGAATAAGCCTTTCTCTAACTTTAAACCAGACAGGATGTACAGGACAGTGAGAGATTAGTCCACAGATTTTGTCATTTATTACACATCTGTTTAAAGCTACTGCTTTTTCCATTGCAACTATTACATCAAACAGTGTTATCTCTACAGGCTCTCTTAAAAGTTTTATGCCACCGCTTACCCCTCTTTTAAGTTGAACTAATCCTACTTTTTCAAGCTGTTTCAGTATTTTCCTTAAAAAGCTTTTTGGAATTTGCATCTGTTGTGATATCTCCTCTGCCCGTGCAGAGTAATCTTTTTTACCTGAAAGATAAAGCACAGTTCTAATTGCATAATCTGTTTCCCTTGTAATCTGTAGTCCTTTAATAGCCTTCCTCCTTAAGCTCTTTTTCTGTAATTTTATACATAAATGTTTTATATGTCCATGCCTGATAAAAAAGAACAATCGGAACAGAAATTATAATAACAATTGTCATTATTTTCAAAGTGTAAGGGCTTGAGGAAGAGTTAAATAGCGTAAGACTGTATTTAGAGTCAATTGAAGAAGGAATAAGATTTGGATAAAGCCCTATGATACCGCTAAATACAAGAGATATAATGAACAAGGCTGATGAAATGAAAGCTCTACCTCTTTTGTTTTTCATTATATAAAAGCCTGTTACAAGTAGACATGTTACAGCCAATGCAGGCACAGCAAACCAAAAGGGAAGTTTGAGGAAGTTATCGTAAAGATTTGTAAATACTGCTGTAAGAATAAGAAATAAGACAGCGCATATAGCCTGTAGATACCAGAATTTTTTGGCTCTTGCCATTGCTTTTTCTGCTAAGGTATCTTGAACTTTGAGAGATATCCATAATCCTCCATGAACTATGAATGTGAAAAGAAATAACAAACCTACAAGTAATCCATAGGGATTAAGAAGGCTAAATAGTGTTCCATAGTAACCAGAATCATCAAATTTTAGCCCCATAAATATATTTCCAAAGGCAACACCGAAAAGTAAAGAGGGAATGAGACTTCCTAAGAAAATACCAATATCCCACAGTTTTTTTTGTGTGTCTGTTACGGCTTTTGGTCTGAACTCTACAGCAACACCCCGTAAAATTAAGGCAAAAAGGATTATAAGGAGCGGCGTATAAAGATAACTAAACATATAGGCATAGGTAGTAGGGAATGCAGCAAAAGTTGCACCTCCAGCAGTTATAAGCCATACTTCATTACCATTCCATACAGGTCCTATTGCATGAATTACTGCTTTTTTATCCATCTCATCTTTTGCAATAAATGGATAAAGAATACCTGCTCCAAAGTCAAATCCATCAAGAGCAAAATATACCGCCCAGAGCAATCCCCATAAAATAAACCATATAATTTGAAACTCCATGATTACACCTCCTTTGGTTCAGGACCTTTTCTTGCATATTTTGCAAGAAGGTATATATCAATTATGCCTAATGCACCATAAAAGACTGTAAAGCCAATTAAGGATGCTAAAACCTGTGAGGGCTCAACAGCTTTTGATACAGCATCAGTTGTTTTTAGAAGTCCATAAACAATCCATGGCTGTCTCCCTACTTCTGCCACAATCCAGCCAAGCTGACCTGCAATATAGGGAAGAGGAATTGACCAAAGAAGTAATTTTAAAAAAATTGTACTGTTTTCAATATATCTAAACTTTATCAAAACCAAAAGAGTAAGCAGAATAAAGAGAAAACCTAATCCAACCATTAGTCTAAAGCTCACAAAAGTAAGAGTAACAGGAGGTCTTTCAGAGGGTGAAAACTCTTTTAAGCCTTTGATTTCCTTTTTTCCAGCAAGTATACTTAACATTGAAGGTATTCCTATTGCCTCAACTGAGTTTTTTTCATTTTCAGGGTCTGGGATAAGGAGTAAATACATAGGTGCGTTCGTAGTGGTGTTCCAAAGAGATTCCATTGCTGCAAGCTTTGTTGGCTGAGTATGTGCTACTTCCTTTGCATGAAAATCACCAACTGCAGCAACCAATATGGAGCTTACAAGAGCGAATATAGCACCAATTTTTAGACACTTTTTGAAAAATTCGGTTTCATTTTTATTGAGCAGATGGTAGGCTGAGATTCCAAGCACAAAAAATCCTGCTACTACCCAGCCTGAAAGAACAGTGTGGGCAAATTTAAGAAGCCCGTAGGCATTTGTTACAACTGCCCAGAAATCAACCATCTCAGCACGGTTATTATTTATTACATATCCCACAGGATGCTGCATCCAGCCATTGGCAATCAAAATCCATAAAGCAGACAGATTGGTAGCTAAAGCCACAAGCCAGATGGAAAGGGCATGAAGTTTTGGAGATATTTTATTCCAGCCAAAAATCCAGACACCAAGGAAAGTGGACTCAAGAAAGAAGGCAACAGTTGCTTCAATCGCAAGTGGTGAACCAAAAATATCGCCTACATAGCGGGAGTATTCTGCCCAGTTCATTCCAAACTGAAACTCCATAGTAATTCCCGTAACAACCCCTAAGGCAAAATTAATAACAAAAAGCCTCCCCCAGAACTTTGCCATTCTTAAGTAGTCTTTGTCTCCAGTTCTTACATACTTTGTTTCCATGTAGGCTACAAGAATGGATAGTCCGAGAGTAAGAGGAACAAAGATAAAATGAAAGGCTGCAGTTGCAGCAAACTGTAGCCTGCTTAATAAAACTGTGTCCATACTTCCCTCCTAAATTTTATTGTTGACTAATTTTATCCACTTTTAAAAATTTTGTCAAGTGCTTATAAATACAAAGTATAGACTTGGCATTTTGATTTAATTTTTTGCTATAATTTTTTAAGCCCCCTTAGCTCAGTAGGATAGAGCACAGGTTTCCTAAACCTGGTGTCGCAGGTTCGATCCCTGCAGGGGGCATTTATTTTTAAATTTTTTTATTCTGTTCCTTTTTTATTTCATCTTAATTCTGTTATAATTGTTTCAAAATAACTTTAAAGGGAATAGATTATGAAAAAATTTAGAATTTTTGTGATGCTTTTTTTTATTTTCTATTTTTATTCTTTTGCTATAGCTGCTGACCAGAGATATAATCTATCTATTGAAAACTCTCCTGTCATTGGTAATGAGGATGCACCTGTTACAATTATAGAATTTATTGATTATCAGTGACCACACTGCGTGGAGGTCGGTCCGACCATAGATAGATTGGTAAAAGAACTGGAAGGCAAGGTTAAGCTTGTTATAAAATTTTTCCCTTATCGGTATAGAGATTATTCAAGAATTGCAGCTGAAGCAGCAGTAGAGGCTTGGAAACAGAGAAAGTTTACTGAAATGCATGAGTTATTAATAAAAAACTCTCCAAGACTTGACAGAGAATCACTCATAAATTACGCAAAGAAGCTGAATATGGATGTAGAAAAATTTATAAAAGCAATAGATAATCAGGAAGGTGCATCAATAATTGAGAAAGATTTAAAGCTTGCAAAAGAACTTGATCTTTATGTAACACCAGCCTTTTATATTAATGGTATAAAAGTGCTTGGTGTTAGAGACAGCGAATACTTTAAAGAGATAATTTTCAGGGAACTTGAAAATGTTAAGAAGAAATAGTATTTTAATTTTTTTATGCTTGATTGCCTTGTTTTTTAATATTGAAGGCTTTGCTTCTGAAAAAAAGAAAAAGAAAATTGAGCCTTTACCAGCGGTGTCTGTTCCTGAGAATAACCCAATGACTCAGGAAAAAATAGAACTTGGTAAAAAGCTGTTTTTTGATAGAAGACTTTCAGGTGATGGAACAACAAGTTGTGCAAGCTGTCATGATCCTGAAAAGGCATTTACAGATGCCTCTGAGATATCTCTAAGTTATCCCACCACAAGAAACTTCAGGAATGCTCCGACTCTTATGAATTCTGCTTATGCTAAACATCTTTTCTGGGATGGACGAGCTAAAACATTAGAAGAACAGGCAGAGTTTCCCATTATGTCACCTTTTGAAATGAATCAAAATCTTGATTTTGTAGAGGAAGAAATTAGAATAGTGCCTGAATACAGAGAAGCATTTAAGAGGATTTTTGGACAGGATGTAAATATTAAATTGATTGCAAAGGCTATTGCTGCTTTTGAAAGAACTTTAATTTCAAAAAATGCGCCTATTGACAGATATCTCAAAGGAGATAAAAACGCATTATCTTCTGAAGCTAAAAGGGGACTTGAGATATTTACAGGTAAAGGAAAATGCATAGATTGTCATTATGGTTATTACTTAAGTGATCAGGAATTTCATGCGCTTATGGTTCCTGAAAATCCAAAATATGCTAATGAAGACAAATTTATTGTTACAAGAAGATATGTAGCAAAGATAAATAAATATCCAGACTACATGAATATCAAGGAAGACCTCGGGAGATATTTCAAAACCAAAAAACAAAAAGATTATAAAGCGTTTAAAACACCTACATTGAGAGAGGTTGCAAAAACTGCTCCATATATGCATAATGGTATATTCAAGAGTCTTGATGAAGTTATAGACTTTTTTAATAAGGGTGGAGGAGAAGGTAATAAAGTTTTGAAACCTCTTAACTTGACTGAAGAAGAGAAAAAAGTTTTAAAAACATTTCTTGTTGAAGCCCTGAGTGGCGAAGATTTAAAAATAAAACCACCTGATATTCCATAAGTATTTCTATTGAGGAGGATTTATGAAAATTGAAGAAATAATAAAAGAGAAGCCTCATTTACAGAGCCCACTTGAGCTTTATGAAAAAATAAAAAATTTAACAGAGCAATGTAAACAAGAAAAAGAAAGAGTGAAACTTGACAATGATATTGCCTTGATTGATATTGTTCTTAAAAATTTTTCCTCTATTTTTAATATTCCTTTTGAATCCATATCTTTTCTAAAGGATGAAATTATAAAATCTGGCAAAGACATAATAAAAGAGCCTGATAGTCTCTGGTTTCTTCCCATACAAAGTGAGGAACTTTCAAAAGAAGAACTGGAAAGGATGCTTTTTATATTGAGTAAACCTTTTTTTGTATTTCTGAGGAAGGAAGGACAACAGGCATCATTTATGGATACAGGTAAATGTCCTGTTTGTGGAACAGATTCATCTCTTGCTATGATTACAGAGAATAATGAAAAAATAATGATTTGTCCACTTTGTGAACATGGTGGAAGCTTTTTCAGAATAGGATGTCCTTATTGCTTTAATAAGGATTCAAGTAAAATTGAAATACTTCTTGATGATGAAGAAATAAGAGCAGAAGTTTGTCTTGAATGTAACACTTATATAAAAAGTTTCAGAGAAAATCACTATATTAAATACAGAGATCCATTTTTGATTGACCTGATTAGTTTACCTCTTGACATAGTAGCTCAAAAAAAAGGATATATAAGAAGATCTCCTAATTTTATTGGGTTAAGAGTAATAAAGTAATGGGGAAAAAGGTTTTTCACGAGCTTATATCACTTGATGAAGCAAAGGAAAAACTTTTTAACAACTTAAAAAAAATAATACCTGTTCCTACTGAATCTGAAACTATTTTAGTTAAAAACGCATTAGGAAGAATTACAGCAGAGCCTGTTTTAGCAAAATTTTCTTCTCCTTATTTCCATTCAGCTGCAATGGATGGATATGCAGTTAAATCCCAAAAAACATTCTTAGCAACAGAACGAGAGCCTGTAAGACTTCAAATAGGTGTTGATGCTCAATGGATTGAAACAGGAGACCCTCTCCCTGAAGGCTTTGATGCTGTTATCCCTATTGAAGATGTAACGCTTAGAGATGGATTTATAGAGATTTATTCCTCTGTACCTCCCTATAATGATGTAAGACCAATTGGAGAAGATATTGTTGCAACAGAACTTATAATTCCAGAAAGCCATGTAGTCAGAGCTGTTGATATTGGAGCTATTTTAGCAAGTGGAATTACTGAAATAAAGGTGAGAAAGAAGCCTATTATAGGGATTATTCCTACAGGTTCAGAATTAATTCCCCCAGAAAAACTTAAAGAAAGAATGCCGCAACCACCAGAACTGATTGAATATAACTCAGCTGTTTTAGAAAATTTGATTAAAGAGGCTGTAGCAGAGCCGAAGGTTTATCCAATAGTTCCAGATGAAGAAAAGGAAATAAAGAATGCTATTTTAAATGCTATCAAAGAATGTGATATGGTGCTTTTAAATGCAGGTTCTGGATACGGAAAGGAAGATTTTACATATAAAGTCATTAATGAGCTTGGCAATGTCATTATAAATGGTGTAGCAATAAAACCTGGTAAACCTTTTATTGCAGGATTTATCAAAAATAAACCCATATTAGGAATTCCTGGATATCCCGTATCAGCATTTCTATGTTTTGACCTTTTTGTTAAACCCTTAATTGAACTTTTTTTGGGTATATCTGTAAAAAAGGAAGAAAAACTTAAAGCAATACTGTCAAGACAAATTTCTTCAAATATGGGAGTTGATGAGTTTGTTAGAGTAAAAGTAGGTAGGGTAGGGGGAAAATATATAGTAACGCCTATGGGAAGAGGAGCTGGACTTTTAATGTCTGTTGTAAGAGCTGATGGATATATTGTTATTCCCAAAGGTTCTGAGGGGTTTTCACAAGGGTCTGAAGTAACAGTTAACTTATGGCGAAATAAAGAGGAAATTAACAATACCGTGGTATGCATCGGCAGTCATGATAATACGCTTGATGTTTTATATAATTTTTTAAGAAAAAGTTATCCTGACGTTACTCTTTCCTCTGCTCATGTTGGTTCAATGGGTGGTCTTGTTGCAATTAAAAAAGGAGAAGCTCATATGGCAGGCACTCATCTTCTTGATGAAGTAACTGGTGAGTATAATATCCCATTTATAAAAAAACTTATGCCTGATAAAAAAGTTGTTCTTATAAATCTTGTTTATAGAATACAGGGATTTATTGTGAAAAAAGGAAATCCTAAAAACATTAGAGGATTTAATGACCTTACAAATGAAAATGTAGTTTTCATAAACAGGCAGGCAGGTTCAGGAACACGGCTATTACTTGATAAACATTTAAAAGAACTGGGAATATCACCATCTCAGATAAAAGGCTATGATACAGATGAATATACTCACATGGGAGTTGCTTCAGCGGTACTTACAGGTAGAGCTGATGTAGGACTGGGTATTCTTGCTGCTGCACAGGCACTTGATCTTGATTTTATACCAGTAGCTAAGGAAAGATACGATATTTTGATTCCCTATGAATTTCTTGAGCTTAAAATAATTCAAGCAGTTTTAAGGGTAATACAGGAAGACAAAGAATTTAGAAAAGCAGTTGAAAAACTTGGTGGTTATGATACTACAGATATGGGGAAAATATTTTATTCTAATTAGCTTTGATTATTTTTAAGCTCTTCAATAGCTTTTTCAATGGTTTCTTTATCAATACCCAGAATCCTTTTTGCACCAATAAATCTGCTCAGATAATAGGGAGCTTCTAAACTATCAATTGTTACTTTTTTTGATCTTGTTGATGCATGAATAAATAGATTGTCTCCAAGATAAATTCCTACATGCGATGGAAATTTTGCATAGGTTCTGAAAAATACAAGGTCACCTGGCTGAAGTTCGTCTTTCTTAACTGGAATTCCCATTGTAAACTGTTCTCTTGCACTTCTTGGCAGTTCTATACCAACCATTGAATATACTTTTTTGACAAAAAAGGAACAATCAAGTCCGTTAAAACTGTTTCCACCAAATCTATATGGGAGATGAAGCATTTTTTTTGCAAATAAAAGCAGCCTTTCTGTGAGACTCATTTGGGAAAGATCTTCTGATGCTTTAATCTCTTCTATTTCTTCTGCTTTTTCATCTATATCTAATTTTGCCGAAGCTAAAACAGGAACTTTTTCATTCTCTCTTATGGAGATATTTTCTTTAGGTTTCTCAGGAGCTTTTACAATAAGTTTTTGTCCTTTGCTAAGTTTATTACTATTTAAACCGTTAAGATTTTTCAGTTCTTCTACTGATATATTGTATTTCTTTGCAATTCTGAATAGTGTATCGCCTTTTTTGACAATGTGATATTCTGCTTCATTTGATTTTGATTGTTTTGTAATTTTTTCATTTTTTTGAGGGATTTCTAATTTCATACCTACTTGCAATTTATTATTTTTCAAATTATTTGCTTTTTTAATATCACTAATTGAAACATTAAATTTTTTTGAAATCTGCCAGATATTGTCACCTTTTTTTACTGTATATGTCTGAGCAAATACAAGACAGGGAAAAATCATTAAACTAATTAAAAAAATAAATATTTTACCCATATAAATCACCTCCTTATGCAGCATTTATCTTTTGAAAATCAGTCAACCCCGGTAATTCGTTTAAGCTTGAAATACCAAAAAGTTTTAAAAATTCCTTTGTTGTTCCATAAAGAAAAGGCCTACCAGGTAATTCTTTTTTACCTACAATTTTTATAAGTTTTTTTTCTATTAAGCTTTTTATTGCATAATCTGAGTTTATACCTCTTATTTTTTCTATTTCTGCCTTGGTAATAGGTTGTCTATAAGCTATGATAGCGAGTGTTTCAAGTGCCTGTTCAGAAAGTTTATTATGTGTATGTATTTTTTGAAATATTTTTATCCATTCAGCATATTCAGGATTTGTAACCATTTGATAAGAATCTTCAATTTTAATAATGATAATCCCTGAATTCCTTAATTTATATTCTTCCATAAGTTCAAAGATAATTTCTTTAAGATGCGATTCAGATATATTTAGTATTGTAAGCAGGATTTTTGTAGAAATAGGTTTTTCAGCAATGAACAATAAAGATTCTATAATTCCCTTTATTTGTTCTTTTTTATTGAAGAGATTCATAGCTTCCATATTATACAGAATCAGATTAAAAAAATCAATTTTTATTTATTAATTACCATACCTCTAATGCTTACAAATGGTTTAAATATGTTACAATTAAACAATGCAAAGCAATATATTAGACGATAAATTTTTTATGAAAAAAGCATTGCTTTTGGCAAAAAAGGCAAACTGGAGAACGTCTCCAAATCCAATGGTTGGTGCTGTGATTGTCAAAAATGGAAAAATTATTTCAGAAGGCTATCATAAAAAAGCAGGTTTACCCCATGCTGAAGCTGAAGCTATAAGGAATGCAAATGAATCTTTAAAAGGTGCAACTCTTTATGTGACTCTTGAGCCATGCTGTCATAAAGATAAAAAAACACCTCCATGCACAGACGCTATAATAAACTCAGGAATTAATAGAGTTGTTATTGGTATGAGGGACCCTAATCCGAAGGTATCAGGAAAGGGTGTAGAAATTTTAAATAATCATGGAATTAAAGTTATAGAAGGAGTGCTGGAAGAAGAAGTCAAGAAACTAAATGAGTTTTATATAAAATACATAACAACCAGCCGTCCTTTTGTAATTCTTAAAATAGCAATGACTCTTGATGGCAAAATTGCCACTCCCTTAGGTGAGTCTAAGTGGATTACATCAGAAAAATCAAGAAAATTTGTGCATTTGATACGTTCAAGAGTTGATGCTTTGCTTTCTGCTTACGGAACCGTGTTGAAAGACAATCCGATGTTTACATCAAGAATAAAAGGTGGAAAAAATCCTTTGAGAGTTATAATAGACCCAGAACTCAAGATTCCTCTCAATTATCATGTCTATAATCCTCCTCCAAATACCATAGCTGTAGTGCATGAGAAAAAATTAAATGATAAAAATATAAAACATCTTATACATAGAGGGATAGAAATTGTATCTTTTTCTTCAGAAAAAGTAGACCTTCAATGGCTTATGGAAGAATTAGGAAAAAGACAGATAACTTCTTTAATGATAGAAGGAGGTTCATCACTAAATAGTTATGCTTTATGGAGCGGGATAGTTGATAAACTGATGATTTTTATTGCACCAAAGATAATAGGCGGTGCACAATCTTATCCAAGCATTGGAGGTAATATTTATAAAAATCTTGATGAAGCTTTTGAAATCAAAGATTTAAAAATAAGAATGTTTGGAGGAGATATTTTTATAGAAGGATATTTAAAAGGGTTGAAAAAATTTTAATTTTGAGCTAAAGTTGTATTAATTGGAATTTTTTCAAGAAAGGAGGTGAGAAAGGATGAAGAAGTTTTTATTAGTTGTAGTATCTGCTATGTTTATTTTTGCTTTTGGTTGCGCAACAAAGGACTATGTTAAACAGGAAATTGACCCTCTGGTTGACAGAATAGGAAAACTTGAAAGCAAAGTAAATAATCTTGAATCAAAAGTTAACGCTATTGATAAGAAGGTTGATGACTGCTGCACAAAGGCTGATGAAGCAGCAAAGAAAGCAGAAGCTGCTGCTCAGAGAGCAGAGGATGCAGCAAAGAGAGCAGAAGCTGCTTCACAAAAAGCAGGAAAAGCATTTGAGCTTCAGCAGAAGAAGTAGTTTAGATTTTTTTAGAGCCACGAATCCGAAGGCAGGATTTGTGGCTCTTTATTTTTGATGCTTACAGAGGTGGGAATTCCACTTTTTTGTTTTATTACATAGTAAAGTTTGAAAGTATCCACATGTTTTAAAAGTCCTTTCTTAGCAAGCTGTTCTATTGCGTTTTTAAGATAATCATAGTCTTTTAATTGGTCATCTCTGTGGACTTCAATGTAAACCTCATTGCCGACTCTACCAACCTTTACAGGTTGTCTTACAATTATTACTTCTGTGCCAACAGGAACTATATCAAATAATTTTGGAATGTCTTCTGGATAAAGTCTTATACAACCATGAGTAACCTTTCTGCCAACAGCCCATGGTCTGTTTGTCCCATGAATCAGATAGCTTAAACCAGAAAGTCTCATTGCATGTGTTCCCAGTGGATTTTCCGGACCTGGTGGAACAACTGCTGGAAGTTCAGGTCTTTCCTGTTTTATTGACTCTGGAACATACCATGGAGGATTAACAATTTTATGAGATATTTTAAATTTACCCATTGGAGTTTCAACTCCATCATCACCTATACCAATTGGAAATGTTGTAACTAATTGTTCCTTGGATTTTTTATGAAAATAATAAAGTCTCATTTCAGAAAGATTTATGATAATTCCCTGAAAGTTGTTCACTCTATCAGGTAGAATCCAGAAAGTGGGAATTATTGCTTTGTTTCCATCTCCGGGCACAAAAGGATCCAAATTAGGATTGGCATCTACGATTTCATTATAACCTAAATCGTAATGTCTTGCGATTTCTATAAGTGATTCTTTGTTTTTTAATATATGAGTTTGGAGTTTTCCAATAATTGTTGTATCCTGCGAGACTGAAAATGTCTCACCAGAAGAGATATTAAAATTCAGCAATATGAAACATATAATTGTTAAATAAAAACATTTTTTCATATGTCAAATTTATTGTCTAAATTAAAACGGTCCCAACGGGATTCGAACCCGTGTTTTAGCCTTGAGAGGGCTACGTCCTAGACCTGGCTAGACGATGGGACCTTTAAAAATACTGGGGAGAGAGGATTCGAACCCCTACAAGCAGATCCAGAGTCTGCCGTCCTGCCGTTAGACGACTCCCCAATCTTTTAAAGATATATCACAAAAATGTTTAAATTGTCAAACTTTTCCAGATGTTTTATTGGATTTGTATGAATAATTTAGTGTATACTTTACTATGCATCCATTTGTAGAACTTGCTAAGAAGACTGTGGAAGAATATGTAAAAACCGGAAAAATACCCACAATCCCTGATAAGATTCCCCCTGAGATGAATAAAAAAGCAGGGGTATTTGTTTCAATTAAGAAAAAAGGTCAACTTCGTGGCTGTATAGGAACATTTGTTCCTACCACTGAAAATATATACACAGAAATAGTTAGAAATGCTATAGCTTCAGCAACAGAAGATCCTCGCTTTCCTCCTGTTCATCCTCAGGAACTTCAAGAATTGGAATATTCAGTTGATATACTCAGCCCACCTGAACCTGTTAAAAGTCTTGATGAACTTGACCCTAAAAAATACGGAGTAATTGTTGTAAAGGGATGGCAAAGGGGATTATTGCTTCCAGATATAGAAGGTGTTAATACAGTAGATGAACAACTAAGAATTGCTAAACTAAAAGCAGGTATTGACCCGTATGATTCTGATGTGGAAATTTACAGATTCAAAGTGGAGCGTTACAAGTAACTTTTTCTTCCCAGAGTCTATTTTTTATTTCATCTATTAGTGGGATAAGAGTTTTTTTATCTATTGCAGAGATTCCGATTGCATTGTATCTATTACAAATTTGCTTTGTTTCCAATGATGAGAGTTTATCAATTTTGTTAAATACCAGAATAACAGGTTTTATATCAAGCCCTAATTGACTTAAAATTCTATTTACAGACTCAATATGATTTTCAAATTGAGGATTAGAAATATCAACAAGATGAATAAGCAAAGATGCGTCTTGTAGTTCCTCCAATGTGGCTTTAAATGCTGCTACAAGGTCATCGGGGAGGTCTCTGATAAAACCTACTGTATCAGTAATTATAAGCTCTTTTTCTTCAGGAAATTTCAGTCTTCTTGAGGATGTATCAAGGGTTGCAAACATTTTATCCTCAACAAAGACTGAACTTTTTGTAAGAGCATTAAGAAGTGTGGATTTACCAGCATTTGTATATCCTATAATTGAGACAATAGGGATTGAAAGTTCTTTTCTGCGTTTTTTTCTTTCAATTCTTGCCAGCGTGAGTTTTTCAAGTTCGTTTTCAAGATGATGGATTCTTTTATTTATTCTTCTGCGATCTAATTCAAGCTTTGTTTCTCCAGGTCCTCTTCCTCCAATGCCTCCTGCAAGTCTTGACATAGCAGTTCCTTTACCTGTAAGTCTTGGAAGCATGTAACGGAGTTGAGCAAGTTCTACCTGAACTTTTCCATCCATTGTATGAGCTCTTTTAGCAAAAATATCAAGTATAAGCTGGCTACGGTCTATTACTTTTAACTCTGTCATATCAGTTATTGCTCTTATCTGAGATGGAGTTAAATTCTGGTCAAATACCAAAAGTGTTGCTCCCATATCCATTGCTTTAATAATTAATTCTCTGAGTTTTCCTTCACCAAGAAGATATTTTGGATTTATCTGTTTTACTCTTTGAATAATTTTATCTATTACAATCAGGTCTGCTGATTCTGCAAGGTCTTTTAATTCTTCCATATGTTCCTCAAGAATATATTTTGGAGCAGTAGATACACTGATAAGAATAGCTTTTTCTCGAGGGTCTTGCATATCAATAACTCTTGCTCTATCCATTTCTGCTTCAAGATTATCTATGAATTCTTTAAAATTGTGTTTAAGAGAATAAAGATTTGATGAAATGATTTCAAATTGGTTTTGTTTTCCATAAGGTAAAAGATGAACAATATGAACAGTTTCAGGTATTCCTTTCTCATGTGTTAAAACAGCAACAAGATCAAATCTGAGAAGTCTTAGGTCAGTTATATCTTCTCTGTCAGGCATCTCTTTGTTTAAGTGAGTATGGATGTATCTTAAACCTCTTAATTGCTTTTTTCCGATAGGAAAATCTTCCAGTGGAGGAATAAAAATTGAGTGAGCAGTTCCTATTATGACATGAGTTATATTGCCTGACCTATCAATTAATACTCCAATTTGCCTGTTGAGTTCGTAGGATATAGAGCATAAAGATTTTGCCAATTCTGGAGTTATAAAGAATTCAGAGGATTGTCTTTTTCTATAAAGTCTTTCTAATGTATTAATTATACTTTTTTTTAATCCTGTTGTATTACCGTAAACTTTAGCTATTTTGATTTGCCTCCTTAATTTAAGGATATCAAAATTTTAAACTTTTTCTCAAATGATAATAGACAGAGCTATTCTTGAAGTCAAAGCCAGTATTAATGCCAAAGCAATGGTTAAAATAGTTATTAAAATCATTCTTTTAAAGCCTAATTCTTTGAGCAATGCTCCCATTGTTCCAATGCAGGGTATATAAAATATCGTGAATATTGTATAAACAATCAATTGCAAATTTGACATAACAGTATTTAACTGAGTTGTGTGCATTGCCTGAAAAAGCATTATCATTGAGAGTTCTTTTCTGAGAATACCAAAAAGAAGCGTTATACCAGTTTGTTCTGGTAACCCAAGTAGCCAACTAACTACTGGAGAAAAAATTTTATTCAGAATTAGATCAAGCTCTAAATACTCAAGAAAACTTAGAATAATGCTGCTTATAATGAGCAGAGGCCAGGCAACAACCATAAAATCTTTTAATCTAAGCCATGTTTTCATAAAAACATTTTTTATTGCTGGAATTCTCAATGGTGGAATTTCCATTATTAATCCTGCTGTTTCTGGAATAAATTTTGTTAATATTGCACCTAAAATCATGATTACAAACATATTAAAAAGATAAAGCCCTGCTGCAGCAAATCCTCCGATATATGCTCCAATCAATCCGAATATTACTGTTGTTCGTGCTGCACATGGAATTAAAACAGAAAGTGTTGCAGTAATAAAACGGTCTCTTGGAGACTCAAGTATTCTTGTTGCCATAACTCCTGGAACATTGCATCCATAGGAAATAACAAAAGGAAGGATGCTTTTACCATGCAAACCAATTCTATGCATTACTGTATCCATTAAAAAAGCCATTCTTGGTAGATATCCTATGTCTTCAAGAATAGTTAGCCCTATAAAAAATGGGATTAAATAGGGAATAGCAACTCCTAAGCCTCCTGAGAAGCCTTCAAGCAATCCTTTAAAAATAAAAAATAGTAGAGAGTTTTCCTGAACAAATTCTGGAAGTCTTTTAATTAAAGAATTGAAGATTTCTGTGAGAGGTTCTTCTATAATTTTTCCAACTTCAAATACTATAAAAAATATTCCAAATAGAATTAAAAACAATAGAGGATAACCGAGATATTTATTTGTAAGAAGATCGTCAACCTTTTCTCTAAATGATTTCAAGGGCTCTCCAACCTTTGCTACATCTTCAAATAAATTCATTGCAAGGGCATGCCTTTCAGATGATATAACAGTATCAGCGTGTCTTCCATGTGTTGTTTTAATTTCTTCTCTCAAATCATTAATTTTTTTTAAGATTTCAGGATATTTTCCAATTATCTCAAAAAGTTCTTTATCTCCTTCTAATAATTTTATAGCTATATATCTTCTGGGAATGTTTTTTAAGAATTCATAAGGAATAATTTTTTCAATTTCTTCAATTTTTTCTTCTATATCTTTGTGAAAAAATTGAATTTTTGGAATAAGTTTTTCATAATATGCCTGTTTTGCAGAACTAAAAATTTTATCAAGACCAATTCCTTTATTTGCAACAGTTTCAATAACAGGCACTCCAAAAATTTGAGAAAGTTTTTCTTGGCTTATTTCAACGCCTTTTCTACGAGCCTCATCTATCATATTCAAACAGATAACCATTGGAACCTGTAGTTCCGCAAGTTGAAGCGTTAGTTCCAAACTTCTTGAAAGAGTAGAAGCATCAATTACATTTATAACAACATCTGCCTGTCCAGATAAAATGTATTTTCTTGATTCCAGTTCAGCCATGTCAATGGCTGTAAGGGAATAAATACCTGGTAAATCAACTATTTCAAAAGTTTCGTTTCCGACTTTTACTTTGCTTACTGTATAGTGGACTGTTTGTCCAGGAAAGTTGGCTGTTACTGTTTTGTATCCTGCAAGACCATTGAATATTGTGCTTTTACCAGCATTTGGTTGTCCTATAAAAGCAATTTTCATTCTACTTCTTCAACCTCTATCTTTGAAGCCACTCCTTTACCAATTGCTACATCATAGCCATTAACCTCTAAAAGCACAGGCCCGCCTAAAAAGGAGCTTTTTTTTAAAGTTACAATATCACCAACATGTAATCCAAGACATTGAAGATGTTGGCGAACACCTCTGCCTCCTGAAATTTTTAAAATTCTGACTTTTTTCCCATTATCTATATTAACTAATGTTTTCACTGCTACCTCCAAAATTAATTAAAAATCATTGTTAATAATAAAACATTTTAAGAATACCTTTCAACAACAGAGTTTGTTTGTATCTTCATAATGGTCTTTTTCAAGGAGGTATTAAAATACTTGACTTTTTTTTTAGTCTGTTATTTAATAGATAACGATTAACATGTTCAACTGGGATTGGGAAACTAAAGAAAAATTTATCTGTGATGTTAATGAATATAAAAAGAAGTTCTCTTTTGTTCATGAGTTGCTTGCAAGCCCAGATGGAGAAAAATTAGCTGCAACAGTTGAGATAGAAGATAAAAAGGTTACACCATGTATAAATGGAAAAACATGGAATAGTTCATATGAAAGGATTTGCTTTCTAAATTTTCTTCCTGACAATTCTATTGCTTGTCTTGTTTTACAAAACTATGAATGGACTTTGGCAGTAGAGGAAAACCTTTTAGAAGAAACTTTTGATTATGCATGGAATCTTCAGTTTAGTAAAGATGCTTCGACAATAGCATTCAACATAAAAAAAGGAGACTCTTACGGAGTTTGTATAAATGGTAAAGTATGGGAGAACTTATTTTTTGATACAAGAGATTTATTTATTTCTCCTGATGGTAAAAAAACCGCATCTTATGTCAGAACAAAGAATCCTCAGGTTCTTGATATATTCACTTTTAAAGAAGGTGTATGGACTGTAGCAGTTGATGGCGTTGCATGGGATAAAAATTTTATTTCAGTTTACGGATGCAATTTTAGTCCGGATAGTGAAAAAGTTTCAGCAACAGTAAGGCTTTCACAGCAGGAATTTTCTGTTGCTGTTAATGGTGAAATATGGAATGAAATTTTTCCTTATGCTTGGGAACCGTTGTTTGTAGATGAAAATCATATTTGTGTGCCAGTGAAAACTCAAAAAGGTTTTACACTTGCAATGAATGGTAAAACAATTTGGGATAAATACTTTGTTCAACTTTGGAATCAAAGAGTAAGTACAGATAAGAAAAAAATTGCTGCGGTAGTTGCCACGGATTTTGGAAAATGGACTATTGCAGTTGATGGGATACCGTGGAATAGGACATTTTCTCAGGCTGTTTTACCTCCTCAATTCAGTCCTGACGGGAAAAAAGTGGCTGCGGTTGTAAGGGAAAATAATCAGTGGACTGTAGCTGTTGATGGGATACCATGGAAACGAGGATTTGAGAGAGTCTGGTCACCTCAATTTAGTCCTGACAGTTCTCATATTATAACAAAGGCAGAGAAAGAAGGAGTCTATTTTATAGTTTTAGATGGAGAAATAGGAAAAGATACCTTTGATATACTGTGGGAACCTCAATTTAGCCCTGATGGTGAAAAAATTCTTGTAAGATGTATTAAAAATGGCAGGTATTACAGAAAAATTTTAACAATTGGAGAGATTTTAAGGTAATGGAACAGTTTTTTAAAGATCCTTCAATTTATACATTGGCAAGAGGACCTCTTGTATGGTTTGCTTTTGCAGTGTTTTTTATTGGAATGTTTTATCGGATATGGAAATTTCTCCAGCTTGCAAAAAAAGAAAGAGTTATTTATCCCTATCTAAGCTTAAAATACACCCTTCGTTCTGTTATTCACTGGCTTATGCCTTATGGAAGTATAAGCATGAAAAAACATCCATGGTTTACAATGATTACATTTATTTTTCATATATGCCTTATTATTACTCCGATTTTTTTAATAGGACATATTGAATTATGGTATGAGTCATGGAAAATTAGTTGGTGGAGTCTACCTCAAGGTTTAGCGGATGCGATGACAATCATTGTTATAGTTTGTGTGCTCTTACTCCTGATACGCAGAATGCTACAGCCAGATGTAAAATTTCTGTCAGGCAAAGCCGATTATCTATCTCTATTCATTGTTTCCTTGCCTTTTATAACAGGATTTCTTGCCCATTATGAGCTTTTATTTGAATATAAAGTTATGCTTGTAATTCATTTTATTGCTGGAGAGATTATGCTCATTTCAATTCCTTTCACAAGGTTAAGCCATATGTTTTTATTCTGGTTAACAAGAGCTCATACGGGCTCTGAATTTGGTGCTGTAAGACATTCAAAGGATTACTAATATGGCTGAAAAGATTTTTCCCTTTAATAGAAAGCCAGTTACAGATATAGGCATAGATAAAACATTAGAAAATATCTCTGAAGCAGAAATAAAGAAAGCTATTGATAAAGTTTTAAAAAATGAAGCATCTGCAAGACTTAAGATTTTTGTTGAAACCTGCATGAGATGCGGAATGTGCACAAATTCTTGTCATCACTATCTTGCTCATAATAATGATCCTACCTATGCTCCTGCAGCTAAAGTAAAACAGACAGTCTGGGATATGCTTAATAAAAATGGAAATGTTAGCAAGGATGATATTAAAAAGTATGCCAGAATTGCTTTTTCCGAATGTAATCTTTGTCGGAGATGTGTACAGTTTTGTCCTTTTGGCATAGACATTGCTTATTTAATCTCTCTTGTAAGAAGGATATGCTGCCTTATTGGAGCAGTGCCGCAGTATATACAGGATCAGGCATTGAGCCATATGCAAACAACAAACATGCTCTGGTTTAGACAGGATGAGTGGCTTGATACAGTCCAGTGGCTTGAAGATGAATTAAGAGCAGAGATTAAAAATGCGAGAATTCCTCTTGGTAAGAAAAATGCTGAAATTCTTTATCTTGCTCACGGACTTGAAGCAAAATATATGACAGGACTTCTTACAAACATGGCAAAAATAATGAATGTTGCAGGAGTTGACTGGACTATGCCGGATACTGATGGATGGGACTATACAAATAAAGCTTTTTATGCTCAGGATTCAGAAACAATGGGTATGGTTGTAAGAAGACATTATGAGCTTGCCTTTAAATTAAATGTGAAAAAGATTGTAATGGGTGAGTGTGGACATGCATTTAGAACTGGAGTTTATGAGGGAGTAAGATTTCTTGGCTGGAAAGATTCTCCCATTCCTTACATTCACGGTGTTGAGTTTTTCTATGAACTAATCAGATATGGAAAAATTAAAATCGCAAAAAAAATTGAAGAACCGGTTACAGTTCAGGATCCTTGTAATATCGTAAGATATAGAGGATTGGGAGATATGATTAGATATATAGTAAAAGCCACATGTGAAAACTTTATTGATATAAATCCTGGATATGAATATAACTACTGCTGTTCCGCAGGTGGAGGGATGATAGATGCAGGACCTCCATGGAAGATGGCAAGGATTGAAGGGGGAAAAATAAAAGCAGAACAGATAAAAGATACAGGTGCAAAAATAGTGATAGCTCCCTGTCATACCTGTCACAAAGGAATTGAAGATTTAAATGACTATTATAAACTTGGAGTGCATGTTAAATTTTTAACTGATATTATCACTGAAGTAATAGAGATTCCAGAAGAGATGAAACCATGAAAAAAATGTTTTTTATAGTTTTATCAGGGTTTATTTTTCTGGCTATGACAATTTATTCTAAAAGTCAAGTAGTGTTAAAAGAGCCTGAAAATCGTGTAGAAATAGCCCATAAAGAGGTGTTTGGCATTCTTCAGTATGGTAAAGTAATATTTGAACATCAAAAACATGTTGATTCTATAGCAAAGATAGTTAATAAACCTCAAGAATTAGTCTGTCAGGAATGTCACTTAAAGGATAAATATAATGATTTTGTTTTTTCTTTTCAAGAAAACATAAAAAATCCTGAAAAGCTTAAAAATGCCTATCATAGTAAGTGCCTTATCTGTCATCAAAAAATAAGTGCTCAAGGTAAAAAAACAGGTCCTGAAATTCTTTCCTGCAGGGATTGTCATAAAAAGGTAAATGAGAAATTTGAAGTAAAATATCCTATATTTGAGTTTGATTTTTACCTTCATGACAAGCATGTTAAAAAACATGAAAAAGACTGTAGCCTCTGTCATCATATCTATGACATGGAAGAAAAAAATAAGGAACTTGCACTTGTATATGAGAAAGGAACTGAGCAGTCATGTTATTACTGTCATGATTTTACTAAAAAAAGAGGACCTGAATTGTCAAAAATAGTCAAAGTAGCAAAAGAAAAGAATTTAAATATGGAAAATTCTTGCCATAAACTTTGTTTAAACTGTCATATGCAAAATAAACTACAGGGATTAGACGCAGGTCCTTTAGAGTGCTCAAAGTGTCATACAGGAAAATATAAAACAACTGAGGAACTTAAAGAAGTTTCAAGACCTGAAAGAGATCAACCAGATAAAGTATTCCTTAATGTTGAAGAAGGGAAAATGAAAGGTGTTGCTTTTAAACATAACTTTCATGAGAAAAATAATAAAACATGTAGAGTCTGTCACCATGAGACATTAAAGGCTTGTAGAGATTGCCATAGTTTACAAGGTAAAGAAGAAGGTGGATTTGTAAATACTCTTACAGCTTTCCATTCACTTAATTCAGAAATAAGTTGTCAGGGATGTCATAAACAGATGACTTCAAAAAAAGAGTGTTCAGGTTGCCATTACTTTATTGCACCAATTAAAACAGAAGTGGGTAACAGAGAAATTTGTAATCGTTGTCATACAGGGAAAAAAGAACCTGAAGAAATAAAATCATTTACTGTTTCATCAGATAAAGTAAAAGAAGAGGTAATAATCAAACATATTGAAAAGGAGTTTGAACCTGCAAAAATCCCTCATTATAAAATGGTTAAAAAGCTTACTGATATATCAAACAAAAGTTCTATGGCAACATACTTTCATAAAGATATACAGACTATGTGTAAGGGATGCCATCATAAAAGCAAAGAAGATGCTGAAGCTCAAAAAAACAAGCCTCCTCTATGTGCAAGTTGTCATAGCATTTCTTTTGATTCAAAGGCTTTGGGAAGACCGAGACTTCAATCAGCATATCACAGTATGTGCATAAAATGTCATGAAAATATGGGACTTGAAAAACCAAGAAAATGTCATGAATGTCATGAAAGAAAAGGGAGCAAAGGAAATGCCCATAATTGAGCAACTTTTTTCACATCATGGATATGAATATTTAGTTGCTATAATTTCAATATTTGCTTTTATAGTAATTTGTAACATGATTAGAGAAAAGAAAAAGTATTAGAGGATATTATGAATAGGAGAGAGTTCATAAAAAAAGCTTTTACGATTACAGGATTAACTCTTATAGGCAAAAATGCTTTTGGTACAGATTCTTCTACTTACTCTACAGGAAATCTGGCAAACAGAAAAAACTGGGAAAAGTATGAGGAAGTAAAAAAAGCAGGTGTATTACAAAAAGAACCCTATGCTGTTTTAGTTGACCTAACAAAATGTATTGGTTGTCGTAGATGCGAATGGGCATGCAACGAATGGAATAAAAATCCTAATAGCCCTATTAAAGAGTTTGAGGAATCAAAAGATAAAAAGCCTTCAGTTTTTGATAAAGTTCGGAGACCTACTGCTGGTTCATTTACAGTAGTTAATAGATTTTATGAAAACAATGCTCCTGTATACGTTAAAAAACAATGCATGCATTGTATTGATGCTGCCTGTCAGTCTGCCTGTTTTGTTGACGCATTTAAGAAAACTGAACAAGGTGCTGTTCTTTATAATCCATCACTTTGTGTAGGCTGTCGTTACTGCATGATTGCATGTCCCTTTGATATTCCAGCCTATGAATATTATGATCCTATTACTCCACAGATTACAAAATGCACAATGTGTTTTGATAGAATCACAGTGGGCAAACTCCCTGCCTGTATTGAAATATGTTCAGCTGATGTTATGAAATTCGGATTAAGGAGTGAAATGCTTAAACTTGCTTATGAAACAATAAATAATAATCCTCAGAGATACATTCCTCATGTTTATGGAGAACATGAAGCTGGAGGAACAAGCTGGCTTTATATTTCAGGAACATCCTTTGAAAAGCTTGGATTTCCAAAACTTGATAAAACTCCGATTCCAAAGGTTAGTAAAAGTTTTCTTTTCACTGTCAAAGTTTTTGAAATAGTTGCTGCTGCTCCACTTGTCTGGGGAGCTTACTATATGATTTCAAAAAGCAAAAAAAGTAAAGATAAAAGCCATGACAAAGAATAGCTGGTTCAGAAAAAAAATTCTTTTAGGTATGACATTTAAAGAATATATACTAAGCAGAACAACTTTCTGGAATATTATTGCTTTAATTGTGCTCATTGCATCTTTTTACTCAATGATATACAGGCTTATTTACGGACTCGGACCTGCAACAAATCTCTCAGATACCTATCCATGGGGATTATGGATTAGTTTTGACATCCTTGCAGGAATTGCTCTTGCTGCACCAGGACTTGCAGTAGGAACTGCGGTTTACCTTTTTGGAATAAAGGATTACAAACACTTTGCTAAACCAGCAATTCTTTCAAGCCTTCTTGGCTATGTATTTGCAGTCTTTGCTTTAATGTTTGACCTCGGTAGATACTATCGTGTTGTCTATGTAATTGGCTGGTCTTGGGGCTTAAATTCAATACTTTTTCTAATCGCATGGCATTTCTTTTTATATATTATTATTTGCTTTATTGAGATGTTTCCTTCATTTTTTGAATGGCTTGGTAGAGAAAAGTTAAGAGAATTTTTTTCAAAACTTGGTATATGGGCAACAGTTTTTGGAGTTATTATAGCTGGTGGACACCAATCGGCACTTGGAGGGCTTTTCCTTGTCGCTCCTACCAAAGTGCATCCACTTTGGTATTCAGCATTACTTCCACTGTTTTTCCTTATTTCTGCAATTTTTGCTGGTATATCAATGGTAATAATAGAAAGCACGATATCACATAAAGTTTTCAGAGACAGAATCAAAAACTTTGATCAAGAAGATTTTGATAGTAAAACTATAGGACTTGCTAAAGTGCTTGTTTTAGCCCTTTTTATATACTTAATTCTTAAAATTTTTGATCTTACTCATTATGACAACTGGCATTATTTAACTACTGATTATGGATTATGGTATCTTTTTGAAAATATTGGTTTTGTTTTTGCTCCTGCAATTATTTTAATTTATGCAATAAAAATAAAATTTGCTAAATTGGTGCGGATTATGGCTTTCTTTATAGCATTGGGAGTTATAATTAATAGATTCAATGTAAGTTTAATTGCATACAACTGGTATATTCCATTTTCAGAAAAGTATTATCCTACATGGATGGAAATTGCTCTCTCATTAGGAGTTGTAGTTTTGATAATACTATTTTACAGATTTATTGTAAGAAGAATGCCTATTCTTTCTTAACATCTATAGCTTCATACTTTATTTTTGATATCCTTTGTCCCACCATTTCTATTACTTTGAAAATTTTTCCATCCATATTTACAGTATCACCGACATGCGGTATTCTCTGAAGTGATGTAAGAATAAATCCTCCTAAAGTATCGTACTCTTCTGATTCTTCAATTTCTATTCCGTAGTCTTCCTTTAAATCTCTTATGGAGATTGTAGCATCAATTATCATTGAACCATCAGGAAGTGTAATTACAGGCATTTCAATGTCATACTCATCTCTGATTTCGCCTACAAGTTCCTCAAGAATATCTTCAAGGGTTACAAGTCCTGTTACAACACCATATTCATCAACAACTATTGCCATATGGACTCTTTTTTTCTGCATCTCTTTAAGAAGTATATTTATTTTCATTGTTTCAGGAACAAACATTGGAGGCTTAAGAAGTCTTTTTATATCCAATAAGTCAGGATTTTTAATGAGTGCATTATAGAAGTCTTTTGCATGAAGTATTCCTCTAATATCATTCAGGTCCTTGCCTAAGGCAGGATATCTTGAAAATTTTTCATCCATTATAATTTCTTTAATTTCATTAACACTCATATAAATGCTAACAGTAACCATTTGAGGTGCGGGCACCATTATTTCTTTAACGGTTATTTCAGCGAAACTGAATGCACTATGAATAAGTTGTCTTTCATCGGGTTCAAATATTCCTTTTTCTTCTCCCTCTTCAATTAAAAGTTTTAATTCCTCCTGAGAAATGAAACCTCTCTGTGAAAATGCTCTGAGTCCAAAAGGTTTAAGAAGAAAGTTTGTGCTAATAGTAAGAATTTTTACAAAAATGAAGGTTAATTTTGAAAATCTATCAATAAATTTTGCTGTTTTTAAGCTTATCCAGTCAGGATGAGACAGTGCAATGGATTTGGGAATTAGTTCACCAGCTACAACTGAAAAGTACGTTACCAATATTACAACTATTGCTATAGATATTACTTCCGCAGAAATTTTTAAAAAACTAAATGGCAAAATCTCAATCAAGGGTTTTATATTTTTTACTGCATATGCACCTGCTAATGCTGAAGCAAGACTTCCTATGAGAGTGATCCCAACCTGGATTGTTGCAAGAAATTTATCTGGGTTTTCCTTAAATTTCTGAACTATTTCAGCATTCGGTCTTTTTTCTTCTATTAGCTGTTTAAGTCTTGTTTTTCTTAATGTAACTACTCCAATTTCAGCTGCAGCAAAAAAACCATTTAAAATGATGAGAAAAATTATTAAAAAAATTTCATTCATATTAATAAAAAGAGGATAAAATTATAATCCCTCATCTCAGATGTTGTCATAGAATACCTAAAAATACTTTTCTTGTCAATTTGACATAGGAGATTTTGCAGAGGCTTATTTTGCACACTAAACATTTTAATAACTTTTTATCTTTTTTACCAATGCCTCTGCCACCTCTTGTGTTCCAACAGGAGGAACCGGGTTATCAGGTGATTTCATATCATAGGTAACAAATTTACCTTCTTCTATTATTTCAGCTACTGCCTTTTCTATTTTATTTGCAGCTTTTTCTTCTCCTACATGTTTTAGCATCATTACTGCACTTAATATTATTGCAAAAGGATTTACTTTATTCAATCCCTTATATTTTGGAGCGCTTCCATGAGTTGGTTCAAAAACTGCATATTCATCTCCTATATTTGCACCCGGTGCCAATCCGAGTCCACCAATAAGTCCTGCTGCAAGGTCACTGATGATATCTCCATAAAGATTTGGCAAAACTAAAACATCATATAATTCAGGCTTCTGAACAAGCTGCATACACATATTGTCAACAATTTTGTCTTCAAACTCAATATCAGGATAATGTGTGGCAACTTGTCTTGCAACTTCAAGGAAAAGTCCATCACTGTGTTTCATAATGTTTGCCTTATGAACTGCTGTAACTTTTTTTCTGCCATTTTTTCTTGCATACTCAAAAGCGAATCTGACAATCCTTTCGCTTCCAAAAACTGAAATTGGCTTAATACTTATTCCTGAATCCTCTCTAATTTTTTTGCCTGATTTTTCTTCAATAAATCTAATTAAATCAAGTGTTTCAGGCTCGTTCTTTTTGAACTCTATGCCTGCATATAGATCTTCTGTGTTTTCCCTTACAATGACTAAATCAATATTATCATATAATGTTCTTGCACCTTTAAAGCTCTTACATGGTCTGACACATGCATAAAGATCCAGAGCCTGTCTTAATGATACATTAACACTTCTGAACCCTGTTCCAACAGGAGTTGTTACAGGTCCTTTTATAGCAATTTTATTTTTCTTTATTGATTCAATAACTCTTTCAGGGAGAGGATTACCTTCTTTTAAATATACCTCTTCACCTGCGTTTTGAATTTCCCATTGAATTTGAACTCCTGTGGCTTCAACAACTTTTTTCATTGCTTCTGAAATTTCAGGACCTATTCCGTCTCCAGGAATTAGGGTAATATTATACATTAGTTATGTCCTCCTTAGGGTGTTACTGTTAGAATCTGCCTGACAATGTCAGGATAGGTTGCAATGAATTTTAATTCGTCATCGGTAAGAGGCTTCTGAGTGTGAAGGTTAGCATACTGAACAAGCTCAAGTATATTTCTTGCTTCATTATCATCGTGAAATTCTATTCCAAGTTTGCTGTATACATATCTGAAGCCTTTAATTCCACCATATTCTCCTGTTGTTATAATTCTGCCTGTCTCAAGAAGTTCAGGCTCACCACGTCCTACATCTTCAGGAGAATAAAGCTCATAGTTAGCTCTGTCTTTAAGAACCCCATCAGCATGAATTCCCGATTCATGAGCAAAAGCATTTGCACCAACACCTGGTTGATTTATAGGAATAGGAATATTGAAAGCATATGATGCATATTTTGCTATTTTCCATGCCATTTTTAGATTAACATGTTCGTCAAGAGGGCATTTTTCTTTTAAACCATGAGAAAATTTTAATGCCAGAATTGTTGAAACCAAATCAGCATTTCCTGCTCTTTCACCATATCCATTAACTGTTGTATTTATATAACTGTCAACTCCTGCTTCTATTGTTCCCTGTGCTCCTGCAACAGAAACTGCTTCTGCCATTCCAAGGTCATTATGGCAATGCATTTCAATCGGAAATCTTGTTGCCAGCGCAAGAGTATGGATTCTTTCATAAATGGTGATCGGGTCCTCACAGCCAAGTGTATCACAGTAACGGAATCTATCTCCCCCTGCTTCTTTTCCTGCTAAAATAAATTCAATTAATCTGCTTAATTCTGTGCGAGAAGCATCTTCTGCATTAAATCCAACTGTTTCCGCTCCCAGTTCTTTGGCAAGTTTTACAGCATTATACATTCCTTTTACAATATCATCCCAGGTTTTTCTTCCCTGAAATTTCCCCTGTATCATTATCTCAGAAGTAGAAACTGAAAGATTAAGATGTTTTATTTTTGGGCAATTTTTAAAAGCCAGTTCAACATCCTCAGGAATTGCTCTTGCCCATCCTTCAAGATGAATTCTTTTGAATGCACCAAGTTCAACAAGTTCTAAATTAGCATTGATGTAATTAACTTCATGCTTTAATGTTGGGAAACCAATTTCACTTTGATACACTCCCATTTCATCAAGGTATAGATTGAGTAGAGTTTTTGAAAGCTTTGGAAGTAATATTCTTGAAGTCTGAACGCCATCTCTATTTGTTACATCAATAAGATATACTTTACCTTTAGTTATCATTTATTCCTCCTACGAATAATTTTTTATTGTTTTTTTTGAGATATTTCTCGTGGAATAGCTACTTTGCCTGTTCTAACGAACTCTTTTATTCCCAAAGGCTTCATTAGTTCAATAAAAGCCTGAATTTTTTTCTCATCTCCTGTAACTTCTATTGTATAAGTTGTTGGACCTGAATCAACTACTCTACCTCTGAATATTTCTACTGTTTTCAATAGCTCCAATCTATTTTCTTTTCTTGGTGCAACCTTAATTAATACCATTTCTCTTTCCACATGGTCTATTTCAGTTAAATCAACAACTTTAATTACATCAACCAATCTATTGAGTTGCTTTGTAATTTGTTCAATAACCCTGTCATCGCCTGTTGTAACAATTGTCATTATTGAAATATTAGGGTCTATGGTTTCACCAACTGATAGACTTTCTATGTTATAGCCTCTACCACTGAATAAACCTGCTATTCTTGCTAAAACACCGAATTTATTTTCTACAAGCACAGAGATTGTATGTCTCACAGTTGCCTCCTATTTCACTGCTTTGAGTTTACGCTCTTTTTTCTTCTCTTCAAAAATCATCTGGTCAATAGGAGCTCCTGGTGGAACCATGGGATAGACTTTTTCTTTCCAGTCAACAACGAAATCCATAAATACTGGTTTTCTTATTGATAGAGCCTCCTTTATAACTGGTTCAACTTCACTCGGTTTTGTAGCTCTTAACCCAACTGCTCCGTAAGATTCTGCAACTTTTACAAAATCAGGAGCAGTGCTTAAGTAAGTATGTGAATATCTTTCCCCATAAAAGATTTCCTGCCACTGCCTTACCATTCCAAGATAACTGTTGTTAATTATAGCAACCTTTACTGGTAGGTTATAAATCACAGCAGTAGCGAGTTCTTGTATGTTCATTTGAATACTTCCATCTCCTGCAATATCAATAACAGTCATGTCAGGAAAAGCAAGCTGAGCACCAATTGCAGCAGGAAATCCATAACCCATTGTCCCAAGCCCTCCTGATGTTACTAATCTGCGGGGTTTGTCAAATTTATAAAACTGTGCTGCCCACATTTGATTTTGCCCAACTTCTGTTGTAATAATAGCATCACCTTTTGTAACTTCATATATTTTTTCAATAACATATTGCGGCTTGATTACCGCTTCGTCAAATTCATAAGTTAAAGGTCTTTCTTTTTTCCACTGATTTATCTGTTTTAGCCATGCTTGTCTTATTTCTTTCCATTGAGGTTTAACTTCTTCTTTTAAGATTTTATTTAAGACCTGTAAAACTCTACTTACATCACCAACTATAGGGATATCTACTCTCACATTTTTACGAATAGACGTAGGGTCAATATCAATATGAATAATTTTAGCATTAGGTGCAAAAGCATCTGTTTTGCCTGTAACTCTGTCATCAAATCTCATTCCAATTGCAACTATCAAATCTGAATTTTGAACTGCCATATTTGCATAGTATGTTCCATGCATACCGAGCATTCCAAGTGAAAGTTCATGTGTGCCTGGAAAACTTCCCAATCCCATGAGAGTATTTGCAACAGGAATCTGTGTAAACTCTGCAAGTTCTTTTAAATATTCATGAGCATTGGAGATAATGCAACCACCACCAGCAATAATAACAGGTTTTTTTGCTTTTGCTATTTCCTGTGCTGCTTTTTTTATCATATAAACATTGCCTTCATAAGTAGGATTATAGCTTCTTATATGAATTTTTTCAGGCCAAATGAACTCTGTTTTTCCCTGTGTAACATCCTTTGGAAGGTCTATAAGAACAGGTCCTGGTCTACCAGTAGTTGCAATATAAAAAGCTTCTCTTACTTGTTTTGCTAAGTCTTTAACATCTTTAACAAGAATATTATATTTAGTGCATGGTCTTGTAATTCCTACTATATCTGCCTCTTGGAAAGCATCATTTCCAATAAGAAATGTTGGAACCTGTCCTGTAAAGACAACCAGTGGAACAGAATCCATATATGCATTTGCGATTCCTGTTACAGTATTTGTTGCACCAGGTCCGCTTGTTACAAGAACAACACCTGGTTTGCCACTGACTCTTGCATATCCATCAGCTGCATGTGTTGCTCCTTGTTCATGTCTGGTGAGAATTAGTTTTATATCGGGGTCATCATAAAGAAGGTCAAAAATGTCAAGAATTACTCCACCGGGGTATCCGAAAATATGTTTTACCCCCTCCCTTTTTAAACACTCAATCAAAATTTCCGCACCTTTCATCTTTGCCATGGCTATACCCTTATATTATAAATTTTAAACAATAAAATACCATAATAATTTTTATTTAATCAATTTGTCCAACATTTTTAGGCTTTTAAATACGTTTTCAGGTGAATGAGCCTCAATTGTATAGATACAATTTTTATTTTTAAATAATTCAAAAAATTTTTCAAAATCAAAACAACCGCTTCCTATAGCAAGATGTTCATCAAAGTTTTTATTATTGTCATGTAGGTGAATTTCAACAATATAATCATTCAGACAGAACATCCATTCTTCAATGCTCTTTTTTGAGAAAAGATTAAAATGCCCTGTATCAAAACATATTCCAAAATATGGAGAGGAAATTTTTTCTACAAGCATTCTTAAACTTTCAGGTTCTTCCTCAAAAATATTTTCTATTGCGATTTTAATTTTCAACTGCTCAGCTCTTGGCAAAATTCTTTCCCATGTTTTAAGACTTGCTTCAAGCCATATATCTACTTTAAAAGCATATTTCCATTTTTCATAGCCTGAATGAAAAACTATTGATTTGGGATTTAATAAAGTAGCAATATCAAAAATTTGATTAAATCTTTCAATTGTTACTTCTCTTACTCTTGAATCAATTGCACCGGGGGATAAATCCATAAATGGTGCATGAAAAGATAAGGAAGTTTCATTGAAAAAAGCCTTCTTAAGTTTTTCTATGTCTTTTTTTGAGATATTATCAAGAGTTTGAGAGTTAAAATATATTTCAAGATTGAATCTCTCCCTTGTAATAATATCTATATAGTCATAGATTTTATCATATGGCACATGGATATGAGACTTTACCATCTATGTTGATTTTCCTTCTACTTTTTTAGATGTTTTGTTTGAGTTAGATGAACTATTGCCTGAGTTATTTTTTCTTGCATAGTCAGTTACATACCAACCACTGCCTTTTAAAATAAAGGAAGACTGAGAGATAAGTTTTTTAACCTCTCCCCCACAAACAGGGCAGTTTTTTAGGGGTTCTTCAGTGAATCTCTGAATAACTTCGTGAATTTTGTGACATTGCATACATTCATACTCATAAATTGGCATTTCTAATGCACCCCCTTAACCTAAATATATTAATAAATTTTATTTTAAAACATCATTCTTTATTTTTGGTATAATTAAGTAAAAAATTTTTTAGGAGGCTTCAAAAATGAAAGTTCTTGTTACAGGTGGAGCCGGTTTTATAGGAAGTGATTTTGTGAGATTAGCTGCAAGAAAAGGCTGGAAGGTTACAGTTGTTGATAAATTGACATATGCAGGCGATATGGAAAGACTTAAACCAATTCAAGACAGACTGGATTTTTATAATGTTGATATCCTTGATAAAGAAGAATTAAGAAAAATATTTGAAAAACAAAAACCAGAGGCTGTGTTACATTTCGCAGCTGAAACAAACATAGATAGGTCAGTTATAGAACCAAGCGTTTTTATGGAAACAAATATTATAGGAACAATATATCTTCTTGAACTTGCTAAGGAGCTTGGGGTGGAAAAGTTTATAAATATCACATCTTATGAAGAATATGGAGATATTAAAGAGGGAGAAAGAGACGAAGACTGTCCTTTAAATCCTCGCTCACCCTATGCTGTGAGCAAGGCTTCTGCTGATATGCTTGGGCAGGTTTATTGGAGAGCCCTAAAGCTTCCTGTTATTACTGTCAGGCTATGCAGTATTTATGGACCTTGGCAGAATCCTGAGAGACTTATTCCAATGACAATCCTGAAAGCTTTACGAAATGAAATGATTCCAATTCATGGAACAGGCGACATAATAAGAGAATGGCTTTATTTGTGCGACTGTATTAGAGCAGTTTTTGCTCTTCTTGAAAAAGGAAAACCAGGTGAGGTATACAATGTAGGTAGTGGAGAAAGATTTAAAGTAATTGATATTGTAAAACAAATATTGAAAATTCTTGATAAGCCTGAAAATCTGATAAAATTTGTTTCTGACCGTCCGGGGCATGAAAAAAGGTTTGCTATTAGTAGTGAAAAAATAAAAAGTACTACAGGCTGGTCACCTACAACAAAATTTGAATCAGGTTTAAAATCTACAATAGAGTGGAATTTGAATAATAGAACGTGGCTTTTTAAGAAGTTGTTTTATTATGAAGACTTATGGAGCAGGCTATACAAAGAGGATTAGATTATCATATTGGCACATCTGGATGGCAGTATGGGCATTGGAAAGGTATTTTTTATCCTGAAAAATTAAAATATTCAGAGTGGCTTTCTTATTACTGTAAACATTTTTCTACAGTTGAAATAAATGTAACTTTTTACAGAGATGTAAAACTTTCAACATTTCAAAAATGGTATAATCTAACACCAGAAGATTTTTTATTTTCAGTAAAACTTTCAAGACAGATAACACATTTTAAGAAACTCAAAATTGATAAAGCTACAATTGATTATTTTATTAATAAGTATTCAACTTTGAAAGGAAAACTCGGAGTTATACTAATTCAACTTCCACCAGGACTAAAATTTGACAAGGTGGTGGTTGATAATTTTATTTCCATGTTAGATAAAACATATAGATATACAGTTGAAGCGAGGAATAAAACATTCATTAATGATATTTTCTTTGAGATTCTGAAATTGAATAATATTGCTTTTTGCATAGCAGACTCTGCTGGAAGATTTCCTTATTACGAGGTAATTACAGCAGATTTTGTTTATGTGAGACTTCACGGTTCACAGAGGCTTTATGCTTCAGAGTATACAGATAAAGAACTCAGTGAATGGGTTCAAAAACTTAAAATATGGAATAAACCTGCATATATTTACTTTGACAACGACTATATGGGATATGCTGTAAAAAATGCATTAAAACTTAAAGAACTGCTCACTGACATTTCTCCTTCTCAAAAATAGGGCAAACCCCTTGTTCGGTATTTGTTGTTGAAGCTTTTGTGAGCAAATATTCTTTTATATTATCCTGACCGATAATAAATTTTTTTGTTTCACCTTCATCACAGACTAAAATTGGAACATGTTCTATTTTCAAAGACTTAAGAATACCTGCAAGTTTTTTTGCTTCAACAGTCTGAATTGAAATTGAATGACTTTTGCAAAATTGAATTACTTCCTCACAGTGAGGACATCCTTTAGAGTAAACAAGGACATACTGGTTAGAAGGTATTTGATTAATTTCAGGATTTATAATATAAGTCATGAAAAATACAGAGATAAAACCAGCAAATGCAAGAATTATTTCAAATCGCCTCTCAAAAATTCTAAATAAACTACTTAGAAAGAGGATTCCAAATACAGTAAAGCAAAAAACACAAAATTCTTTTATTATGAAAGTCTGGAATCCTAATAAATAACCTTCTATTGATAAAGCTATAATAAGAATGCCTGAATGAACTTTTTCAACAAAACTAATTAATGATTCAGAAAATTTATGAAATGAAATAAAAAACAGTGTTCCGAATAAAATTAAGCCTGCAATAAGAAGGACAAGATTTCCACCTTTGACGAAGCTTTCTACAACTTTGCATCCTTCGGTTGAGCAAACACTTTTCCCATAAATATGAAGAATGGTTTCAGCTAATATAAATAAGAAACCAGATAGATAAAACAAAGAGCTTATCTTTATTTTCTTAATTTTAGACATGTATTTAATATAACATCACTTCAATTGTTTTCTGAAGAGTTGAAAATTCCAAATCTCTAATGTAGCTCAATCTGTCTTGAATAGAAAAGGTCTAAAGATTGACATGTATAAAGCTTTTATGATAATTTTTTACATGTTGTCATTTTTAAGAAAATGGAGAAAGAAAAGACAATTAAAAAAATTTAATAAACTAATAAAAGATTTTGAAGAAATGCGTGAAAATTTATTAAAAAGGGCAGAGGTACTTGAGGAATTTGCAAATAGAAGGATAAAAGAGTTAGAATTAAAAATAAATTATATGGAAGAGCAATTGGCGGTCTTTGAGAAAGTTGTAGATTCACTTGATCCTAAGAAAAGAATCAATTAATGCGGGTGTAGCTCAGCTGGTAGAGCACAACCTTGCCAAGGTTGGGGTCGCGGGTTCAAATCCCGTCGCCCGCTTTTTTATTGGCGACGTACCCAAGTGGCTAAGGGAGCGGTCTGCAAAACCGCCATTCGCCGGTTCGAATCCGGCCGTCGCCTTTTGTAATAGGTTTATAGATATTTTCTCCCTTAACTTTTATCAAAATTCAAAGATTCTTTCTGTTAATTGAGTATCTTAGAACGATATATTCATAATAAAAATGAACAAATTTTTCGCATCGCTTTTCAGAATAATAAAAAAATCAAACTCAATCCGAGAGGAAAATGAGGCCATTAGGTGTTCATACTTCAATAAAAGAAAGTATTCTTAATGCAATTGAAGAGGCAAAAAATCTTCAATGTGAAACATTCCAAATTTTTCTTCATAGTCCAAGAATATGGAAGATTCCTGAATTTGAAGAAGAGATTATTGAAAAATTTAAAAAAAAGATTCAGGAAAACAACCTCAGTCCTTTTGTTGTTCATGCGTCTTATCTAATAAATCTTATTTCATCTAATCCAAAAACTATAAACTCCTCAAAATATCTTCTTAAAAGAGAAGTTTTGATGTCAGATTTGCTTGGTGCTGATTATTATGTAATCCACTTAAAGGATAATCAGGCAATGCAAAATGAGGAAATTTTTGACAAAGTCAGAGAAGCTTTCAGTAAAATTGGAAAACTTCAAAAATGTAAAATTCTTATTGAAAATACAGCAAAAAGCAAAATAACTGCCAGAATTTCAGATCTTTTTGACACATTTAAAAATATTAATACAGAAAATGTTAGTGGAGTTTGTATTGATACCTGTCACTTGTTTGCCGCGGGTTACGATATCTCTAATGAAAAGGTAATTTCAGAATTTATTGAAGAAGTTAAAAATTTTGGGGATTTTAATCTCATAAAACTCATTCATTTAAATGATTCAAAAGCATCTGTTGGTTCAGGAATAGACAGACATGAGCATATAGGGAGAGGAAGTATTGGCATTAAAGGATTTGAAAATTTTTTTAAAATAAAAGAGATATCCCATGTCCCATTAATTCTTGAGACTCCCAAAAAATCTCCTCAAGATGATATAAAAAATCTTACTGCTGTAAGAGAAATTCTTAAGAAGTTAGAATCCTGAAGATTTCTTTATATCTTTCAGCAGTTTTATTAACTATATCTTCAGGTAGTTGTGGTGCTGGTGGTTTTTTATCCCATTTTATTGAAAGGAGATAATCTCTTACAATCTGCTTATCATAGCTGTCTTGAGGATAGCCTATCCTATAATTTTCTAATGACCAGAAACGAGAAGAATCCGGCGTTAATAACTCATCAATAAGAATAAGTTTTCCATTGTAAAATCCAAATTCCATTTTTGTGTCAGCAATTATAATACCTTTTTTTTCAGCAATCTGAGCAGCTTTTTTGTAAATAGATAATGAAAGCTCTTTAACTTTTTGAGCAGTTTCTTCTCCGAGAATTTGAATAGTTTCTTCAAAACTTATATTTATGTCATGTCCTTGTTCTGCTTTTGTGCTTGGGGTGAAGACAGGTTCTGGCAGTTTGGCAGATTCAACAAGTCCTTCAGGAAGTTTTATTCCGCAAATCATCCCTGTTTTTTGATAATCTTTCCATCCTGAGCCACTTAGATATCCACGAACAATGCATTCAACAGGAAGAGGTTTAGCTTTTTTTACAAGCATACTTCTTCCTTCAAGAATTTCTTTATAAGCAGGTAAAGGCTCAGGAAATTCGTCTGCATTTGCTGAAACAAGATGGTTTTCAACAATATCTTTTACTTTATCAAACCAGAATAAAGATATCTGAGTTAGTATTTTTCCTTTTTCAGGAATTCCTGTTGGCAATACAACATCAAAAGCAGAAACTCTATCTGTTGCAACAATGAGTAAATAGTCTTCAATTTCATAGATATCTCTGACCTTACCTCTTCTGAGGAGTTTTACTCCTTTAAGATTTGTTTCAAGAACCACATTTTTCACGTGTCTCCTCCCTTAAATTATTAATAGATTTATTCCTTGCCCTAATTTTAAAGAATTTTCAATTGCTTTTCTTACAAAGTCCTTAGATGCCTTAAATGCCTCCAATGGATTATATCCTTTACATAAAAAACAAACAAAAGCTGATGAAAAAGCGCATCCTGTTCCATGAAATTGTCCAGGAATTTTTTTCCCATCTATTTTGTAAAAATTTTTCCCATCATAAAGTATATCAATTGCTTTTTTTTCAAAATGTCCACCTTTAATTATAGCAAACTTTGTTCCCATCTGATAGAGTTGCTTTGAAGCTTCATATAAGTCTTCAATTCTTTCAATCTTTAGTTCTGTGAGTGCTTCTGCTTCAGGAATATTTGCTGTAACAGCCATTGAAAGAGGAATAAGTTCTTCTTTTAGAGTTTTTAGGGCATTATTTTCTAATAATTTAGCTCCTAATGTAGAAGTCATTACAGGGTCAATCACAAGGTTTTTTATATTTAAGTTTTTAATATTGCTGATTACACACTGAAAAGCCTCTTTACTGTAAATCATACCTATTTTTGTTCCATGAGGTTTTAAATCTTTTAAGAGAGTTTCAAACTGACTATTTATAATTTCTTCTGGTAGAGGGAAAACAGAGGAAAATTCTATTGTACTTTGAGCAGTAACAGCAGTTAGAATACTTAATCCATAGACTTCTAAAGAATGAAAAACTTTTAAATCCATCTGGATTCCTGCTCCAGATGTTGGGTCTGAGGCTCCTATAGTTAAAGCTATTTTCATTTTTTTTCAATATTTTTTATTAATTCTGCTCCGTAAATAAAAACTGCCCAACCATAAAAAAGCCACATAAGAAGCGCAAGAAAGGTTGATAAAGAACCATAAAGAGTATTTATTTTGATTATTTTGACAACATAAAAAGCAAAAACATATTTGGCAATCTCAATTAGTACTGTTGTAATTAAAGCTCCTATTAAAATTGAACTAAGTTTAATTTTTTTGTTTGGTAAAATTTTATAAAGCAAGGTTGTAATAACAAACATCAATACAAAAGGCAGAAGATACTTCAGAAAAAAGCCTAATAGAATACTTAGTTCAGAAAATATCATGGGTTGAAAAATTCTTATAAGATAGGTAAAAGCAAATGAGGCTGCTACTGTAAATGTTATAAGAAGAATTATAAAAAATGACATCAGAAGTGACATTATAAAATGTCTCTTTTTTGCAGTTTTAAAAATTTTGTTAAGTGAAAATTCAATTGCTGTAAAAAGTTGTAAAGAAAAGACACCATAAAGAATTAATGAAATACTGCTTATTTCTTTTGATGCCAAAATTTTTCGGAGTTCTTTAATCATATGTAGTTCTATTGCAGGAAAAAATGTGATTAATTTTGAATATACAAATTTTACAACTCTTTCTTCTTGTAGTATATTCATCAGAATGTTAACAATAAACATGCTCAGGGGAATAATTGATAAAATTGAAAAAAAGGCAAGTGAAGAGCTTAAAAAAACTCCTTCATCATTATAAAAATCTTTTAAACTTATAATAAAAGCCTTCGGAAGCTTTATGAGCATCGGAGCAACTTTTCTGCATTACGATGAAATATTTTTTCCATAAAATCTCCTGAAAGACCAAGTTTTTTAAGGTTTTCTATTTCCTTGCCTTGGTCTGCCCATGGAGAGTCAGTTCCAAAAAGAATATAGTCTGATGGATGTTTAAGAATTAGTTCTTTAATTTTTTCATCGGGCATCCATCCAAATGAAAAAGATATTTCCATAAAAATATTTTTACCGATCATTAATTGTTCTACCTTATCCCACTCTTTCCATGCCCCAAGATGAGTTGCAATAAACTTGAGCTCTGGAAACCTATTTATGACATTTATTATTCTTTTGGGGGAAGCAATATCCCACTCAGGGAAGGCTATATCATAGCCACAGTGCATAACAATCAGCATATCATTTTCAATAAGTGCTTCATATATTGGGTAAATCTTTTCATCATCAATTGAAAAATCTTGATAGAATGGATGCATTTTTATCCCATAAAAACCTGATTTTTTAATCAATTTAATATGTTCTTTGGCCTCTTTATCATCAGGATGGACTGATGGTAAAGGAATAATTCTTTCAGAGCGGATTTTATCACTCCATTTAATAATTGAGTTAAACTGTTCTGGTTTTGTCGCAATATTGCATAATACAGACTTTGCAATCTGACTTTTGTCCATTGAACGAAGGAGATTATCAAGTGTTCCATTAAGACAAGCTTTGACCTGACTTTTTTCTTCCAGTTTCTTTATTGCTCTTTCTGCAATTTCATCTGGGAAAGCATGAGTATGAAAATCAATTATTTGCATAAATTATATTTTATCCATAAAAATTTCAATTTATCAATTATTGTTCTATTTTTAAATGTTTTTTTGTTATTATTTAATTGTTTATTATTCACTTATTCTGATTTTAAGAGGTGCATTTATGGATTTGTCTTCTTTGATTCAAAAAAATAATACAAAAATAATTTTTGTAATTCTTGATGGACTTGGTGGGCTTCCTATTAATGGAAAAACAGAGCTTGAGATGGCAAATAAACCAAATCTTGACAGTCTTGCAAGAGTATCAGCATGTGGATTGCATATTCCTGTAGATTATGGGATTACGCCAGGAAGCGGACCTGGTCATTTTGGAGTCTTTGGATATGATCCTCTTCAGTATGAGATTGGTAGAGGTGTTCTTGAGGCATTAGGGCTTGATATAGAACTTCAAAAAACTGATGTAGCTTTAAGGTGTAACTATGCCACTATTAAAAATGGTTTGATAGTTGATAGAAGAGCAGGAAGAATACCTACAGAAAAAAATATAGAGCTTACCAATATGCTTTCAGAAAATATAAAGGAGATTGACGGAGTAAAAATTATTCTAAAACCAGGGAAAGAACACAGGTTTTGTCTTGTAATGAGATTTTCAAAAAATATTACAGAAAAACAGGCGATGGTTACAGATACAGACCCTCAAAAAGAAGGAAAACCACCTGCTGAGCCCATTGCTTTAAATGATGACTCTATTGAGGTTGCAAAAATAGCTAAAAAATTTATTAAAAAAGCACAAGAAATTTTAAAAAGCGAAGAAAAGGCAAATTATGTCCTTTTAAGAGGTTTTTCTGCATTACCTGATATACCTTCTTTTGAGCAGAAATACGGTCTTAAAGCATGTTCCATAGCAGTATATCCAATGTATCGTGGTATTACAAAATTACTTGGTATGGATATATTGCCTGTAGAGGGTGATATTAAAGAAGAAGTGGAATTACTTAAAAAAGTTTACGGAAAGTATGATTTTGTTTTTATTCATATAAAAAAGATTGATTCTTTTGGTGAAGATGGGAATTTTGAAGGTAAAGTAAGAAAAATTGAAGAATTTGATAGTTTTATCCCAGAGATTCTTTCATTAAATCCTGATACATTGGTTATTACAGGAGATCACAGCACTCCATGTCTTCTTAAAACACATAGCTGGCATCCTGTTCCATTGCTTATTAAATCACCCTATGTTTTTGGTGCTACGGTTAATTCCTTCACAGAAAGGGAGTGTCTTAAGGGAGAACTTGGAATAATTCATGCTACATCAATTATGTCACTTGTTCTGGCAAATACTTTGAGATTAAGGAAGTTTGGAGCATGATTGATAGCCACTGTCATCTTGAAATGTTTGAAGAAGAAATTTCAGAAGTATTAAAACGTGCCTATGATGCAGGAATAAGTACTATTATCACAATCAGTTCAGATGTTGCAAGTATTGATGAAATCATAAAAATAACTGAGCAATATCCGATGGTTTATGCAACTGTTGGTATCCATCCGCATGATGCAAAGGAAATGAACAGCGAGGTATTAAAAAAAATTTTTGAACTAAGTAGACATCCAAAAGTAGTTGGTATAGGGGAGATAGGACTTGATTATCATTATGAACATTCACCGAAGGAAGTTCAGCGTGAAGTTTTTGCCTTACAACTTAAACTTGCCCGTGATATAAGACTGCCTGTGGTTATTCATTCAAGAGAAGCCTTTGATGATACAATAAAAATTTTAAAAGAACAAAATGTTGATAAAGGAGTTATGCATTGTTTCAGTGGAAACTTATCTCAGGCAAAGAAAGCTATAGAACTTGGATTTTTTATATCAATATCAGGCGTTGTTACATTTAAAAATGCAAAAACTATTAAAGAAGTTGCTCGGTTTGTTCCAGATGAATATTTGATGATTGAGACAGATGCTCCATATCTTGCACCTGAACCAATGCGGGGTAAAAGAAATGAGCCTTCTTTTTTAATTTACACAGCTAAGGCTTTAGCAGACTTAAGGGGGGTAACTATTGAAGACATTGATAGAATAACTACTGTAAATGTAAATAGGCTTTTTCGTATTGGGGACCTTCCAAAAGGTGAGATTGCTTATAAAATCAGGGATACTCTTTATTTAAATGTAACAAATAGATGCACAAATGTATGCAGATTCTGTGTTAGATTTCATACTGATTATGTTAAAGGACATAATTTAAGGCTTGAAAAAGAACCTTCGGCAGAGGATTTAATACAAACAATAGGCGATCCTAAAAATTATAAAGAGATTGTTTTTTGTGGTTATGGAGAACCCTTTCTAAGACTTAATTTAATTAAAGAAGTTGCAAAATGGATAAAAGAACAAGGTGGCAGAGTGAGAGTCAATACAAATGGACAGGGAAATTTAATTCATGGAAGGAAGATACTTCCAGAACTTGCTGGACTCATTGATTCAATCTCCATAAGTCTTAATGCACATAATAGCGAAATCTATAACAAAATTTGTAATCCTGTTAAACCAAATGCCTTTGAGGCAGTTATAGAATTTATCAAGGATGCTAAAAAATATGTTCCCTTCGTACAGATAACAGTTGTAGATCTTAAAGAAGTTGATATTAAAAAGTGTGAGGAGATTGCAAATTCGCTGGGTATAAGATTCAAAGTAAGACATCTTGATGAGGTTGGTTAAATGCTTGAAATAATTAAAAAAGATTTTTTGCAAGGGGTTAAAACTTTTAAATTCTGGGCAACGGTTATTTCTGAAAGAATCAAGATTGAGTTAAATGTTTTAAACCTTATCAGAGAAATGAATAAACTTAATCTAAAAAAAGATGAACTTCTTAAATACATTGGTAAAGAAATATATGATTCATGGGACAGGGATTTAGAAGTTAAAGAAAATGAAAAAATATCAAGTTTAGTAAGGCAGATAAGAGAGATTGAAGTAGAAATAGAAGACAAAAGAAAGAAATTTAGAGAACTTGAGGATATGAGCCAGTGGAAGTTTTGATATTTCTTGTTTTTGGTCTAATTGTTGGTTCATTTCTTAATGTATGTATTTATAGGATCCCAAGAAAAATCTCTATAATTAAACCTACATCATTTTGTCCTTCCTGTGAGAATTCAATTAAAATATGGCATAATATTCCAGTTTTAAGTTTTATATTGCTTAAAGGTAAATGCGATTACTGTGGCTCAAGAATTTCATTTAGATATCCATTGGTTGAGCTATTAAATGGTATTTTTTACGTTTTAGCATATTTAAGTTTTGGTTTAACAACTTATCTTGTATTCATTCTGATTTTTATTTCAGCTTTAATTGTGATTACATTTATTGATTTTGATTTTCAAATTATTCCTGATCAAATTTCAATTCCTTTAATTTTTCTTGGTTTTATTTTTTCTCTGTTTTCACATGATTATACAGGTTTGGTGTCAGATTTTAAAGAATCTCTGACTGGGATAGTTGTTGGTGGAGGGAGTCTTTTAATTGTTTCAATAATAAGCAAAGGAGGCATGGGAGGAGGAGATATAAAATTGAATGCAGCGGTTGGGGCATTTCTTGGATGGAAAGCAGCTTTGCTCACAATTTTTATAGGAAGTCTAATAGGCTCAATAGTTGGGATTATAATTTTTAAAAAAACAGGAAACAGAAAGATTCCATTTGGACCATTTCTTTCAATTGGTGCCTTAATATGTTTGTTTTTAGGCGAAAAAATATTGAATTGGTATTTTGGGTAGAAATTATCTTATATAAGCTTCAGTTACATAAAATCTGACCATTCTATGAGTATTGAAATAATAGGCATTCATTGCGATGGCATTTTTCATTATTTTTATCCATATATGACGGTTTTCATAAAATAAAGGTAAGATTTCACTTGAAAGTTTATAATAGAGGTCTTCCGCATCTTTCTTGGGATCTGAAGTTTCTTCAAGAGTGCCGATAGCCCAGCCTGTATAACCTTCAATCCATCCTTCAATCCACCACCCATCAAGAACACTTAGGTTAGGGACACCATTGTGAGCAGCTTTCATTCCAGATGTTCCTGATGCCTCATATGGTTTTAGAGGATTATTAAGCCATATATCAACTCCTGCAACAAGTTTCATTGCCATTGCCATGTCATAATTTGGTAAATAAACTATTTTTACCTTGTTTTTTAATTTTTCTTTGACTTCAAAAATTTTCTGAATAAGTTTTTTTCCACCTTCATCTCTTGGATGAGCCTTACCAGCATATATTATTTGAATTCTTCCTTCTCCAATCATTGCGAGTCTTTCAGGATCCGAAATCAACAAATCTGCTCTTTTATAAGGAGTTGCTCTCCTTGCAAAACCCATTGTGAAAGTGTCATAATTTAAATTAGCACCTGTTATTCTATTTACAAAGTCAATTAAATGTTTCTTTGCCTGAATATGAGCATCCCAGAGTTCATCTTCAGGGATCCTCCATGCTCTTACAAATATCTCAGGCTCATTTGCCCATCCTGGTAGATATTTGTTATAAAGATTTTTGAAAGGCTCTGATACCCATGTATAGGAGTGTATTCCATTTGTTATAGCATGTATTTCATAACCAGGAAACATTTTTTCAGAGACTTCCTCATGTTTTTTAGAGACTCCATTGATAAATTCGCTCAAATTAAATCCCAACAAAGTCATATTTAGCATCCCATCTCCTGCGAGCTTTTTTAAAAGCCATAGAGGAACTATTTCTCCAGCTATTTTTTGAATAAGTTCATATGGAAATCTGTCATGTCCTGCAGCAACTGGAGTATGAGTTGTGAAAACACATAAATTTTTTACCTTTTCAATATCCCATACAAGTTCTTCTGACCATACTTCTTCAATTGGTCTTTTGAATCTCTGAAGAAGTTCCAGGGTTAAAAAACTTGAATGTCCTTCATTCATATGATATTTTTTGATCTCAAAACCAAGTTCATTGAGAATTCTTATCCCTCCTATACCAAGAACAATCTCTTGTTTAATACGATACTCTAAGTCTCCACCATAAAGATAGTGTGTGATAGTTCTATCTTGAGGATCATTTTCCGGAATATCTGTATCAAGAAATAAAATAGGAAGTTTTCCACCAGTTGTGCTTTGTATAACATAAAGCCAGGCAGTTACATAAACAGGCTTATTTTCTATTTTTACTTCAACCATTACATCAAGTTTATTTAAATATTTTTCAATGTCCCATGGATCTGGATGTTCAATCTGTCTTCCAAATGGATCAAGTTCCTGTCTAAAGTATCCCATTCTATGAATTAGTGTAATACCAATCATTGGAATTCTTAAATCAGCTGCTGATTTTAAAGTATCTCCAGCTAAAATACCAAGTCCACCACTGTATGTGTGCATTTCTGGTATTATTCCTATTTCCATTGAAAAGTAAGCAATTCTTGGCTCTTTAATAAATTCATCTATGACCATATGGCATGCCTCTCTATCCTCTTGATTAATTCATCTATTGCCTGTATACCTTTTTCACCCATATCAAAAGTAAATTTATTTACATAGCATTGAATATGGGATTTTATAACATCTTCATCAAGTTCCTGAGAATATTTTTTAATAAACTTCATGGCTTCATCAAAGTGAGAATAGGCATAATTGAGACTTTCTTGGATAATTTTTTCAAGAGCTTTTTTTATATTCAATGATTTTTGGGATATGATTAAACCGAGAGGAATTGGCAATGAAGTTTCTTGTATCCAAAATTTCCCAAGATCTTCAACTAATTCAAGTCCTTTTAAGGAATATATAAACCTTCCCTCGTGAATAACGACTCCTATATCTGCCTCTTCTTTAATAATCTTATCAATAATTTTATAAAAAGGCATAAACTCAACTATATATTTTTTATTGGGGAAATTTTTTTGCCAGTAAAACCACATGAGAGCAGAAGCGGTTGTTAATCTGCCAGGTAGAGCAATTTTAATATTTGAAAGATTTTTAAGTTTTTCTAAGTTTTTTGTTATCACCACAGGTCCATATTCTGATAAAGCTCCACCTGAGGACAGCATAATATAATCATTTTGAAGATAATAAAAGGCATGAGCTGAAATTTTTGAGATATCAAGAGCCTTTTCCATGCACAGATTATTTAGAGTTTCTACATCTTCAATGACAAAATCAAAGTCCAATCCTTCAGTTTTTATCTTTTTTTCTATTATTCCAAAAAATATGAATATATCATTGGGACATGGAGATATTCCAAACTTTAACATAGAAATAATTTTACCAGATATTGAAACATTTATGGAAACTATGCTAATTTAAAAAACTAAGGTTTTGAGATATATTTGTAGTGATTGAAAATTAAATTAATTTGTAATTCATTGATTTTCAATAAATTGTAAGTTTTTGAGTAGGCTTAAAAATGAATACTTTTATATAGGAGGGAATAAAGTTGGCAACTAAAAGATCAACAGTAAAAAAAAGAAGTAAATCAGTATTAAAAAGAATAAGGCAGGATGCAAAAAGAAGATTAAGAAATCAGGCATGGAAAACAAAAATAAAGACATGTATAAAAAAAGTTGAAGAAACTATTGCCCAAAATAATAAAGATTCAATTCAAGCAGTATTAAATGAGGCAATAAAAGTGATCAGCAAAGCTGCATCAAAAGGGATTATTCATAAAAATACAGCATCCAGAAAAATATCAAGATTGACCAAAAAAGCTAATACTGTTTTAATTTCTTCAAGTTCTATGAACTAATTTAATCTGTTATCTGCTTCTTTTTAGCTAAAAAGAGTTCAGGACAATACCTGAACTCTTTTTTATTTTTAAGGCTCTATTAATAAAGTTATTGCTAACTTACACTTTATTTTTTATATAATATTTGAATGAAACGGTTCTGGATTGTTTTAACTGTAATGCTTCCTACTTTTATTGAGATTCTTGATACAACCATAAATAATGTTGCATTGAGACATATTCAGGGAAGTCTTTCAGCAGGAGTTGATGAATCAACATGGATTATTACTTCTTATCTTGTTTCAAATGCCATAGTAATTCCAATGGCTGGATGGTTGAGCAAGATTTTTGGGAGAAAAAATTATTTAATTTTTTCTATAACAGTTTTTACAATTTCTTCCTTTTTATGTGGTATGGCTTGGAGTCTTACATCTTTGATATTTTTCAGAGTTCTTCAAGGAATTGGGGGAGGAGGGTTACAGCCTTTAAGTCAGAGTATACTTCTTGAGACATTTCCAAAAGAAAAGTATGGCACAGCAATGGCAATTTATGGAATGGGTATAATTATGGCACCAATACTTGGTCCGATAGTTGGAGGATGGATTGCTGATAATTTCTCGTGGAGATGGATATACTACATAAATATCCCAGTTGGAATCATATCTATTTTAATGACTTATCTTATTATAGAGGACCCTCACTATTTAAAGAGAGAAAAACTACGCATTGATTATCCGGGAATAATTTTTTTAGCCTTAGGTATCGGATGTCTTCAAATAATGCTGGATAAGGGCGAGAGGGAAGATTGGTTTGAATCAAAGTTTATAATAACTCTTTTTGTCATAAGCATTTTAAGCCTTGCAACTCTTTTATGGTGGGAACTAAAGCGAGCAGAACATCCAATTGTTAATTTCAGGCTTTTTAAAGATAGAAATTTCTTTTTTGGTAATCTTGTGATGTTTTTTACTTTTGTTAATCTTTTTGGAAGTATTATTCTCTTACCAATCTATGTTCAGAATTTAATGGGATACACAGCATTTTTGGCAGGATTAGTTCTTGGTCCTGCTGGAATTGTTCAGTTTATAGCTTTTCCCATAAGTGGTAAAATAGTTGATAGGATAAATCCTAAAATACCTCTTGCATTCGGTATCATAATGTGTGCATATTCAACTCATCTTATGAGTTTATTTAATCTTCAAGCAGGATTCTGGGATTTTGTTTATCCGAGAGCAGTTTTAGCTCTTGGTATGGCTTTTGTTATAACTCCTTTAGCGGCAATGACAGTAGCGTATATTCCAAAAGAAAAAATGCAGGACGCTACTCCATTAAATGGTGTTATAAGAAACATTGGAGGCTCTGTTGGCACAGCGATAGTTACAACGATTGTATCGCAGAGAACACAGTTTCATCAGGCAAGACTTGTAGAAAATCTTACTCCCTATGACATTCCTTATCAGATTATAATTGAAAAATTAAATGAATATTTATCTATAAGGACATTTCTTCCACCAGAAAACCCGATATACAGAGAACTTATAAGGCAGGCTCAGACAATAGCTTTTAATGAAGCATTCTGGATTTTAAGTATTGCAATGATTTCAATGATTGTGACCATCATGTTTTTCCGTAAGCCGATTTATAAAAAGAAAGGAGGAAATGCTGGTGCAGTCCATTAAAGGAAAGATTGCACTTATAACAGGTGCATCAAAAGGTATAGGATTAGCAACTGCTCAGAAATTCGCAAATCAAGGAGCTCAACTTGCTCTTGTATCAAGGTCTGAAGAATTATTAAACAGCATTGCGGAGAAAATTAAAAAGCAGTTTGGCGTGAATGTTTTAAGTATACCTGCTGACATTTCCAAAACTGACGAAGTTGAAAGAGTATTTGAAACATTGAAATCTCATTTTGGTAAACTTGATATTTTAGTTAATAATGCAGGAAGAGGAATTTTTAACTATATTGAGAACGGTTCATCAAAAGAGTGGAAAGAGGTTATTGATTTAAATCTTACAGGACTTATTCACTGTACCCATTTAGCTGCAAAAATGATGATTTTGCAAAGAAGTGGTCATATTGTTAATATTTCTTCAGTAGCTGGAAGGGTTGGAATTCCAGGATGGTCAGTTTACTGTGCTACAAAATGGGCAGTTGTAGGATTTTCTGAATCAATTCGCAAAGAATTGATAAAATACAATATCCGTGTTACAGTAATAGAGCCAGGAGTCGTGGCAACACAGTGGGGCGAAAATATGCCTGAAGAATGGATAAAAAGTAGGGGTGCAATGAAAGCTTTAAAGGCTGAAGATGTTGCAGAGGCAATATACTATGTTGTAACTCAACCTGAGCATGTTTCTATAAATGAATTGCTTATAAGACCAACAGAACAGGAAAGATAATTTTGATGTCTAAGGAGGTTTTCAAGAAAATGTTTACTCATTTTGATGAAAAAGGACAGGCAAGGATGGTTGATGTTACAGGCAAACCTGTAACAGAAAGGATTGCTATTGCTGAAGGTATTGTAAAAATGAAACCAGAAACTTTGAAAATGATTTTAAACAAAAAAATTGTAAAGGGCGATGTTTTTCAGGTTGCCCGCCTTGCTGGAATTATGGCTGCAAAAATGACACCTCATCTTATTCCACTTTGCCATCCTCTTCCAATTACGTCTATTGAAATTGATTTTGAACCAGATGAAGATAACTCTCAGGTAAAAATAAAAACTACTGTAAAGACAACTGCTCAAACAGGAGTTGAAATGGAAGCAATGGTTGCAACATCTTTGGCATCTCTTACAGTATATGACATGTGCAAGGCTGTTGATAAAGAAATGATAATTGGAGATATAAAGCTTGTTTATAAAGCAGGAGGTAAAAGCGGTGAGTTTGTTAGAACCTAATCCTCTTTATTTGAATCTCCTCCAGAATTAAGCTGCCTTTCCACCATAGGATTAAGTCTTATAAAAATAATAATGGAATTGCCCTCTTTTTTATAAACAGTTTCAACAGGCTCTAAAATTCCAAATATCCATGGAAAATATAATGGTTTTAGCTCGTAACCCAGAATATTTTCTCCCTCATCTATCACAGAACATTTTATAGAACTAACAAATGAAGGGTTCCTTAAAATCTCATTTACAATTTTTAGTGCTTCTTTTTCATTCAAATTTTCAATTATTCTGTATTTAAAAGCTGGTGCATAGGGAACTATTTTGATTTTATCATCAACTTTATCAAGAATGATGAATGTTTCAGGATCATTTATAAATGAATTTGAGTAAATAATTAAGTTAAAGACTCCCTTTATATCTGCCTCATTGCATTGCTTAAGAGATACCTCTGCTTGCAGATTTATCGGCATAATAAGCAGTGTTAAAAATATTAATATTTTAGTCAACTTCATAAAAAATATTATACTAAAAATTGTGGATGTAGTTGTAGGAAAAAATTTAACAAAATATTACAAAAAATTTAAAGCCCTTGATTCAGCCAATTTTGAGATAAAAGAAGGTGAATGCTTCGGATTTCTTGGTCCAAATGGTGCTGGAAAAACAACAATAATGGGAATGATTTACGGGTTTATTACTCTGTCTGAAGGGGAGATAAAAATATTTGGTATAAAAATAGACGAAAAAACCCTTCCAAAACTTAAAAGAAGAATTGGAGTTATTCCTCAGGACAACAATCTTGACCCTGATCTCAATGTCCTTGAAAATCTGATCGTTTATGCAAGATACTTTGATATATCTAAGAACGAAGCTATTAGAAGAGCCAAGGAACTTCTTAAATTTGTAAAACTTGAGGAATGGAGCAAAATCAATGTTAGGAAACTTTCAGGAGGGATGCAAAGAAAGCTTATATTTGCAAGAGGTTTAATAAATGACCCAGACATAATAATTCTTGATGAACCCACAACAGGTCTTGACCCTCGTAGCAGAAGACAGATATGGGATAAAATTGAAGTTTTAAAGCATTCTGGTAAAACACTTATCCTTACAACTCATTACATGGAAGAAGCTGAAAAACTCTGTGACAGGCTTGCAATTATGGACAAAGGTAAAATATTGATTATTGATACTCCCCAGAACCTTTCAATTAAATTTGGTGGAAATCTTGAGCATGTTTATTTAAATATGACTGAGGGATAAAATGGACTTTAAAAGAGCATTTAGGGTATGGCAAAGGAATGCAACAGTTTATAAAAAACTTTATCGTTCAAGTCTTACACTTAATTTTTTTGAACCTATGCTTTATTTAATCGCTCTTGGTTACGGGCTTGGAGGATTTATAAAAGAGATAAATGGAATGACATATATTGAGTTTATTGCTCCTGGAATTATAATGTCTTCAGCCATGTTTGCTGCTTGTTATGAATGCACTTACGGAACTTATGTTAGAATGGTTTATCAAAAAACATTTGACGCAATCTTAGCAACTCCAATAACTTTTAATGAACTTATACTTGGAGAACTCCTATGGGGAGCAACAAAAAGCCTGATTTATGGTACTGTTATAATTCTTGTTATTTCATTGTTTGGACTGGTCAAATCTTCTTATGTAGTTTTTCTTATTCCATTAATTCTTATGTGTGGCTTAATATTTGCCAGTTTATCTTTAATTGCAACAGCTATAGTTCCAGGAATTGATTCGTTTAATTACTTTTATACTCTTATTCTGACTCCTCTTTTTTTATTTTCAGGAATTTTTTTCCCTCTTGAAGACATGCCTGAGATTGTAATTAAACTATCTCAGGCAAATCCCTTGATGCATCTTGTAAATATTTCAAGGGCATTTTGCTATGGGAAGATTCCATATAGTTTTATTTATGATTTAATAGTGATTGTTATTTATCTATTTGTTCTCGCTCCATTTCCGTTTATTTTGTTAAAGAAACGTTATGTTTTGTAAATTTTACTTAAAGTTTTCTGAAATTATAAAAAAATTTGAATGAGCGTGAATTTTTTTTGCTATAATTTATCAGCGTGATAATTAAAGGAATTTCAGGCATAGTTTTGATTTATCTGTTTATTGGAAGTATGTGGATACTATTTTCCGATACGATACTTTCATATTTTATCAAAGATGTTTCTGAATTGACCAAATTTCAGACCTATAAAGGATGGTTTTATGTTTCTATCACAGGATTATTACTTTATTTCTTGATAAAGGGATACACGTGGAAGTTAATAAACTCTCAGAGAAGAATAAAAGAACTTTATAGTGAGCTCAATTCCTTTATTCAATTAATACCAGATGGTATTGTTATTATTTCACAGGATTTTAAAATTTTATGGATGAATACAGTAGTTGAAAAACTGTTGGATAAAAAAATTCATGAAGGAATTAATATGCACTGTTATGAGATTTTTTATAAAAAAAATGTTATCTGCGAAGTATGTCCTGTAAAGAAAGCCTTTGAAAATGTTTGTCTTGTAGAGGAAACTATAACTTATCTTTCAGGATCAATTTTCAACATAAGAGTTGTGCCCATATTTGATGAATATCATAAGGTTTCAAAGGTTATGGTTTTAATCAGAGATGTTACAAAACAGAAAAAAACAGAGGAACAATTAATTCAAGCGCAGAAGATAGAAGCAGCAGCTTTGTTAGCCAATGGAATTGCTCATGACTTTAATAATTTATTGACTCCAATCTTAGGTTTTTCAGGATTAGTTGAATCTAAGCTTGGCGCAAATCATCCTTTGTATCCTTATGTTGAACATATCCATTCATCCGCAGAGAAAGCAAAAGAGCTTATAAAAAGACTTCTTTCTTTCAGTAGAAAAGATACTACTGAATTTAAACCTTTGTATTTGGATGATTTACTGAAAGATTTTTTAGAATTTATTCATCCTATTCTGCGAAAGGATATTAAAATAATAACAGATTTAAATGTTGGCACTATTCAAATTTTTGCTGATAAAAACTTGATTGAACAGGTAATAATGAATCTTGTAACTAATGCGAAAGACGCTATGCCAGAAGGTGGGATTTTAAAGATATCAACATCATTAATAGAAATTGATGAAACATTCGTTAATACACATGGCTATGGTAAACCAGGTAGGTATGTGCTACTTTCAATTAGTGATACAGGTCATGGTATGGATGAAGAGGTCAAACAGAGAATATTTGAACCATTTTTTACAACAAAGGGAGATAAAGGAACAGGACTTGGTTTATCGGTTGTATACAATATAGTCCAACAACATAATGGCTATATAAATGTCTATAGTGAACTGCAAAAAGGCACAACTTTTGAAATATATTTCCCTGTTTTTGAAATCCTGAAAGAAAACTCAAATGCGAGAGGAGGGATTTGAACCCTCACGGGTCTCCCCACTGGATTCTAAGTCCAGCGCGTCTGCCATTCCGCCACTCTCGCAATATTTTATTTTAAAAGAATTTTAAAGATTCAATCCAATGTCTTTTCTATATTGCATTCCTTCAAATTTTATAAACTCAACAGCAGAGTATGCTTTTTGCCTTGCTTCTTTTATATCTTTGCCCAAAGCCGTTATTCCTAAAACTCTTCCGCCGTTAGTTACAATTTTTCCATCATCATCAAATTTAGTGCCTGCATGAAATACTGTAATATCCTTTAATCCTTTGAACATTTCGAGTCCATAAATAGGTATCCCTTTTTTATACTTTCCTGGATATCCCTCTGATGCCAGAATAACACATAAAGAGGCTTCATTTTTCCATTTCACATCTACTTTATTTAATTTTTGTTCTGCTATTGCCATAAAGATGTCCATAATATCAGTTTCAAGTCTTGGAAGAATTACCTGAGTTTCAGGATCTCCAAATCTACAGTTAAATTCAAGCACATAGGGCTTGTTGTTAATAATCATAAGCCCTGCATAGAGAATTCCTTTGTAAACTATTCCTTCTTGCTTTAATCCTTTAATAGTTGGCTTTATTACAGTTTCAAGAATTTCATATTCAAGTTCTGGAGTAATTATTGGGTTAGGGCTGAATGTTCCCATGCCGCCAGTATTTGGACCTTCATCGTTATCTAAAAGTCTTTTATGATCCTTAGATGTAACCATTGGTATAATGGTTTTGCCATCAGTAAAAACAAGATAGGAAACTTCTTTACCTTGAAGACACTCTTCAATTACAACTCTGTCTCCAGCAGAGCCAAAAGCTTTTTCTTTCATAATTAGTTTTAGAGCATCAACCGCTTCGTCATAACTTTGGCACACAAAAACTCCTTTGCCTGCAGCAAGTCCATCTGCTTTGATTACAATGGGTGTTCCTTTTAACCTGATATATTCTTCTGCATGTGTATAAGATGTGAAAACTTTATATTCTGATGTCGGAATTTTATGTCTTTTCATGAAATCCTTTGCAAATACTTTACTGCTTTCAATTTGTGCCCCAGCTTTTGTAGGACCTATTATTTTTCTTCCCTCTTTCTGAAATATATCAGCAATTCCTTTAGCAAGAGGCTCTTCCGGTCCTACAACTGTGAGATCAATCCATTCGTATTTTACAAAGTCTAAAAGAGCAGAGAAATTCTTGCTTTCAACTTCTACACATTCAGCAATTTCAGAAATTCCTGCATTTCCAGGAGCACAATAAATTTTGTCTACCACTTTTGATTGAGCAAGTTTCCATACAATAGCATGTTCTCTTCCTCCTGAACCTATAACAAGAACTTTCATCTTTTTTCCTCCTCTGTTCTTTTAACCAACCAGTATACTATACCAATTATGAGAATGGCAGCTATAAGTGAGATTATAAAATCAATTGTTTCATGTTTTAGTGTTGCTATCATAGTCTCTCTTATTACAGTAACAAGAGCAACTCCAACAAAAACGCTTATTCTGAATTTTCCTCCCTTAAGATGGGCAATCTCAGTATTTAAAAGTTCAAGCATAACCCACAGAATAAGTACTGAACCAAGGGCAGTTACAATTGTCTGTTCAAGTTTACCTGATAATATTTCATATATATCTTTTCCGCAAAGATAAATTACAGCAAAAGTAAGAATGCTTAATCCAACTATAAGGACAAGGCTTACAAGCTGAGAAAATATTTCACCGTATCTTACAAGTTGGATTTTTATTCTATAGGCTGGGGAATAACCTTTTATTTCTTCCTCAAGATAGGAGGAGGTTATAATATCAAGATTTATATCAAGTATTTTATTTATGGAAATTATATATTTTTCTCTGTCTTTTTCTATTTCCTCGCAAAGTATGTCAACACAAGCATTTCTTATAATATTTATTGCTCTTGTCATAAAATGAGGGTCAACTCCGACTCTTTCATGTCTTTGCCCAATTCTAATAAGAAAATCATAAAAGTAGTTATCATATTTACCTGAAAAAAGAGCTATAAACCATGTTCTTACAAGTCTCATTACATGCTTTATTAATGATTCGTTCTTAAAAACTCTTTTTGCCGACTCTGTTTGAATGATCCATTGATAAAGAGCTCCTACTACTTTCTCAGCTCTTTTTTCCATAAGAGGTTTAAGCTCTATAAGTCTTGCTTCATCTTCTTTTGTAAAATAATAATTTGCCTTTATTTCTTTAAATGGTCTCATTTTAATGTCTGAAATGCCTTATTCCTGTAAATACCATAGCTATATTATACTGATTTGCCGCATCTATTACTTCCTGGTCCCTAACAGAACCACCTGGCTGAATAATAGAAGTCACTCCATTTTGAGCAAGAACATCAATGTTATCTCTGAATGGGAAAAATCCATCAGATGCTACAACAGTGCCCTTTAGCGAACTTAATGCATGCATTGCACCTATTTTTGCTGAAAATACTCTGCTTGTTTGACCAATGCCAAGTCCTACTGTTCTGTCTTCTTTAGCATAAACTACGGCATTTGATTTTATATGTTTGCAAACCTTCCATGCAAACTTCAAAGCCTTCCATTCCTCATCTGTTGGTTGTCTTTTGGTTACCACTTTTGCTTGAGAAAATTCATTATCAACCTTATCCCACTCCTGCACTATAAACCCTCCAAGAATTCTTTTCAGATCAAATCCTGACGGTTGAATTTTATCAGATAGAGAGGGGAATCTCAACAGTCTGAGATTTTTCTTTGTTTCAAAAACCTCAAGTGCATCTTTGTCAAAATCTGGTGCGACAATTACTTCATAAAAAGTATTGATAATCTCCGAAGCTGTTTCTTTATCAACAACTCTGTTAAATGCAATTATTCCACCGAATGCGCTTACAGGATCACATTCAAAGGCTTTTTTATAGGCAGTATGAATATTTTCTCCTATGGCAACCCCGCATGGATTATTGTGTTTTACAATTACGCATACAGGCTCGCTGAATTCAGTTGCCAGAAGAACAGCAGAGTGGGTATCAAGATAGTTGTTGAAGGACATCTCTTTTCCTTGAAGCACATCTGCATCTATTAAAGAAGGGCTTTCATTGAGAGCATAAAGTGCTGCTTTCTGATGAGGATTTTCTCCATATCTCAGTGTTCTTGTCATCTTTAAAGGCAATGTCCAATCTTTTTTAAAGCCTGAAGGACTGATTTTTTCAAAATAATCTGCAATTAATGCATCATATCTTGCGGTATGAGAAAAAACTTTTTTTGCGAGTTCAAATTTTTTTTCAATGGATACGCTACCTTTCTTAATATCTTCAATTATAGAAGAATAATCATCAGGATCAACAATTACAATTACATCTTTATAGTTTTTTGCCGAGGCTCTTAAAAGTGTAGGTCCACCAATATCAATGTTTTCAATAGCTTCTTCTAAGAAAGCCTGAAGGTTGAGGTCTGAAGGTTGAAGAATTTGAGATAAATGTTTTTTTGCAACAGACTCAAAGGGATAGAGATTAACTACCACCATGTCAATAGGTTTTATTCCAAGTCTTTCCATTGCCTCAATATCCTCTTTATTATCCCTTCTTGCAAGAATTCCTCCATGTATTAGAGGATGAAGAGTTTTTACTCTACCATCCATAATTTCAGGGAAACCCGTATACTGGGATACATCTATTACCTTAATTCCTGAATCTCTTAATGTTTTTGCAGTTCCACCTGTTGAAAGAATCTCAACACCCAATTTATCAAGCTCTTTTGCAAAATCCACCAAACCTCTTTTATCCGATACACTTATTAATGCTCTTTTTATCACCCTGACACCTCCCTATGGTATTCTTGAATAGATTTAATTTTTAAAGGTATTTCTTTTAGTCTTCTTATAGCCTTAACAATAGCATTTGCTCCTGAAATAGTTGTTGTGTAAGGAATTTTGTAATGCAATGCTCCTCTTCTTATGTACATGGAGTCTCTTTGCGCTCTTTTGCCAAATACTGTATTTATTATAAAGCTAACCTGTTTATTTTTGATTAAATCAAGGACATTTGGTCTTCCTTCCTGAAGTTTGTTAACTATTTCTACATTTAAGCCATGTTCTATTAAATATTTTGCAGTTCCACGTGTAGCTATAATCGTAAATCCAAGGTCTATAAACTCTTTTGCAATTGGAAACACATGGGCTTTGTCTTTATCTTTCACACTTATAAAAACCTTTCCACTTAATGGAATTTTACCCATTGCACTCATTTGTGCTTTAGCATAGGCAAGCCCAAAATCTTCATCTATGCCCATTACTTCACCTGTTGATTTCATTTCTGGACCAAGTATCACATCTACTTCAGGAAATTTATCAAACGGGAAGATGGCTTCTTTAACTGTAACATATGGTAGTTTTATGTTATTTGTTAATCCAAGTTCTTTTAAAGTTTTTCCTACCATAATCTTTGATGCCATCTGAGCTAAAGGTACTCCTATGCTTTTACTAACATAGGGAATGGTTCTTGATGCACGAGGATTTACCTCAAGAACATAAATCTCAGAGTCTTTTACAGCATATTGAACATTCATCAGTCCTTTAACTTTAAGCTCTTTCGCAATTGATATTGTTTCTTCCTTAATTTTTTGAATTATTTCCTGTGAAAGGGAATAGGGTGGTAAAGAACAAGCGGAGTCTCCTGAATGAATTCCTGCTTCCTCAATATGCTGCATGATACCCGCAACAACTACATCTGCACCATCAGAGATTGCATCAACATCAACTTCTATCGCATCCTCAAGATATCTGTCAATTAGCACAGGATGGTCTTCAGAGGCTTTGACTGCCTCTCTCATATATCTACGCAAAGATTCTTCATCGTAAACAATCTCCATAGCCCTTCCACCAAGAACATAGGAAGGTCTTACAAGAATTGGATAGCCAAGAGTATCAGCTATTTTCAATGCTTCTTCAAGTGATGTGGCTGTTTCGCTTGGAGGCTGTTTCAGGTTTAGCTTGTCTACTAATTCTTTGAATCGTTTTCTGTCTTCTGCTCTGTCAATAGCATCTGCACTGGTCCCAAGAATGTTTACTCCATGAGACTCCAAAGCTTTTGCAAGTTTTAGAGGTGTTTGTCCTCCAAACTGCAGTATCACTCCAAGAGGCTTTTCTCTTTCTACAATGTGTAAGACATCTTCAAGGGTAAGTGGTTCAAAATATAGTCTGTCTGATGTGTCATAATCTGTACTTACTGTTTCAGGATTACAGTTTATCATGATTGTTTCATAGCCAAGTTCTCTCAAACCAAAGACTGAATGCACACAACAATAATCAAACTCAATTCCTTGACCTATTCTGTTTGGTCCAGAGCCAAGAATAATAACCTTATTTTTATTTTCAGTAGGTGGAGCATCAGAGTCCCAACAGGGTTTAGGCTGAAGGCTTAAGGCTGAAGTTTTAATATCTGATTTTTCATTCTGAAACAAAGAAGAACCTTCCAACACATAGAATTCCCTTTCATAGCAAGAATACATATAAGGAGTGTAGGCAATAAATTCAGCTGCACATGTATCAACAAGTTTATAGACAGGCTTAATATTTAACTTGTTCCTTAGACTTCTTATTTCTTCCTCTTTTTTCTTAAGAAGAATACCAATTCTTCTGTCTGAAAAGCCATTCTGTTTTGCATTGAAAATAATTTCTTTAAGTTCTTTGTCTTTTAGTTTTAAGTTTTGTGCAAATCTGAGATTTTCCTCAATTTCAATAATTTCTTTTATATTATTTAAAAACCATGGGTCTATCCCGCTTAATTCATATATTTCTTCTATAGTGAAACCTTTACGGAACGCTTCCGCAATATACCAAAGTCTTTCAGCAGTTGGATTTTTAATATGCCATCTTATGTCATCTTCGCTTGCATTGATTTCTTCAAGTCCGTAAGAACCTATCTCAAGAGAACGAATTGCCTTACCAAGAGCTTCTTTGAAAGTTCTTCCTATAGCCATAACCTCTCCCACAGACTTCATTTGAGTGGTAAGAATTGGATTAGCTTCAGGAAATTTCTCAAAAGTGAAACGAGGAATTTTAATCACAACATAATCAAGAGTGGGTTCAAAACTTGCAGGTGTTACCTTTGTTATGTCATTAGGAATCTCTTCAAGGGTGTATCCAACAGCAAGTTTTGCAGCTATCTTTGCTATAGGAAATCCTGTAGCTTTACTTGCTAAAGCTGAACTTCTGGATACTCTTGGATTCATTTCTATTATAACCATACGTCCATTTTTAGGATTTACAGCAAACTGAATGTTACTTCCACCTGTATCAACACCAATTTCTCTGATTGCTTTGATTGCGTTATCACGCATAATTTGATATTCTCTGTCTGTAAGAGTTTGAACTGGTGCAACTGTAATAGAGTCTCCTGTATGAACACCCATAGGATCAAAATTTTCAATTGAACAAACAATAACAACATTGTCTGATTTATCTCTCATTACTTCAAGCTCAAACTCTTTCCATCCAAGAAGACTTTCTTCTATAAGAACTTGACTTACAGGGCTTAGTTTAAGTCCTCTTTCAAGAAGTTCTTTAAATTCTTCAATGTTATATGCTACACCCCCTCCTGTTCCTCCTAAGGTAAAGGCAGGTCTCAGAATCGCAGGAAAGCCAATATAATCAATTGCTTCAAGTCCTTCTTTTAGACTATGAACTGCAGCTGAACGAGGGACTTCAAGTCCTATTTTTGTCATTGCCTGTTTAAAAAGCTCTCTATCTTCCGCTTTTTTTATAGCGTGGAGGTTCGCTCCAATAAGTTCAACGGAGTACCTATCAAGAATACCTGCCTCACCGAGCTGGACAGCAAGATTTAAAGCAGTCTGTCCACCAAGTGTAGGAAGTAGCGCATCTGGTCTTTCTTTTTTTATGATAAGTTCAAGAATCTCTGCAGTTAGAGGTTCAATATAAGTACTATCTGCCATTGATGGATCTGTCATGATAGTGGCGGGATTAGAATTGACTAAAACAACCTGGTAACCTTCCTGTTTTAAAGCTTTACAAGCCTGTGCTCCTGAATAGTCAAACTCACAAGCCTGACCAATAATTATGGGTCCTGAGCCTATAATGAGTATTTTTTTAATATCAGTTCTCTTTGGCATACTATTTTAAAAGTTCCTCCAATCCTTTAAGTCTTTCTTGTTCTCTTTCAAGGGCAAGTTTAGTCTCATAAAGTTTTCTTATTTTTTTATCTTTCAACATATCCTCATTCAATTGAGAAGCCTTGATTCCAAGCTCCTTCTCAAGAGACAGAATCTTTTTTTCATAATTCCTAATGTAATCCTTGCAGATATTTATCTCTCTCATTGTAGATATCCATACTTCATCGTAAGTTATAGCCATTCAACTACCTCCAACCTTTTCGTTATTTCAGCGCTTTAAGTTAATAGAAAGATCAAACATTTTCATATTCCCTAACAATTTCTCTAAATCTCTCAAAAACATCTAAAGCATCATTAGGACCTGGTCCTGCCTCTGGATGATGTTGAACTGAAAAAATTGGATACTCTACATGTTCCATTCCTTCTTCTGTTCCATCATAAAGGTTTTTATGGGTAAGCCTTACTTGTCCTTTAAGAGATGAAATATCAACACAATAGTTATGGTTCTGTGCTGTAATTGAAATCCTTCCTGTTTTTAAGTCCTTAACAGGATGATTACCTCCGTGATGTCCAAATTTAAGTTTATATGTTTTTCCTCCTAAGGCAAGTCCTAAGAGTTGATGCCCAAGACATATTCCAAAAAGAGGTTTTTTACCAATAAGCTTTTTAATGTTTTTCACTGCATAATTTAAAATCTGAGGGTCACCAGGACCATTACTAAGCATTATACACGAAGGATTCATCTCAAGCAAACTCTCAGCGGGTGTTTTGCCAGGAACAACATAGACTGAAAATCCGACTCTTTTAAGATTTCTTAAAATGTTTAATTTAACACCATAGTCATAGACTATGCATAGTGGTAAATCTTTTCCATTGTGATACCAATAAGGCTCCTTACACATCATATCGCTCACATGATCTATCTCTGAAATATCTGGATGGGCAAGAACTTTTTTATGTAAACTTACAGGGTCATGGTTTAAGGTAGAAATAATTCCCATCTGAGCTCCCTTATCTCTTAAATGTTTTGTAAGTGCACGGGTGTCAATACCATGTATGCCAACAATTCCATAATTTTTTAGATAATCTCCGAGACTTCCTTTTGATCGCCAATTGCTTGGATAGTTTTTATATTCCTTTACAATGAATCCTTCTACCTTGGGTCCGCCGAAAGATTCAACATCTTCTTCATTTACTCCATAGTTTCCCATCTGTGTATAGGTCATAACAACAATTTGTCCCTTATATGAAGGGTCTGTCAATATTTCCTGATATCCAGTAATTGAGGTATTAAATACTACTTCTCCTATGGACTCTCCTTCTGCTCCAAAGGAAAAACCTTCAAAGACAGTTCCGTCTTTAAGAACTAAAATAGCTTTTTTCATTACTGATCCCTCATATCAAAAATTTTCTTACCTTTAACTGTAAATAAGACTTTTCCTTTTAGTTTCCAGCCATCAAAAGGTGTATTTTTACCAAGTGATACAAATTTATCTTTTTTTACTGTCCAATTTTTATTTATATCCACAAGAATTAAGTCACCCTGAGCACCTTCTTTTATTCCCTCTTTTTTGAGGTTTAGTATTTTTGAAGGATTAAGTGTTAATTTTTCAATGAGTTTCCTTAAATTTAAGATTTTATCATGCACAAGTTTAAGACTAATGGCAAAGGCTGTTTCAAGTCCTGAAATTCCATTTAGAGCTTCCTGAAACGGAACTTTTTTCTCATCAATGTGGTGGGGCGCGTGATCTGTCGCAATAACATCAATTATTCCATCGCTCAAAGCATTTTTGATAGCTTCACGGTCTTCTTCAGATCGCAAAGGAGGATTTACCTTCGCATTTGTGTTATAGCCTGAAACCGCTTCTTCTGTAAGTGTAAAATAGTGTGGACAAGTTTCAGCTGTGACAGATACTCCTTCTTCCTTTGCTTTTTTTATTATTTCTACTGAACCTTTTGTTGATACATGGGCAATATGAACGGATGTTTTAAAATGTTTACTCAGTATCACATCTCTTGAAACCATTACTTCTTCTGATGCTTTAGGAATTCCTTTTAAGCCAAGATAGAAAGAGAGCTTCCCTTCATTCATTACTCCATCTTCGCTTAATGAGAGATCTTCACAATGGGATATAATCGGTGCACCAACTGCTTTTGAATACTCAAGGGCTCTTCTCATAATTAGAGAATTCATAACTGGCATTCCATCATCTGAAAAGGCAACACATCCTGCTTCCCTTAACATTGCCATTTCTGAAAGTTCCTCACCTTTAAGCCCTTTTGTAATAGCTCCTATTGGATATACATCGCAACTACCTTCTTCTTTGGCTTTTGCAAGAATGTAATATGTGACCTCAGGGTTGTCATTTACAGGATTTGTATTTGCCATGCAACAAACTGAAGTAAATCCGCCTCTTACTGCAGCGAGTGTTCCTGTGCGAATAGTTTCTTTATATTCATATCCAGGTTCTCTCAAATGAGTATGCATATCTATAAGACCTGGGAACACATAGAGTCCAGACGCATCTATCTCTAAAATAGAGACTGAAGGTTGAAGACTTAAGGCAATAGGTGTGATTTTCCTTTTGAACTTAACTTTTGAAATAATGCCGTCATCAATAAATATGTCAGCAATGCCTTCTTTATTTGTAAAAGGGTCAATTATATATGCATTGTAAATTTTTATAAACAACTAAGCCTCCTTTGGTGTTAAAAGATAAATTACAGCCATTCTTGTAGCAATGCCATTTGTTACCTGTCTGAGGATTATTGAACGAGAACTATCTGCAACCTCTGTTGAAATTTCCACCCCTCTATTCATAGGTCCTGGATGCATTATAATTACATCATTTTTTAAATAGGAGAATGCTTCTTTCTTCAACCCCCAAACATGAAAATACTCTTTTAAGGAGGGAATAAAAGCACCTTTTTGCCTTTCAAGTTGAATTCTAAGAAGCATTACTACATCAGCATCTTTAATACCTTTTTTTAGGTCATAAAAAATTTTCACATTATCAGGTGCATCTTCTGGTAGAAGAGTAGGTGGACCTACAAATCTTATATCAGTATCAAATTTGCTTAAAAGATAGAGATTTGAACGAGCAACTCTACTATGAATTATATCTCCTACAATAGCTATTTTAAGCCCATCAAGTCTGCCCTTTACTTCAAGAATACTGAAAGCATCAAGCAAAGCTTGAGTTGGATGTTCATTTGTGCCATCTCCAGCATTTATGACAGAAGCAGGCGTATGTTCTGCAACAAACTTGGCTGCTCCTGAAGAGGAATGTCTAATTACAATATAGTCAACATTATATGCCTCAATGGTTTTCAGGGTATCATAAAGAGTTTCTCCTTTTACAACACTGCTTGTACTTATTGAGAAATTAAGCACATCAAGGCTAAGACGTTTTTCAGCAAGTTCAAAGGATGTTCTTGTTCTTGTTGATGGTTCAAAGAAAAGATTAATGGCTGTTTTTCCACGTAGTGTAGGAACTTTTTTGATATCTCTGCTAAGAACTTCTTTAAAAGCTTTAGCTGTATTGAGAATTTCCTCAATATTCTGCCTTGAAAGCTCTTTTATTCCAATAAGGTCTTTCATTGTGTAATCAAAACTACTGAATCCTTCCCCTTAATTTCTTTGAGATATACTTTAATTTTCTCATTTCTTGAGGTAGGTATGTATTTACCTGTATAGTTAGCCATTATTGGTAATTCTCTGTGCCCTCTGTCAATTAAAACAGCAAGTTGAATTTCGGCTGGTCTTCCAAAATCCATCAATGCATCCATTGCAGCTCTGGTTGACCTCCCTGTATAGAGAACATCATCTACAAGTATGACCTTCTTTTCATCAATACTAAAAGGAATATGAGTAGGTTTTATTGCCTTACGCTTTTTTGAAAGATTTATATCATCTCTGTAAAAAGATATATCAAGGCTTCCTAATGGAACATTCATACTTTCTATTTGTTCTATCTTTTTTTTGATTCTTTCAGCAAGATATACACCACCTGTTACAATACCTATCAAACATATATTTTCAGCTCCCTTGTTCCTTTCTAATATTTCGTGGGTAATCCTGTTAAGGATTCTTTCTATTTCCTGTTCATTGAGAAGTTCTTTTTCCATAGTGAGAGATTATAAACCTAAAATCATTAAATTATACACGATTTTGAAAAATTTTTCTATAAAACTTTTAAGCTCTTTTAAATAAATATAGCATTTCACTTTTGTTGGTTAATATAACAACTCTTTAGTTTTTTGATTTTCAGAAGAACCTATAATAACTTGACAATATTGCAATATAATAGGATAAAATTCAATGAATTACAAGTAGACAGGAGGCAGTAATGACCAAAGCAGACCTTGTTAATTTTATTTTTGAAAGAGTGGGATTGCCGAGAACAGAGATACACAAGATTGTGGAAACAGTGTTTGAGACAATGAAGGAGGCTTTACAGGAAGAAGAGGTAGTAAAAATATCAGGTTTTGGGGTTTTTACAGTAAGAAGGAAAGGAAGTAGGATAGGTAGAAATCCAAAAACTATGCAGATTGTTGAGATCAAGCCCAGAAAGGTAGTGACTTTTAGACCAAGTGAACAGTTGAAGCAGTCCATTCAGAAAAACATAAGCTGAAATGGGGGAAGCATTACAAAAAGAATTACCTTTTAAAATTTTTTATAAAATTGGCGAGACAAGTAGAATTGTTGGTGTAGAGCCTTATGTTTTAAGATATTGGGAAACAGAATTTCCTTTTTTAAAGCCTAAGAAGACAAAGACTGGACAAAGATTGTATACTAAAAAAGATATTGAAATTATTTTGTTAATAAAAAAGATGCTTTATGAAGATAGATACACAGTAGAAGGTGTAAGACAGAAATTGGGAAATAGATTAATTCCCTGTGAAAGATTTTCAAGGGAAGATATAATAGAAAAAATAAGATATAAGCTTAAAGAGATTTTGAGGATGCTTTCCTGAATCGGGGCGTAGCGCAGCCTGGTTAGCGCACTCGCTTGGGGTGCGAGTGGTCGGCCGTTCAAATCGGCTCGCCCCGATTTTTTAATGAAATAAAAATTGAAGGGGGTATAACTTATAACTATGCAGGAAACGCCGCTTTCAGAGTTGATTCAACAGAGGATTAAAAAACTTACCGCATTAAGAAGTCTTGGTATAGAGCCTTATAATGGAACATTTGAACCTTCAGATAGCACTGAAGATATTTTTAAAAAATTTGGAGAATTTGAGAAAGAACATTTAGAAAATGAAAATATAACCATATCAGTTGCTGGAAGAGTAATTCTGTTAAGAGATTTTGGTAAAGCAGCTTTTGCTCATGTTCAGGATTCAAAGGGGAAAATTCAGATTTATTTAAGAAAAGATATATTAGGAGAAAAGTTTTCATTAATTAAAAATCTTGATATTGGAGATATTGTAGGAGTTGAAGGAAGGCTTTTTAGAACAAAAACTAATGAATTAACCATAGAAGTTCATAATTTTGTATTTTTAAGCAAGTCTTTGAGACCTCTTCCAGAAAAATGGCATGGTCTTAAAGATATTGAGGCACGGTACAGGCAAAGATATGTTGACCTTATTGTAAATCCATCAGTAAAAGAAACATTTGTAAAGAGACAGCTAATTATAAAGTATTTAAGAGAGTTCCTTGAAAATGAGGGTTTTCTTGAGGTTGAAACTCCTATGATGCATACAATAGCTGGTGGAGCAAGAGCAAAGCCTTTTAAAACATATCATGAAGCTCTTGATATGGAGCTTTATTTAAGAATCGCTCCTGAACTTTATTTGAAGAGACTCTTGGTTGGAGGCTTTGAAAGAGTTTTTGAAATAGGAAAAAACTTTCGTAATGAGGGAATCTCAACAAAACATAATCCTGAATTCACAATGATAGAGTTTTATGTAGCCTATAAAGATTACAACTGGCTTATGGATTTTACAGAAAAACTTTTAAGTTACATTACTCAGAAAGTTTGTGGAAGTCTTCAGGTAAAATATGGAGATTATATAATTGATTTTACTCCGCCCTTTAAAAGAATTACCATGTTTGATGCATTGAAAAATAAAGGTGTACCTGAAGAAGTGATGAAAGATTGCAATCTTGCTTTTAAATGGGCTAAGGCAAAAGGTATAGAGATTCCTGAAGGAAGTAGTCTTAGTAAGGTGCTTGATGAGATATTTAAGGAAGTCGTTGAACCAGAGTTGATTCAACCAACATTTATTATTGATTATCCTGTTGAGCTTTCGCCATTGGCAAAGAGGAAAAAGGATAATCCAGAACTTGTTGAAAGATTTGAACTTTTTATCGCAGGCAGAGAAATGGCTAATGCCTTCTCAGAGTTGAATGATCCTCTTGACCAAAAAGAGAGATTTCTACGCCAACTTGAAGAAAGACTTAAGGGTGATGAAGAAGTTCCAGAAATGGATGAAGATTTTGTAAGAGCACTTGAAATTGGTATGCCTCCAGCAGCAGGTGAAGGCATTGGAATAGATAGACTTGTCATGATTTTGACTAACAATCAATCAATAAGAGATGTTATTCTCTTTCCTCTTTTAAGACCAGAGACAAAATGAGACTTCCCTTTTTTATTGCTTTAAGATATTTGAAAAGTAGAAAAAAAGGGCTTTCATTCGGGACAGTAATTTCTATAAGCGGGATTGCGCTTGGTGTTATGGCTCTGATAGTTGTTATATCTGTAGTAAGTGGATTCCATGAGGATTTACAGAAAAAAATTCTTGGCACCCAATCGCATGCTGTGCTTTTGAGTTACTCTGGAGGTATCAGTGATTATAAAACTATGATGGATTTTTTATCAAAAAAAAATGAAATTCAAGCATGCTCTCCCTTTATAATGGGACAGGTATTGATTTCATCAGGTAAAAGGGCTCATGGAGTTTATCTTAGGGGTATTATTCCAGAATATGATAGAAAGACTACAGAAATATTCAAATATATCAAATATAAATACGAAAATTATACAGAGTTACCATGGATAATAATAGGCAAAGAGCTTGCTAACATGCTCGGAGTATTGCCTGGCGATACAATTACAGTTATATCTCCAATGGGAACAATGGGTCCGCTTGGCATAATTCCTAAGGTTAAAAAATTTATTGTTACTGGGATTTTTGAGATAGGAATGTTTGAATATGATATGAATCTTGTTATAACAGACCTGAAGATAGCCCAAGATTTTTTTGAATATGGAAACAAAGTAACAGGTATTCAGCTTAGACTTAAAGATGTTTACAAAGCAAACTTTATCAGTCAGGCTATTACTAAGGAGCTTGATGGAGAGTTTTATGTTAAAGATTGGATGCAGATGAATAAAAATCTTTTTTCTGCTCTTAAACTTGAAAAGTTCGCAATGTTCATTATTCTAATATTGATTGTTCTTGTTGCTTCATTTAATATAATAAGCATGTTAATGGTAAATGTAACTGAAAAACAGAGAGATATTGCTATACTTAAATCAATGGGTGCAACCGACAGGTTGATAAAACTAATTTTCATGTGTCAGGGACTTATTATTGGGTTAATTGGAATTTTGGTGGGTTTAACAGGAGGTCTTATTTTATGCGAAATTGTTAGGTCTTATGATATTGTTAAACTTCCAGCAGATGTTTACTATCTGAGTAAATTACCTGTTAAGGTTAAGGTTCTTGATATTGTTTTGATATGTGCAAGTGCTTTATTTATCAGCCTTGTCTCCACTATATATCCTGCTCACAGAGCTTCAAAAATAAATCCTGTTGAGATTTTGAGGTATGAATAGGTGTTTAAATTCATAAGAAATATCGGATGTCTGAGTATAATTGTTTTTATTATTTTTTTTGTTGTAGCATTGTTTTTTGGTGGAGAAAAAATTAGACAAGCTGGAGATAAAACAACAGGAATTGTTAAAAAAGGATTTCACTATGCTGCAGATAAAGCAGACAGTATTCATCAATTTATATTGAAGAAAATAGAAGAGTTTGGAAAACCTTTTCGTGATGAAAAAAGAGATACTAATAACAAAAAACCTTAAAAAAACTTACTGGACAAAGGCTGGCTCAATAGAAGTATTAAAGGGAATTGATTTTATAGCCTATCATGGTGAAATTGTTGCAATTACAGGAGCAAGTGGAGTTGGCAAAAGCACATTTCTTCATGTAATTGGCACTCTTGATATTCCAACATCAGGTGAAATTTTGTATAAATTTGATGGTGAAATAAATCCTTTCAATCTTTCAAGAGATGCCCTTTCAGAGTTTCGTAATAGAAATATTGGTTTTGTATTTCAGTTTCACTATCTTTTACCTGAATTTAATGTTATTGAAAATATTGTAATGCCTGAATTAATTGCAAATGAACATAAAAGGGCGAGACAAACTTATGAATCACTCAAGGAAAAGGCTCTTGAAATACTAAAAAAATTAGGGATAGCAGAAAGAGCTTTTCATCGTCCAGGTGAACTCTCAGGAGGAGAGCAGCAAAGAGTTGCAATTGCAAGAGCTTTATTTAAAAATCCTCCTCTTATACTTACTGATGAGCCCACAGGAAATCTTGATTCAAGCTCTGCCAAGGAACTTTTTGAGCTTTTTAAAAAAATTAATTCAGAAATTGGCACAACTTTTATAATTGTTACTCATAATGAATCTCTTGCACAGCAATGCACAAGAAAACTGAGAATGATTGATGGAGTTTTAGTATAAGATATTGATTATTGTATTGCTTTTAGATTAATATAGATTTAAAATTTTAAGGAGGTTAGGCATAAAAGTAAAAATTAAAGACAATATTGTTGAGTTGATGCCTGAAGAACTAAAGAAACTATTGAAAGAAAATCAGGCAATAGCCCTCAAAATAAATAGAGAAATAAAAGATCTATCATTCATATCTTCTCTTAATGAAGATGAAGAAATTGAAATAATTACTCCTCAAAGCAAAGAAGGGCTTGAAATACTTAGACATTCGGTAGCTCACATAATGGCTCATGCTGTAAAAGATTTATTCCCAGATGTGAAAGTTACCATAGGACCAGCAATTGAAGATGGATTTTATTATGATTTTGATAGAGATACTCCTTTTACAGAAGAAGACCTTCAAAAAATAGAAAAAAGAATGCATGAAATAATTAAATCAAGGCAGCCATTTATAAGAAAAGAAATATCAAAAGATGAAGCAATAAAGCTTTTTGAAAGTCTTGGTGAATCTTATAAAATTGAAATAATAAATGAAATAGAGGATGAGAAAGTTTCCATATATGAAGAAGGTGGATTCATAGATTTATGTAGAGGTCCTCATATCCCTCATACAGGTATTGTTAAGGCATTCAAGCTTTTAAGTGTTGCTGGAGCTTACTGGAGAGGGGATGAAAGAAACAAGATGCTTCAGAGGATATATGGCACTGCTTTTCCCACTAAAGAAGAGTTACAGGACTATCTTAATTTTCTTGAGGAAGTTAAAAAGAGAGACCATAGAAGACTTGGTAAACAACTCAGACTTTTTGAAATAAGTGAAGAAGTTGGTCCTGGTCTTATAATCTGGCTTCCTAATGGAGCAATCGTTAGAAAGATAATAGAGGATTTCTGGAAGGACGAACATTTAAAAGCAGGATATCAACTTCTTTATACCCCACATATTGCAAGGCTTGATTTATGGAGAAAAAGTGGACATTTAGATTTTTATAGAGAAAACATGTATTCACCTATGGAAATTGACGAAATTGCGTATCAGCTTAAGCCTATGAATTGCCCATTTCATATTCAGGTTTATAAATCCGAACTTCGGAGTTATAGAGAACTTCCATTAAGATTTGCAGAACTTGGAACAGTTTACAGATATGAAAGGTCAGGAGTTCTTCATGGACTTTTAAGAGTGAGAGGTTTTACACAAGACGATGCTCATATATTCTGTACAGAAGAACAGCTGGAAGAAGAGATTCAAAAAGTTCTTGATTTTACTGTGTTCATTCTTTCAACATTTGGTTTCACTGCTTATGATATATATATTTCCACAAGACCTGAAAAATATGTTGGAAGCATTGAGAATTGGGAAAAAGCAACATTTGCTTTAGAAGAAGCACTTAAAACAAGAAATCTTCCATATCAGATTGACCCAGGTGAAGGAGTTTTTTATGGACCCAAAATTGATATAAAAATAAAAGATGTTCTTAATAGGTCATGGCAATGTAGCACAATTCAAGTTGATTTTAATATTCCAGAAAGATTTGACATCACATATAGAGGAAAAGATGGCAAAGAACACAGGCCAATTATGATACATAGAGCTCTGATGGGCTCACTTGAAAGATTTATGGGAGTGTTGATTGAGCACTATGCGGGTGCTTTCCCCCTATGGCTTGCTCCTGTGCAGATTGAAGTGATGTCTATTTCTGAAAAACATGCTGATTATGCAGCCAGAGTTTATAGACAACTGATAAATAATGATTTCAGAGTTAAGTTAAATATTGACAATGAAAAAATAGGATACAAGATAAGAAATGCAACCTTGAACAAAGTTCCTTATATGGTAATAATTGGCGATAAAGAAATTGAAAATAATGCTATAACTGTTCGTAAAAGAGATGGAGAAAATTTTGAACTTATAAAATTTGAAAAATTTATAGAGTTTCTTGTTAACGATATAAAAGATAAAAAATAATTCAAGGAGGTGGGAAAATAGCAACAAAGGATATCAGAGTAAATGAAGCAATTAAGGCAAAGGAAGTAAGACTTGTTGATGAAAATGGTAAGCAAATAGGAGTAGTAAATACAAAAGAAGCTATTCAAATAGCTCGTGAAAGAGGTTATGATCTTGTAGAAGTAGCACCAAATGTAAGTCCTCCAGTTTGCAGAATAATGGATTATGGAAAATATAAGTATCAACTTGAAAAAAAAGGTTCTTCTAAAAAGCCTTCTACTGTAAAGGAAATAAAAATAAGACCTCAGATTTCAGACCATGATCTTCAGCTTAAAGTCAAACATATTAAAAGATTTCTTGAAGATGGGGATAAAGCAAGGATAACTCTTTTTTTCAGAGGCAGAGAAATTGTTCACTCTGAAATGGGAATGAAAGTTTTTGATAAAATAAAAGCCCTTCTTGTAGGATTTGCACATAAAATTGAACAAGAGCCCCGTCTTGAAGGCAACAGTATGAGTATGATTATAGCTCCCGGTAAAGATTGATAATTTTGGATAAAATTTATTAAAATAGTTGTCTAAACTTGTGAAGGGGGTTATTTATGCCAAAACTTAAAACTCACAGAGGAGCAGCGAAAAGATTTAAAGTTACAGGAACAGGAAAAATTATGCGAAGAAGAGCCAATAAAAGTCACTTGCTTACAGGGAAGCCTTCAAAAAGAACAAGACATTTAAGACAGATTGCTCAAGTTGATGAGACTCAATATAAGGCAATAAGAATGCTTATTCCATATAAGTTTTAACAGGAGGTAAAAATTGGGAGCGTATACAACTTATCATCCACATAAGCTTAAAAAGAAAAGAACACATGGTTTTCTTAAAAGAATGAGCACTCCGGGTGGAAGAAGAGTTATAAAAAGAAGAAGAGCAAAGGGTAGATGGAGATTAACTCCATAATCTCTAAAATTTTATTAATTCTGATAAAAATATACAGGAGGTTTGTCTCTCCATTTATGCCTCCTACATGTAGATTTATTCCAACATGTTCAGATTATGCTGAACAAGCTATAAAAAAATATGGGATAAAGGGTATTTTTCTTGCAATAAAACGAATACTTAAATGTCATCCTTTTCATCCAGGAGGATATGATCCATTAAGGTGAGGTTATGGAAAAAACAGGATTAAGAGCATTTTTAGCAGTTATTTTAAGTATGGCTATTTTATTTGGTAGTCAGTATTTATATACAAAGTACTACAAACCTTCAGAAGTTCAACAACAACCTGTGGAAGTAAAAAAAGAAGATAAGAAACAAATTCCTCAATCAGTCCAACCTGAGCCTTTAAAAAAAGAAGAACCAAAGCAGATTTCTAAGGATATAAAATATAGAGAAGTTTCTATTGAAAATGATGTTTTTAAAGTAATTCTTTCAAATGAGGGCGCAACCATCAAATCTGTAGAACTTAAGAAATATAAAGACAACAGTGGTAAACCTATTATTTTAACTTCATCTGATATTCTTCCACTTTCAATTTCAAAAGATGGTAAGTTCAATTATTCAAAAGTCATGTTTAATATAGATGATTCAAATGTCTCTTTTAAAAACTCTAATCAGGCGGTTGTTGTATTCACCTATAATGACAGCAATATTTTTTTAAAAAGAACGTTCTTTTTTAACAAAACTGATTATGTAATAGACATAAAGGAGGAAGTTAAAGGCTTTGGCAGTTACTATGTGACACTTGGGAAAGATTTTGGAATTTTTGAAAAAGAAGACTCACCTCACTGGGGACCTGTAATTTTGAAAGAAGCTGACAGGATTGAGTTGAATCCTTCAAAAATAAAAGAAACTAACACATACAAAGAAGGTGTAAAATGGATTGCCCAAGAAGATAAATACTTCTTTTCAGCTATTGTGCCTGTAACCAAGGCAAATCAATTTGTTGTTTTGCCTTATAATGGCGATGCTCTTACAGGAGTAGAATTTAATGATGGTATTAATAGCTATAGAGTATTTGCCGCTCCAAAGGAGTACGATTATCTCAAAAAATTTAATGTAGGGCTTGAACATATAGTTGATTTTGGATTTTTTTCAATTATTGCTCGTCCTCTTTTCTGGTTTCTAAAACTTTTATATAGCTTGATAGGGAATTATGGTATAGCAATAATAATACTTACAATTCTTGTAAGAATTCCTTTTATACCTATAGTGAATCGTGGGCAGAAGTCAATGCAAAAACTTAGCGAACTTCAACCAAAATTAATGCAGTTAAAAGAACAATACAAGAATGACCCTCAGCGACTTCAAAAAGAGATGATGGAGCTTTATAAAAAATACAAAATTAATCCAATGAGCGGATGTCTCCCAATGCTTCTTCAGATTCCTGTATTTTTTGCTTTATATAAGATTCTCACAATAGCTATAGAATTAAGGCAAGCACCTTTTATGTTCTGGATACATGACCTTTCAGCAAAAGACCCTTATTATGTGCTTCCTATTATTATGGGTGCTACAATGTTGATTCAACAAAAAATGACTCCATCAACTGCAGATCCTACGCAGCAAAAGATAATGTTACTTTTGCCAGTAGTATTTACATTTTTATTCCTGAGCTTTCCTTCAGGACTTGTTCTTTACTGGCTTATAAATAACTTGTTTGGAATTGCTCAACAGTTTTACATTAATAAAAAAATCAAAAAATCCGTGTGATCTCATCTGAATTTGACACAATTGCTGCTATAAGCACTCCTTTAGGAGAAGGAGGTATTGGAATAATTCGCATAAGTGGCAGACAGGCTATTTCAATTGCAAGCAAAATTTTTCATTCTCCTAAAGGAATCAATTTGCAAAATGTAAAAACACATACAATTCATTACGGTTTCATAATTGATCCTTCTACCCAAGAAAGAGTTGATGAAGTACTGGTTACTGTTATGCGAGCCCCAAATACTTACACAAGAGAAGATATTGTAGAGATAAACTGTCATGCAGGATATATTACATTAAAAAGAATTCTTGACATAGTTTTATATGAAGGTGCAAGACTTGCTGAACCAGGTGAATTTACAAAACGAGCTTTTTTAAGAGGCAGAATAGATTTAAGTCAGGCTGAATCTGTGATTGACCTCATTAGAGCTAAAACTGAACAGGCACAAAAGATTGCACTGGAACATCTTAGTGGAAGACTTTCAATAAAAATAAATGAGTTGAGAGATGCTCTCATGAGAGTTTGTGCGCATATTGAAGCATACATTGATTTTCCGGAAGAAGATATTGATGGATTCACAGAAGAAGAAATTATAAAGGAAATAACCCATATAAAAGATGAGATAAAAAAACTTATTGAAGGATATGAAGAAGGTAAGATTTATAGAGAAGGACTTACAACTGCAATTGTTGGGAAACCCAATGTTGGTAAATCATCGCTTTTAAATGCTCTTTTAATGAAAGACAGAGCAATTGTGACAGAGGTTCCTGGAACAACGAGGGATATTATTGAAGAATATGTGAATATTAAAGGAATGCCGCTCAAGATTGTTGATACAGCAGGTATAAGGCAAGCTCATGACCTTGTAGAGGCTGAAGGAATTAAAAGAACATTAAGAGCCGTTGAGTTAGCTGAGCTTGTTTTGCTTGTTCTTGATGCAAGTAGACCTATTGATAGTCTTGATGAAGAGATAATAAGCAGGATTACTCAAAAAAGATTAATTGTTGTAATAAACAAAAAAGACATAAAAAACAAAGAGTTTCAATTGCCTGATTTTCTTAAAAATAAGCCAACTGTGGAAATTTCTGCTTTAAAAGGAGAAGGAATAGAAGAATTAAAAGAGCTTATTTTTAAGACAACCATTTCAGGCAAGTATGAGCAAGAGGGATTAGTGGTAACAAAACTAAGGCACAAATTAGCCCTTGATAGTGCATTGAATGCTTTAGAAAACGCATTTCAAAGTTTTAAAAATAAAGAGCCTCTTGAGATTACTGCTATGTTTCTCAGAGAGGCTCTTGGCTTTCTGGGTCAGATTATTGGAGTTGTTACTACTGAAGAAATTCTAAATTTAATTTTTAGTGAGTTTTGCATTGGAAAATAATTATTTATTTTGCTGTGGTTGTATAGATTTCCCTCCAATTAAGGACTGATTAAGTATTTCTTGTAAAGCTTTTTCATTAATCTCTACTTTATGTTTCTTTTTCAAATCATCAATATAAGTGTTAAACCAATCCTGCTGTTTTTTTGCTTTAAGTTGTTCAATGAGTTGTCCTTTTATTTGTTCAAAATCAATTGGATTACCCTTGACATCTGTAATTTTAAAAATATAAAGCTCTCCCTTGAAAGTAAGAGGCATGCTGACCTGTCCTTTTCTTAGGCTGAATGCAACATTTTCAATCTGGGGATTAAGTTGACCTTTTTTAAAAAATCCAATATCTCCACCAGATGCTTTTGTTTTCTCATCTCTTGAAAGTTCTTTTGCTATTTTGCTAAATTCTTCACCTTTATCTATTCTTTCATAAACTTTCTTAGCTTCATCTTCATTTTTTACTACAATTTGACTTAATCTGACTTCAACCGGCTTAATAAACATGTCTTTATTTTTTTCATAGTATTCCTTAGCATCCTGTTCAGTGACCTGCTGGAGTGTTTTAATTTCCTGCTCAAGTAACATATTGATTAATGTAATCTTTTTGAATTCTTCCATTCTTCTTTTAAATTCTTCTGATTTGGCCAGATTTTTTTTCTTTGCTTCTTCATATAAAACTTCTCTTTTAATCAGTTCGTCTTTCAGACGATTAACGCCTTCAGGTGAGGCAAGAAATGCTTTTGTCTGTGGTGGAAGACTTTTAATATCTTCCTGAAGTTCTTTTTTTGTAAGTTTTGATGAGCCTGCTTTTACAACTACTTCATCACTTTTACTGCATGCAAAAAAAAGTGAAAAAATTGTAAAGATAACAAAAATTTTTAAATACTTCATGCTTCTTCTCCTTTCAAAAATTTCTTTAATTTAACATTAAACAAAAATTTTAAGCAAATTCTTTTGTGGTTCAATATGCTAAAGGTGTGTTTAAAATTTTCAGGGGTGAATAGTTCAGAGAGCAGTGATATTGCTATGTAATACGGGGCGACGCCTTTCTTCTCATTCCAATATGCAGCGAGGAATTTACTCCTTTTAGTAGTCCCCCTTGCTATTGTTTTGGGTTACAGAAAGGGGGTGTCATTCCGAACAAAGTGAGGAATCTCATCCGATATACCATTGAAATTTCTCAATTTGTAAACTTGGAGAGGATTTCAATTTTTGCACATAAAAGCTGTTAAATTCTGAGAGAACAGAGAAAGCTTTTATTTTATTGAGTAGGCGCGGAGGGGATCGAACCCACGACCTCTTCCGCGTCAAGGAAGCGCTCTCCCACTGAGCTACGCGCCTAAAACTTTTGCAATATAACTGTTTTCTCTTTATTTTGTCAACCTTTTTCTCTGTCATTGTGGTTACAATAATAAAATGTCACACGTTATTACTAAATTAAAATGTCACATTAGTGTTATTCTTCCTCTTTTAGGATTTGACACTAAAGGAGGAAGAAAAAGTGAAAAAGTATTATTTAATCTCGGAGGAAGAGTTGAAAAGATATGAAGTTTTAACTCAAGCTCTAAGAGGCTGTATCACTCTTAGGCAAGCATCAGAGATTCTTGGACTTAGTTACAGACAATGTTTGAGATTGAAGGAGAGATTTCAGAATAAAGGATTTGAAGGACTATTTCGTAAGAGTACTCTTTTTTGTTACAACAGGCTTTATGTGCACAGTGCTTTAGGATATTTATCACCAGAGGAGTATGAGTTAAAATACTACAGGGAGCAGCAGAGAAATGTTGCATGAGGCTCTACAAATTGGAAGATTTAAAAGTGTCCTCAAAAATGGGGTGCAGTACAGGGCATTGAGCCCCTCGGAATGACAAAAAAATAAGTGACTGGAATGAAAAAGGAAAAAGAGCAAATAAAAAAGGCGGGGTGAATTCCCCGCCTTTATGATTGGCAAACACGGTGCAGTGTTTGAGATCCCTCGGCTTACGCCTCGGGATGACTTAAAGAGGGAAGCCCCTCTTTAAGTCAATTAGAAGTTGAGCTGGATGCCGTGTCTTACTGCCCAGGCATCATCAGCGTCTTTATCACCGCTGAGTTTATAAGCATCGCCTGGCCAGAAGTATCCACCTTCTACCCAGTATTTGAGACCTTTGTCAATCTGATAGGTTACCTTTGCATCAACTTCCCAGCCAAGGTCTTTGTCTGGAGAAGGTGCGGTTCCTGTTCCTACATTCTTATTGATTGCTACATCTTCAACTGCTCTTAACCAGTAACCATAAAGCTCTGCCTTGAGGTCCTTTGTAATGTCATAGGCACCGCCGAATTTTACGTACTGGGTGTTGCAGAGACCTGTTCTTGAGTTAGCACCAAAGTTACATGCAGAAGGTGCTAAGTATTCATACACAAATGTATAGTGCTGTTCCTGACCAAGTGCTGTGATGAATGCTTTAATATCCTCTGAATCGTCATTGCCACTACCGATTGCATACTCTGCGGTAAGTGTTAATGGTATTGTCTTGAATTTGTAGTCAAGTCCTGCAAGAGCTGCCCAGCCTTTGAACTTTGGATCATGTCCTGTTGGTGCATCTAATTTACCTGTCTGAAACTCTACATCAGCTCTAAAGTTCAAGCCTGTTCCAGCAATGTCATCAACATTTCCTCTTAAACCAAAGTTCCAGAGGTGGATAGAATAATCTGCAAGTCCAGGAGTAGAAGAAATGAAAAAGTTGTTTGAGTTTAAATCATATCCTCTCAAATTCTGATCATCAACATATGTTACATCTGCGCTTAAGCCAAAGCCTTTGCCTGCATAGGCTGCAAGAATTCCGTATGCTGTTGAGTCATCGTTAAGAGTTTCATTACCCTCTCTGAATTTGATTGTGTGAGCTGCAATGGTAAGCTCTTTCATTGGCTGAACAAATACAAGGATTGCATCATCACCAAAGTATGTGTGGTCAAAGAAGAGACCATACCCGAACTTAATGAGCTGGCGGCCTACTTTAAATCCTGCTGGAACACCGAGAAGTCCTGAACCCTGATACTGAATCCATGCTTGACGAATTGTTACATTGGACTCTTTTGTGTTACCAAAAGGATAATTACCTCTTGCACCACCTGTCTGAGAACCCCAAGTAACATTGTCTGTAGTAAATGTTCCACTTTGTAGTTCAACATATCCAGTTGTATTAGGAGATACCTTAGCTTCCATATTGAGTATTACACGATAGTCATAGTATGCTTTATTTCTGCTTCCATCTCCATCAAGAACTGTTCTGTTCTTTACAACTCCATCTTTAGGATCTAAATAATATTCAGTTTTAGTTTTTCCGTAAGAATCCTTATCCATCACGCCTAAGTTACTTCCATACATTCCTCTGAATCTCAGCTCACCGCCGAGGGTTATCTGGGTTTTTCCTTTTGCGATGACTGCTGTTGTGTCAGAGGGGATTTCTGCTGGTGCTGCATAGCTTAGTGCAGCAAGACCCAAGAGAAGAACCAATACTGCTAAAATACTTGCATATTTTTTCACTTCCTAACCTCCATCGGTTAGTTCAGTTACACCGTCAAAGACGGTGGTAAGACAAGAGATTCCTCGGGCTAAAGCCCTCGGAATGACAAACTGTCTAGCGTCTCACAAGGACGCTTAGGAGTTCCCTCGCTACCGCTCGGGATGACTCCTGCAGGAGATTCCTCGTCGCTATCGCTCCTCGGAATGACAGGATAGGTAACTCATTTCGGAATTACTCTATTTTCTGTCACTCTGAGGGACATCGTCCCGAAGAGTCTCCCTACTGTTTGCACCGTGTTTGCCTCTCACCTCCTTTTTGAGTAAGTTTTTGGATAGTTTACCACACTTCTCCTTCCCTGTCAAGGGGGTAAGAAGGAGATTCCTCGGCACTGTGTGCCTCGGAATGACAGTTAAAACTGTCGGATGACAGAAAAAACTATTAAAGAACAACATTAATTTTATTATGCAATTTTTTTGCCAGAAGTTAAGGGTTGAATTATAAGGATTTTTGTTCTGGTTGAATGTATCCTTTTGAATACACTTTGTTGAATTATAGAGACATAGAGGAGGAGATTCCTCACTCCGTTCGGAATGACAAGAAAAAACAATCCTTGGAATGACAGAAAAGGGAACGCTCTTTGCAATGACAGAAAAAGGCGTTCCTCTGAATAACAGGAACAGACGGAATGAGAGGAAAGTGGATGCACTCAGAATAACTCGCAGGAGGGGCACTAACAGGATGACAAAAGAAGACGGAAGGATTCTCTTTTTGTCATTCTGAGGGGTCTCAATGACCCCGAAGAATCTTTGAGTTGTTCCATTACTGGAAAAAGTGGGTGAGTGGTAAAAAATAAATCATGTTATAATTTATTTATGTCAATTCTAAATAAGGCTGTTTTATATCTAAGAATGATAAAAATTGAGCACAGTGTTTTTGCCCTTCCATTTGCTTTTGCAGGTGCGTTGCTTGCTGCAGGAGGAATTCCAGAACTTGAAAAAGTTCTCTGGATTACTGTGGCAATGGTTACAGCAAGGGCATCTGCCTTTGGATTTAACAGGATAATTGACAGAAAAATTGATGCCCTCAATCCAAGAACTGCTCAGAGAGAAATTCCAGCAGGAAAAATTAAACTCTGGGAGGCTTTTTTATTCACTGTTGTCAGTCTTGCAGTTTTTATATATTCTGCATGGATGCTTAATCCCCTGTGTTTTAAACTTTCACCTGTAGCAATCTTCATACTTTTCATTTATTCTTACACAAAAAGATTTACATGGGCATGCCATTTTGTTTTAGGCTTGGCTCTTGCACTTGCTCCTCTTGGAGCATGGATTGCCATAAAGGGAAGTTTTGACTGGGAAATTATTCCAATGGTGCTTACAGTAATATTCTGGCTTGCAGGATTTGATACTCTTTATGCACTCTGGGATGTGGAGTTTGATAAAAAATACGGGATATATTCAATTCCCCGAATTTTTGGTGTTAAAAAGGCGATATACTTTGCAAGGCTATTTCATTTTATTGCGTGGGGTTTTCTCGCTATAACAGGTTTAATTTTTAAGCTTAACATATTTTACTGGATTGGAATGGCTTTAGTTGCCCTTTTGTTTATTCGTGAGCATTCTCTTGTAAAGCCGCATGATATTTCAAAACTTGACATAGCCTTTTTTAACATGAATGGCTATATAAGCATAACTGTATTCATCTTTACTGCAATGGCTATTCTGATAAAAATTTAGGAGGTTGGTGTGGGAAAAACCTTTATAGTCAGAGCACAGTATCTGCTTACTATGAATAAGAAAGATGAAGTAATTGAAAATGGTGCTGTGGTTGTTGAAGATGGAAGAATTAAGGATGTTGGTGAGTTTATAGAAATTTTAAAGAAATATAAAGACCCTTCAATTCCTGTTTATGGCAATTCCTATTCAGCACTGATGCCAGGATTTATAAACACCCACACCCATGCTGCTATGGTTTTATTCAGAGGGATTGCTGATGACCTGCCTCTTAAGCAGTGGCTTACAGAGCATATATGGCCCAAGGAGGCAAAATTTCTAAGTCCTGAGTTTGTCTATGATGGAACATCGCTTGCCTGCCTTGAGATGCTAAAAAGTGGAACAACAACTTTCAATGATATGTATTTCTTCACTGAGGCAATTGCTCAGGCAGCAAAAAAGCTTGGAATAAGAGCTGTTGTAGGGCAGGGGGTTCTTGATTTTCCCACAGCCTCAGGCAAAGGTGCTGATGATTATCTTGCCAAGGCAAAGGAATTCATTGAAAAATACAAAAGTGATGAACTCATACTGCCAGCAGTTGCACCTCATGCCATTTATACGTGTAGCAGGGAAACACTTCTTAAATCAAAAGAACTTGCATTGAAAAATAATGTGCCCATTCATATTCATTTAAGTGAAACATTTCATGAAGTTGAAGAATGCCTTAAAAATAATGGTAAAAGACCTGTCAAATATCTGAAGAATATAGGATTTCTTGAAGGCAGAATAACCGCAGCCCATTCAGTGTGGCTTGATGATGAGGAGATTGACATTATGGCAGAGAGAAATATAGGAGTTTCCCACTGCATAGAAAGCAATCTTAAGCTTTCAAGTGGGATAGCACCTGTGGCAAAAATGATTAAAAAAGGTGTGAAAGTTAGCATGGGGACAGATGGTGCAGCAAGCAATAACAACCTTGACCTCCTTGAAGAAATCTCAATAGCTGCAAAGGTGCAAAAGGGAATAACAGCAGACCCGACTGTGCTTGATGTAAAAACCTGCATGAAAATGCTCACAATATGGGCAGCAGAATCACTGGGAGTTGAAAAAGAAATTGGAAGCATAGAAACTGGTAAAAGGGCGGATTTGGTGCTTATGAATCTTAGAAAACCTCATTTGCAGCCAGTTTATGATATATATTCCACAATAATTTACTCTGCAAAAGCTTCAGACATTGAAGATGTCTTTGTTAATGGTATTCCAGTAATCCTTAACGGAAGGCATCAGTTTATTGATGAGGATGAACTGATTGACAAAGCTATCTGGTGGGCTGAGAGAATCAGAAATTCATAAAGTCTTTAATATAAGTTAAATATTTATTTACATCAGGAAGCTTTTTAAGAATTTCTTCACAAATTCTTATTCCGAACGGAGCGCAAAATCCACATCGTTTCCAATGAGGAGACCCCTCTCTATCGCTGGGGGTGACAAGAGGGGGCATTCCTAATAGAGTGACCGCGGAAAGAGGAATCTCTCCTTTTTCCTAATCATTATGTTTTTTGGTCATTCCGAGGCACATCAGTGCCGAGGAATCTTTTCTTTTTTCTATAACGGAGTAAATCAGAGATTCTTCGGAGGCGTTGAGCCCCCTCAGAATGACAAAATGAAGTGTCATTTTGAAGAACGTTCTATTCTTTCAATCTTGACTCTGATTGATTCTCTCATCTTCCTGCAAAAACTTTTCTCTGGATTTTAAAATCAATTGAATTGTGAATAACTTTACATTCAAACATTTTTCGTAATTCTGAATTTCTGTCATAAATAACTTTACCCTTTCTTATAATTTCTTCAAGAAGAATCAAATTTTTTGTCCGATTTAATACTAAAAGGTCAATTTTGTCAGTTTTAAGCTGCTTTGTTAAAAAAACATGTAAGGAAAGCTCTTCATCCAAGGAAGGATTTGAAACAAAATAAACTGCCAGATCAATATCACTTGTTGGAGCATAATTACCTTCAGCGTAAGAGCCAAATAAATAGGCGAATTCTATTTGAAGTTTATCATGGTAGTTTTCTAAATTTATAAACGCTTTTTTTAGTTTTGCTTCTATTTCCATGTGTTAAAGTAGCATAAATCTTAATCTTTAAGCAACTCATATAAAAGCATCTCAAGGCTGCAAGAGCGAGCCTGCCTTAATGAAAGATTTGTTCTGTAAAGCAGATTATAAACACTTGGGTCTGCATTAACTCTGTTTGTATAATACCAGTTTAATGCACCCAAAATCATATCTGGCTCTGTATTTTGGAGTTTATCAATCAACCTGTATGCTCTTTCTTTGTCTTTTTTCTTTATTGCATCAATAAGATCAAAGGCTGTGAATTCACCAAGTTCTGTCAAAATATCTTTAATATCAAAAAGCCCAATGTGAGATTTATCTGTCAAAAGCGATATTTTTTCTATCTCAGACGAAATTAAACCCGGCTGCCCTCCTGTTATGTCTATCAAATAGTAAATTGCATCCTGCTTTAGCGTGATGCCATTCTGACTTGCCTTATACGCTATCCATGTTGGTAAATCTTCTTTCTTTAGATCAAGATTATAAAGGAGAGAGTTTTTATCTTTTTTTAAATAGGCTATCTCATCAGATATTTCTTTATATGAAGCATTACAAAGAAGAATAAGACTGATAGAGCTATGCACCTGTGATGTAATTTTTTTGAGCCATTCAATTCTTTTTTCAGTCTTTTTTATTTTTTCAAAGTTGTAAATTAGCAGAACTGTTTTTGAAGAAAATAAAGATGGTGAGGCGAAAGATGTGATATCAAGTTCTTCAGGAGATTCATAGGTCTCAATTACTACTGGGTCAAAGTTTTTACGGACAAGCCTTGTAACCTCAAACAGAAGAAAAGTATCCTGAGCATAGCAAAAATACATTCTTTTTGGGAGTTTTTCTTTTATTTCCTGTTCAAGTTTTTCTATTTCAAGCATAATTTTTATTGAATTTCTTGAAGATTTTCTTCTTTTTTGTTTTCCTCTGTCTCAAAAATAAGTTTTCTTACCATATCATCGCATATATCCCTTATTAAAGACTCAATTGCAAGGTCTCTGTCTGCAATGATGCTTTGTAAGTCTCTTGTTGTTCTGAAGAATGTTGTAAATGGTGAAGCCGGTGCAAATTCTTTCTTTATCTCCTTTCCTTCGTAAAGAATTGCTTTAACATCAATTATAATCTGATATTCAACTGTATTAAGCCCTATCTCTGAAAGAGTAACCAGACGATAATTTTTTATCTGGATGTCAAGCACTCTGTCAGCGGAAGAAGTGATTGTAAAACCATTGTCAACAAGTGCCTGATAAGCAATCTTTCTCATTTTATCCTGTAACCCTGGCTCAAGGGTGAGATTGTCAACTTTTCTCAGATATATTTCCTGAAAAGGCAGGTCAGCTTTTGTGTGAATGGTATATCCGCAACTTAGTGTTAAAAGATTTAAAAATAGTAATGCCGTGATAAAAATTTTTTTCATAATTTAATCTCCTTGCTGTATGACTCTATAAAATGTTTTATCTGTCTTATAAATTCTTCCACATCAGTTAAATTATTCCTTACAATATTAAACAGTTCAGATGGAGTAATCTCTCTATAAAAATGTACCATTCTATTACGATAACCTGCCATCAAGAAAAGTTTTTCTGACAGTTCCTGATTAACTACTCCTTTGTTGCCTAATTCTTTGGCGATTTTTTTGTATTCAAGCTCTTTATATCCATAAGTTTTAGCAAGGATATGTCTGCTAATGTCAAACATAGCCTCAAGGGTTCGCCTTAAATAGCTCTCTACATAAGCCGGGTTTCTTTTATCAGAGAGAAATTCCTCTTCTGAAATGCTTTGAAAAATTTTCAATTCATTAAGACATTCCTCTATAAAGCCAATTAAATCAACTATTCGCTTTATATTCAAACTGGAAATAACCATCTTCAATTGCCTCTAATACATCTTTTATGAATTCTTTTTGTTTAAAACTTAAATCAGAAGCCTTTTTCATTACAAGCTCCTCATACTCATCGGCAAAATCTTCATCTTTTGCATAGATGCGTACGCCCTTTATAATTTCATACTGAAAAAGTGAATCCTGTTCATGCATAAAAACAAGGTCTATCTCAAAGGGTTCAAAGACAAAGCAAAGGTCACGATAGAGTTCACCGTAGGTTTTTATAATGTTTTCAGGAATTTCTTCAAAAAGCACTGCTATGTCAAGGTCAGAATAAGGCTCAGGTTTTATATCTTCACCATGAAGATATCTCTCACCTAATTCAGCCTGTGAACCGAAAAGATAAATCAAGGAAATTTTATATTTTTCTGCGATTTCATTAATGAGCTTCATAAAATCAAACAGGATTTTCAGCTTTAATTATTATAATGTCTTTGAGATGTTTCGCAATAGAAGTTGCTAACATTCGTGAAATATTTAAAATTTCAATACCTATCATACTACCTTTCTCATCATACTCAATTCTGATATTTTCGGCTACTTCTTCAGAATCTATTGCAATTCCCTCTTTCAGGGATAAATAAAGAATATCCTCTTGTTCATCAAACCATATTTTTATATTCTTATCCATCTGTTTTTCTCCTTAGCTTTTATCTCTTTCTCTATGTTTTTACAAGGATAAACAGTAACTATTTTAAAATTCTCTTCACTTTTAGTATAAACTACTACAAGATTAGTTTCAAATTCCTGAATTTTAACCTTTGAGATGCCTACGAAAGTACGATTTACAATATCATAAAAGGTTAGCTCTGCATTAATCAAAACTCTCTCAATTAAAGTTTTATCAATTTTTCTCTCCTCTATTTTGGCAAGAGCGTGTTTGGAATATTGAATTTTCAATTTGCTACCACTATGTTTACAAGTTTGCCTTTAACAGGGATGACTTTGAGGATTTCTTTCCCATTTACCCACTGTTTTACCTTTTCGTCATCAAGGGCTATTTTCACTATTTCCTCATCGCTCATACCTTGAGGAATCATTATTTTTGAACGAACTTTGCCGTTTATCTGAACCACAAGCTCTATCATCTGTTCACGGGCAAGTGCTTCATCATATGTGGGCCAGGGTTCATTTAAAATAAAACCCTCCTCACCAATTTCTCTCCAGAGTTCCTCTGCAATATGAGGAGCGAAGGGACTTAAAAGTATAAGAAAGTTTCTTATGGCGAACTTGAATACTTTGCGTTCTTCCTCAGTTTTTGGTTCATATCCATAAACTTCATTTACAAATTCCATCAGACGAGCGATTGCTGTGTTGAATTGGTATTCCTTTTCTATGTCAAGAGTAACACGCTTAATTGTTCGGTGGATTAGGCTGATAATAGGTGAGGTAGGGGATTCCTCGCCCTCACTACGTTCGGGCTCGGAATGACAATAAAAAGCAGGTTCAGCATGACCTTCCTCTGTCATTCCGATGGAGCTTGCCTCTGACTCACTTATATGTATCTCTCTTATCCATTTATTGTGCTTGTAAATAAGAGCATACACTCTTTTTAAAAATCTGTGAGCACCTTCAACTCCCTGAGAAGACCATTCAAGGTCTTTTTCAGGAGGTGCTGCAAAGAGGGTAAAGACCCTTACTGTATCTGTTCCATACTGCTCAATCATTTCATCAGGGTCAATAATGTTTTTCTTTGATTTGGACATTTTCTCAACTCTTCCAACTGTGACAGAACTTCCACAATGAATGCATTTTCCATCTTTTACCTCTTTTGGAAAGAGATAATCATGCTCAGGACAACGGTAACTTTCCATGCAAACCATTCCCTGTGTAAGAAGTCTTTCAAATGGTTCATCAAAAGGAACAATACCAATGTCTCTGAGCACCTTTGTAAAAAATCTTGCATAAAGTAGATGAAGCACTGCATGCTCAATTCCACCAATGTATTGGTCAACAGGCATCCAGTATTTTATTTTTTCTTTGTGAAATGCATCTTCATTTTGCAGAGAGCAGTATCTTACAAAATACCATGAGGAATCAACAAATGTATCCATAGTGTCAGTTTCTCTTCTTGCCTCTTTACCACAACGGGGGCATTTAGTTTTATAAAACTCCTCAACATACTTAAGAGGAGACTCACCTTTACCTGTTAAGCTTATATTCTCTGGTAAAATCACTGGCAGGTCTTTTTCAGGCACTGGAACTATTCCGCATTTTTCGCAATAAATTATGGGGATAGGGGTACCCCAATATCGCTGTCTTGAAATTCCCCAGTCACGAAGTCTGTAATTAATAGTTTTTTTACCAAGCCCTTTTTTCTCAATGTAATCTGCAACTGCTTTTTTGCCTTCAGAAGATGTAAGCCCTGAAAACTCTCCTGAGTTAACCATTATGCCTTCATCTTCATAGGCTTCCTTAAGAGGCTCGGAAAGTTCAGAATCTTTAGGTTTTATGACAACTTTTATTGGAATTCCATATCTTACAGCAAACTCAAAGTCTCTCTGATCATGGGCTGGAACACTCATTATTGCTCCTGTTCCGTATTCCATAAGAACAAAATTGGCAATCCAGATGGGGACTCTCTCTCCATTTAGAGGATTTATAGCGTATTTACCTGTAAAAATTCCTTCTTTTATCTCTGGCTCGCGTTGAAGTTGTCTTATTCTTCTTAATGCCTCTTTATCCTCGCAAAGTCTTTCAGACATAGGATGCTCGGGAGAGATACACATAAAAGTAACACCAAAGATTGTGTCTGGTCTTGTTGTAAAGATTCTTAAAGCCTCATTCATGCCTTCAATTGGAAAATCAACTTCAACTCCCTCACTTTTCCCAATCCAGTTACGCTGCATGGTAAGCACCTTTTCGGGCCAACCAGTAAGTCTATCACAGTCTTTAAGAAGTTCTTCAGCATAGGCCGTGATTTTCAGAAACCACTGCTCAAGTTCCTTTTGCTCAACCTGAGTTTCACATCTCCAGCAAGCGCCATCAATCACTTGCTCATTAGCAAGCACAGTTGCACAAGAAGGACACCAGTTAACAAAGGATGATTTTCTATATGCAAGACCTCGTTCATAAAGTTTAAGGAATATCCATTGATTCCACTTATAGTATTCAGGACTGCAAGTAGTAACCTCACGCCTCCAGTCATAGCTTAAGCCAAGTTTTATGAGCTGGTTTTTCATATAATCTATGTTTTCATATGTCCACTTCGCAGGATGCACTCCATGTTTTATTGCAGCATTTTCTGCAGGAAGTCCGAAAGCATCCCATCCCATCGGATGAAGCACTTTTAAGCCTTTCATTCTCTTGTATCTTGCAATAACATCACCAATTGCATAGTTACGAACGTGTCCCATGTGAATTCTTCCTGATGGATAAGGAAACATCTCAAGGCAGTAGAATTTTTGTTTTGAGCTATCTTCATTTACTTCAAAAAGTTTATTTTTTAGCCATTCATTCTGCCATTTAGTCTCTATATTTTTGAAATCGTAATTCTGGTTCATCATACCTCCATAAATGTATTATTTGCAGTATTATATAGAGAAAAATCACAAAAATTCAAACAGTGAAGATACCTGAAATCATTAATAATCCAAGAATTATCAGAGAGACTCCTATGAGATAATTAATCCACCTAAAAATTTTCATGAATTTTCTTAGATATCGCATGACTGTATCAATTAATAATGAAGAAATCAGGAAAGGTATGGCTATTCCCATAGAGTAAGCTCCCAGCATTTTTATTCCTGACACAATACTGCCACTCATGCTTGAATAAATAAGAATGCTGCCAAGCACAGGACCAATGCAGGGAGACCAACCAGCGGCAAATCCTACTCCTATAAGAAATGCTCCTACGGGAGTACCAAATTTCTGCGCTTTAACATTTAATCTGAATTCTCTCACAAAAAAACCTGACTTTATTAGACCTATGAGAACTAATCCAAATAAAATAAGAAAAACTCCACCTATTATTCTTAAGTAATCCTGATAATCAAAAAAAAGTGTTCCAATGAAAGAACTTCCGACTCCAAGAGCAAGATAAACTGTAGAAAAACCAGCAATGAATATTAGAGTATAAATAAAAATACGCAAACGAGAATTGCCCACTGACAATTCAGCTGTAGAAAGTCCTGAAAAAAGTGAAATGTAAACAGGAAGTAATGGGAGAATACAGGGAGAAAAAAAGCTTATAATGCCACCTAAGAAAGCAGCTGTAAAAGTTACTTCATTCATCTACTACACTCAGATGGGTCTCCCTTAAGTTTGTCAATGGCATGGGGAAGGGCATCTATGATAACTTCAAGGCATTCTCTAACAGCCTTTGGACTACCCGGAAGATTTATTACCAAAGTTTTTCCTTTAATTCCTGCTACTGCTCTTGAAAGCATGGCAGTTTTTGTTTTAGCAAGCCCCACCAATCTCATTGCCTCAGCAATACCTGGAACTTCTTTCTCAATAATCTCAAGAGTTGCATCAGGTGTAACATCTCGTGGATGTAACCCTGTTCCACCATTAGTTAATATGAGGTCTACTTTATCAAGCTCATCAATTATTGCCTTTTTTATTAAATCTTTCTCATCAGGAACAATTTTGTAGGAAATAACTTCTGCCCATGATGAAACCATGTCTTCAATAACTTTCCCGCTTAAGTCTTCTCTTTGTCCTTTTGAACTTTTGTCAGAAACAGTTATAATTGCAACTTTGTATTTCATAGTTTTATTATTTCATCTCCCACTTTAATTTTCCCACCTTTTATTACTTTGGCAAATACTCCTTCTCTTGGCATAATGCAATCTCCCACTATTTTAAAAATCTCACATTTGCTGTGGCATTTTTTGCCATGCTGAGTTATCTCTAAAATTATCTCACCAATCTTGAGTTTTGTTCCCACTGGAAGAGTTGATAAATCAATACCTTCGGTGGTAATGTTTTCGGCAAAGTCTCCATAATTAAGATTTAAGCCCTTATCCTTCATTTTTTGGATACTTTCCTGAGATAAAAGGCTTATCTGTCTATGCCAGTGAGAGCCTGCATGGGCATCTTCCTTTATTCCATAGTTTTCAACAACTATGGCTTCTCCAATAGGCTTTTTTGTTGTGCCTTTTGTTTGGCTGATGTTTATTGAGACTACTTTTGCAGACATATCACAATTATAAAATATCAACTAATGAATAAGCAAAACAGGTTTTAGTGAATTCTTTATAACTGACTCAGCTACACTTCCGATTATAATTGCTTCAGTATAAGACCTTCCCTTTGAACCTATTACAACAAGGTCTACATCTTTGGATTTCTTGATTATTTCATCTGCAGGAATTCCTGAAAGAATTTCATAATTTAAAGTTTTGTTTACTTTTTTAAATTGTTCCTGAGCGTTTTCTTTTAAGTAATCAATATATTTTTCTATTTCTTCAGGTTCTTCAATAATGCCTTTAACTTTTTGTTCAGGCACAACATGTAAAACTCTCAATTCACTATGCCATTTTTTCGCTATAGTTTGAGCGATAGTTAAGGCTCTTAAAGAATGTTCAGAAAAATCAATAGGACATAGAATCTTTTTTATTTTGATATATTCTGGATTTATTTCTTTAAAATCTTCTCCTTTTACAATAAGAACAGGCACTTTAAGTCCTTTAAGAATTCTTTCAGAAGTAGAAGGTCTTGTAATATGTGTTTTAAACCCTATTACAGCAAAACTGTTTTCATTCTTTATGACTTCCTTAATGCTTTCAATTAGTCTGCCAAAAACAACTTTGACGTCAATATTAGTTATATATGGAACAAGTTGTTCTGCCAGTTTTTTTAATTTTTCTTCTATTTTTTTCTTTTCTTTATTAATGTAAGGTGTTAAATATGCTGGTGGAGTCAGTGTATATTCCATAATATGAAAAAGGCAGAGATTCCTGCAATCAAAAGTTTGAGAAAGCCATACTGCATGCGAAAGCACCAGAGGTGTAGCTGATTTAAAATCTATGGCAACATAAATTCTTTCTATATTCATGTTTTCAAAGGCTTCCCAAGCTTTTCTTCAACTGACTTAATTTTTGCTTCAATTCTTCCTTTAGCACCTTTTCTATCATCAATCTTTATATCAATAACCACTCTTTCCACTTCATTCATTAATATATCCCGACATTTTTTTATCAGTCCTATTACTTCATCCCATTCTCCCTCAATAATTGTTCCCATTGCATGAAGTCTGTAGGGAAGTCCGCTTTCATCAACTACTTTTATAACTTTTGCTACATATTGACTGACACTTACCCCAACTCCTAAAGGAATTATACTAAATTGTGCAATCATTTTTTACCTCCTTTAGAACTTTAACATATTCCTAATAAACATCTCCAGAAACTTTTACTGTTAAGTCCCCAAGCATGTTTGTATAACTACCAAGTTCATTGTCATACCAGCCATATATCACTGCCTGGGTTACAGGAATTTGTAATTTATCAGTAACAGGTGAGCCAATGTTACACATTTTTGATATATCAAGTGTAATCATGGCGGTTCTTGTGTGTGTTTCGCTACCTTCAATTATTGCTGCTGGTCCGAAAAATCCAATTATGTCCGTGGATACTTTCTGATCATCAGTGAAAAGCAGATATCCTCTTTTTTCTCTTTCAGCAGCCTCCTGATAGATTTTATTTATCAGGTCTCCATCAATAATATTGCTTTCTTCATCTCTAAAAGCTACAACGAGTATTATCAATGAACCTGTCACAACAGGAACTCTCACTGATTGAGCTATAAAACCAATATTTTTCATCTCAGGTAAAACAAGTGCAAGCGTTTTTGCTGCACCAGTGCTTGTAAGTATTATGTTGTTCATAGCAGAACGTATTTTTCTTAAATCCTTTGCATCAGTTTTAGGTACCCTATCAAGCACCTGCTGAGATGCTGTTACTGCATGAACTGTTGCCATTGAAACACTGAGAATTCTTTCTGCACCGAAATAGTCAAGAAGTGGTTTCATCATATGGGCAAGGCATGTTGTTGTACAAGAAGCACCTGAGATGATTAAATGTTTTTTACTTTCATACATTTCTTCATTTATTCCCATTATTACTGTTACTGCATCATCTGGAATTTCCTTAGCTTTATCTTTTATTTTAAAAGGTGCGCTAACCAATACTTTATATGCTCCTGACTCAAGATGTCCTCTTACAGAACCTTCCTTTAAATCCGATGGCAGCGTAGGATCAAGAAATTTTCCTGTTGTATCAACCACAAGTCTTACGCCGTATTTCCCCCATCCTATATCCTTTGGATTTCTATTCTCTGTAAGAATCTTTACTGGAACTCCATCAATAACAATTATGGAATTTGCTTCATCTACTTTTTCTATAACTGATTTTGAATGATAGCCATAAAGATAGTTATGAAGCCTGCCATATGTAGAGTCATGTTCAATATAGAAAGCAACATCCTGCAATGATTTCCCAACCTTTCTGCCAAGATTAACAACAATCTGAGAGAAATACTTTCTACCAATATGATGCCATAGGGTAAGTTTACCAATTCGTCCCAATCCATTAATGCCCAGAATAGATTCAGTCATTTTAAACCTCCTTGTTTAATTTAAAAATACTCAGATGAAAGATAAATGGTTTGTGTTAAATGTTTACCAAGATAAACCATACCATTTCTACCGTCAATACTTATAAAATCTCCCTTTTTAAGTATTCTCTTGCCAATTCTACACTTTTTATCACTCTGATATACTGTCATTTTTGAAAAACCAACCACACATGTTTTGCCAAGTTTTGTAGCTATTATAGACGCATGGGATGTAGAACCTCCTCTGGCTGTAAGTATTCCATCAGCAGAAGCAATATGCACTATATCATCAGGAACAGTATCTGCTCTTACAAGAATAACAGGAGTTTGCGCATCCTGTTGTTTAAACTCTTTTATATCATCCACATCAAAAACAATTCTTCCAGATGTTGCTCCACCACTTACGCCTATCCCTGTTCCAAGTCTGTTTTCATTCAGCGATTCTGTCGGAATAAACACTGTCATAAGCTCTCTTTTAGCATAACTCATCTCTCTTGTTTGAAGAATATATAAATCATTTTTACCTCTTCCCTCAAAGGTAAACTCTATTTCCTGATGATCCCATCTTTCTTTATAAATCAGTCTTTCCGCAATCTCTATTAAAGATTCATAAATTTCAGGGAAAGCTTCTTCAAGGGATTTTTCATTTATTCTTCCTTCAATTATTTTTTGTTCTATTGAAATCGGATAAGTTTTCACCAGTCCTGAAACAATATCTTCACCCTGAGCTCCTGTAGTATAATCTCCCCATAATACAAGTCTATCCATAGATTCTTTTGGATTTCTTGTAAACAAAACACCCGAACCTGCGTTTATATCAAGATTACCAAATACCATCTTTTGAACTACAACAGCTGTTCCCCAGTCTTCAGAAATCCCAAGAATCTCTCTATAAGCTTTAGCCTTATTTGAATACCATGAGTTAAAAACCTGAGAAATTGCTATTTCAAGCTGCATCCACGGGTCCTCCTCTATGTAGATGCCCTTAGATAAAATAAAGTCCCTATATGCCATGGCAACTTCTTTCATCTGTAAAGGAGCAAATTGAATTTTAAGTTCTGCTTTATATTTTTTCTTGAACTCATTGATTATACTGTCAAATTCATCTCTATCCAATCCAAAAGACATTCCCCAGCACTGCAAAAATCTTCTATAACTATCCCAGGCAAACCACGGTTTACCTGTTTGTTTTACAAGTCCTTCTATGATTTTTTCATTAATTCCAACATTTAAGAAAGAGTTCATCATTCCAGGCATTGATATTGCTCCACCACTTCTTACAGAGACCAATAATGGATTTGATGCTTCACCAAAAGTTTTTTTCGTAAATGCCTCCAGTCTTTTAATTGCTGAGTGAATTTCTTTATTTAAATGTTCTTTAACGGGTTCAAAATTATTTATTGCTTCCTTGCATCTGAAAACTTCTGTTGTTAGAATAAATCCTGGTGGCACAGAGATTCCCTTAGATGCAAGTTTAATTAAGTTATGTCCTTTGTTGCCGAGATGAATTCTATCATTAATTTCTTCTCTCGGATGATAAATGTCACACAGAATTTTTTTAGGGTCATAAGTCATTAAAAGGTCAAGGTCTTTGTATTCAAGTTTTTCTGCCTGATTGTATGAAGCTTTTATAATTCTACTGATAAGTCTGTCAAGCTGGCTTAAACCAGGATACTGGACCACCATTTCTCTTAAAAATTTTTCTGAAAGAGCATTTATTAGCTCAAACTCTTCAAGTTCAGTTTTTTTAATATTTTTTGAAATTTTTATCACTATTTTTTTAAGCCATTTTTTATAGGGCGCGGTGCAGTAAGTATTGACTATGTCGCTTACTGATTCTGTAAAATTTCTAAAAATGTCCATATATTGCGAAAATGTGAATCTCCTTATCTCCAGAGCTACGGAAAGCATTGAAAGAGTATTAATGTATTTTTGAGAAGAAATCCCATTAAGTTCAAGAATTTTTCCGAAAAGTTTAAGATATTTTTCTATTCTGAAAAGAGTCGCTCTTGTAATGAAGCTAAGGTCTATAGACTGTTCAAGCTCATCAAGGAGTGTATTAAGCAAGCTTTCAAGTCGTAAATAAACAGATAGAGCATTAAATTTTCTTTCGCTATATCTTCCTGATACAGAAGGGATTCCTGCAACTATATGTCTTTTGTGGGTTATGTCTTCAAAGGCTTCATATTTTTCAGGTGAAACTATAATATTTTTCAGGATTTCAAGATATGTTACAGTAGATTCCACTTTTTTGAATAAAGAATGTTCTGATAAAACTTCAATTAAAAAACTCGCATCAGGTAATCCATGATAAAAAGCTTCTTTTAAGAAACTTTCAACTTCTTTGCAGTCTGTTTTATATTTTGCATAAAGTAGCTGATATAGCCTTATCGCTAAAACTGCTTTAGTTTTAATGATATCTGTGACAGGATAAGATTCTATTTTATTGACTATTACATCTATTGAAGTTGAAAGAATTTTCTCTATAGACCCAAATTCTTTTGAATTCAAAAGCCTTTCAAATAAATGCTGAAGTTCCTTGAAATGCTCATCTATAAAATCAAGCTCTCTTAAAACTTCTTCTGGAATATAGTCTACCAAAATTTTTCTTTCACCTGTAATCCAGAATTCTATTATTTTTTCCATTACATCAACCAGCAAAGGACTGCTTTCTACATGAATTTGTTTTCTTATAAAATGCATAAGAGGATCTTTTCTTTTAAAAATTTCATCAACCTGTGTAGAAACTGTTCTTAAGTGTCCTTCTGCATTTATTTCATTAAAATAAACAGGAATTTTTTTTAAAAGTGGTTTGACTAAATAAAATATCTGAGAGATATCTGAATTAAGAAATTTTGTTATTTCTCTTTGGAAAAGATCTGTATCCTTTACATGAATACCTCCAAAAAATAAATAAATACACAGGGCTGATATGAGGTCTTTTGAGTCTACAGGATTTTTTGAAATTAAATTAAACCATAATTTTAAATTAATTAAATGATAACGATTAACATTTATCGTGTAATTGTTATAAAAGCCTTTAAATTGAGGAGCATGAAATCCGAGTAATATCAGATGTTCTATATAAGAATTTAGAATTTCTTTATTGTTTGATTTATAAACAGCATCGCCTATATCTTCAAGTGAAAACATTACAGCATCGGGAAATATATAGAAAAATTTATCAAATTGAGAAAAAACAACATCAAAAAAAGTAAGAAATTTTTTAATATCAAGTTTTTGTGACTGTAGTAAGAAATTTTTTATAATTCTTCCAAGTTCTCTAAGAGAAAACTCGTGAATTTCTCTTAACTGTTGATTTTCCATTATCCATAGTAAGTAATAGGCTGTAACTTTCAGATTAAGCCAAGAATTACCAGAATCTGAAAGTTTTTTAGGAATTTCTCTGAATTTGTTGAAAATTTCTTTATCAGAAGGAAGACTAAGAAGTCTATTAATGTCAGTAATTTTTGAAATTTCTTCAACTGTTGTTTTAATTTCCTTAAATAAAGACTCACAGAATGGCTTTATTAAATCTATTCCTTCAATAGAGAATTTTTTAAAATACTCATCAGGTGAAGGAATTGACAGACACAATGAATAAAATGTCTGAATATACTTTTGATAAAGTTTTATAAAGGAATTCATTAATTGAGAATCTTTGATTTCTTTTTTTATGATTTCTTTGCCTATATTTTTCAAAACTCCAAGTTGAGGGATATAATGGTAGAGTTCAATGGTGTTTAAATATTCAAAAATATCTGAAATAATTTTTCTGTAAGAGCAGTTTTTAACCACCTCTTCTTCTTCAAGAAGTTTCATGATAATTTTCAAAATAGCCTTTAAAAATGCTTGTTTTTCATCACTTTGTTGAAAACCCTGAATTAAATAATTAATTAATGTGCAAGTTGCCTCATATCCATGAGAATTTTTTAAATAAAAGCCTGCGTATTTTATATAATGATTTTCTATTTCCTGTGCTATTGTAAGAGAATAAGTTGAATGCTTTAATTTTTCAATTAAATTTACGGCATTTTTCAGAACTCCAGGATAGGAAGAAAAAATACTGCTTATTTTTTCAAGCTCTCTCCAGATGACTTGTTTCATTTCCATTTAATTATATCAAAAATTTATAGGAATCAAAAGTTCTTGTATGTTAAAATTTAATAAAAGGTTTTTTATAAAATGAATAACGATAACCTTTTTCACAATATCCATGAAGAATGTGGTGTATTTGGCATCTTTGGACATCCTGAAGCTGCCAATTTAACTTATCTTGGACTCTATGCGCTTCAGCACAGAGGACAAGAAGGAGCTGGCATATGCTCTTCTGATGGAACGAAGCTTTTTCTTGAAAAATCCTTAGGACTTGTTGCGGATATTTTTAATGAGAAGGTTATAAAAAAACTACCTGGACACATTGCAATAGGTCACAATAGATACTCTACAACAGGTTCAAGCACTATAGAAAATGTTCAGCCGCTAATGGCTACATATAGTCTTGGAAGTATTGCAATTGCCCATAATGGAAATTTGATTGATATTGACCCTCTGAAACAAAGGCTTGAACGAGACGGAGCTATATTCCAGAGCACATCTGATAGCGAGATAATTCTTCATCTTATTGCACGAGCTAAAAGCGGTGAGCCAAGAGAAAGGATTGCAAATGCAGTAAGACAAATATCAGGAGCTTTTTCCCTTTTGCTCATGACTGAAACAGAATTAATTGCTATTAGAGATCCTTATGGAATTAGACCTTTAGCCTTAGGGCAAATTAAAGATTCTTATGTGGTTGCTTCTGAAACTTGTGCTTTTGATTTAATTGGAGCAAATTATATAAGAGACATTAATCCAGGGGAGATGCTGATAATCAATGAAAATGGATTAAACTCAATCAAGATATTTAATTCTGTTAAACCAGCTCACTGTGTTTTTGAATTTATATATTTTGCCAGACCAGATAGTTATATTTTTGATCATATATGTGTAAACACAGTAAGAAAAGAACTTGGTAGGCAGCTTGCAAGAGAACATGCGGTTGAAGCTGATCTGGTTATTCCTGTTCCTGATTCAGGTGTACCGGCAGCTTTGGGATATGCTGAGGAAAGCGGAATTCCCTTTGAGTTTGGATTAATAAGAAATCACTATGTTGGAAGAACATTCATAGAGCCAAAACAAAGCATTAGACATTTTGGAGTTAAAGTAAAACTTAATCCAGTGAGAGATGCTTTGAGGGGTAAGAGAGTTATAGTTATAGATGACTCAATTGTTAGAGGAACAACTTCAAAAAAAATAGTAAAAATGCTTAGAGAACTCGGAGGTGCGAAAGAAGTTCATATGAGAATTAGCTCTCCTCCTACAATAGGTCCTTGTTTTTACGGAATAGATACTCCAACAAGACAGGAACTGATAGCTTCATCTCATAAAATTGAAGAAATAAGAAAATACACAACAGCGGACTCTCTTGGTTATCTAAGTATTGAAGGATTAAGAAAGGTAATTCCTAATTCTGATATTTACTGCATGGCCTGTTTTAACTGCAAATATCCAATTGAGTTCCAATCTAAAAAAGTCAGTCAACTGGAGCTTTTTGAATGAATCTTGAACCTCTTGAAAATATATTCAGGATAAATTTAAAAGTGAAATCCCATGAAAAAGTTCTTCTGTTTACAGACCTGATAAGATGCGATGAAACTCTTTCCGGATATGAAAAAGATAGAAGAAAAGCTCTCAGGGATATTGCTCTAAAGTTGAAAGATATAGGAAACAATTTCTGCAAAAAAATAGTTTATTTTGAGTATCCAGCCACAGGCTCTCATGGAATTGAACCACCTAAAGAGTTGTGGAGTCTTGCTTTTGGAAAGAAAATTATAGATAAACTTAATGATAAAGGGCTTTTTAATAAACTGATTTTAAAGAAGATATCAAAAAGGGAACTTTTTGAAGTTAAAAGAGTTATAAGGCAACATAAAGCCGATGCTGTAAATGCTGTAATCGCACTTTCTAATTTTTCCACAAGCCATACAAACTTTAGAGACCTTTTAACAAAATGTTGCGGAACAAGATATGCAAGCATGCCTCTTTTTGACCCTTCAATGCTTGATGGTGCTATGAAAGCAGACTGGAAAGAAGTTCATAAAAGATCTGAAGAAATAAAGAAATTTCTTGACAGAGTAAAAAAAATAAGGATACAAACTCCGAATGGAACGAATATAACCTTTAAAAAAGGAAATAGAAAAGTTCATGTGGATTCAGGAATTTTAACCCGTAAAGGCTCTTTTGGTAACCTCCCAGCAGGAGAGGTATTTCTTGCACCTATACAAAATACAGCTGAAGGGACACTTGTAGTAGAGTGGGCACCAACAAGAAAACTTGAAAGCCCTTTAATTATGAGGGTGAAAAAGGGAAAAGTTACCTCCATTGAAGGAACAGAGCCTTATAAAGAAGAGCTTGAAAAGAAACTTAATGAGAGAGAAGAAAATAAAAATATTGCCGAACTGGGAATAGGTACAAATGATAAAGCAAGCAAGCCAGACAACATACTTGAATCAGAAAAAATACTCGGCACAGTTCATATCGCTTTGGGAGATAATTCTTCTTTTGGAGGAAAGGTGAGAACTCCATTTCATCAGGATTTTATTTTCTTTGAACCAACAGTTTTTGGGCTCAATGACAAAAATGAAGAGATAAAAATTCTTGAAAAAGGTATTCTTCTGATATAATATTTTTTATGAAAGCAAAATTAGAAATAGAATTTAAAGAAATACCTGTAGAGAAAATACAGCAAACATTATTGGAAATACTTCATGCTCTAAAAGTCGTTGATATGATTGAGGATGGGAAGTTTGAGATATTTACTCCCAATGGTGTTGTAACTGAAAAGTGTATATTACAGCAAAGCAGAGTAATCGCCTGAAGAAGAAATCCTCTGCTGTAAGCAGAGTCAATCAAAAATGTCCATAAAAATAGTCTGTCAGAATAAAAAAGCTTATGCTGATTACTTCATTGATGAAACAATTGAAGCAGGAATAGTTCTTACAGGAACAGAGGTAAAATCTCTAAGACAGGGCAAAGCAAATCTTAAAGACAGTTATGTCATAATCAAAGACAATGAAGCGTGGTTACTTAACTGTCATATAAGTCCTTACAGTCATGGAAATATTTTCAATCATGACCCTTTAAGAACAAGAAAACTGCTTTTACATAAAAAAGAAATAGAAAGATTGAGAGGCAAAATTCAGCAGCAGGGCTATACTCTTATTCCGCTTAAGATATATTTCAAAGGACCATATGTTAAAGTTGAAGTAGCTCTTGCAAGGGGTAGAAAGAAATACGAAAAAAGAGATATAATTAAAAAGAAAGAAGCTCAAAGAGAAATTGAGCGTGCCCTAAAAAACAAATGATCTTTAACAAGGGGGCGAAAGGACTCGACGGAGGTAGTGAGGGCTAAGCTGCATGCCGTGGTTCCTGCCACCACGTAAAACAGGTAGGGAAAACACAACTGCCAACAACGAATTGGCACTCGCTGCTTAATTAAAAGCAGCCGTCTTCCCAAGTTCTGCTCTGAGGCTTGGGCAAGGCGTCATAAATCAGAGCTACTCTTAAGCATTTAACCCTGTGCTTAAGAGAAATCCTAAGGGTTGTAGGAGCTTAGAGAGCCTGTGGAAGGGCGAGCTAACTTCCGAATCCTAAAACTTCCACTAAGCATGTAGATGCTTAGAAGTAGCACCTTCGGACGCGGGTTCGATTCCCGCCGCCTCCACCAAAAAGGCTATTCATTCTGTCCATTCCTTTCAAATTTATCTTCAATATCACTCCTGAACATTCCTGCAATCAGTCTTCCATCTCTTAAATACTGGAAAAATTCTTCATAACTAATGGGACTTAAAAAATGAAATATATACTTTTGCCTAATATCTGCATTCTCTAACTCTTTGTTCAAATCTGAGAAGTGCTGTTTTGCCCATCTAAGTTTTGCCTTATTTTCAATGGAATCATCACCATCTGTTTTAACTTCAACAACAATAATATGTTCTGTGTCTTCCTTTTTAATTTTTATAAAAAAGTCTGGATTAAAAAACTGATTCTTCTGAGGATGTTCTCCTTTACGCCATGAGTATTCAATACTGTAAAAACCCTGGTCTCGCGATTTTATCCAAGCATCAATCTTTTCAGCATTTTCTCGTTTGACCAATTGTTCAACAAACTTTCTCTCAGGCTCCCCTTTGGTTAATACAAGATCAAGAGGCGTCTTGAACAAGAATTGATTAATCTCTTTTTCAGCACTCTTAGGAAGACTCTCATCTTTCTTAACTTCTATAAGAATATCTTTTACCTCACCACTAATTTCATTTTCAAAATTATCTGTGTAAAAAACTGTTGCTCCGTGTCTTAAATTACCTACAGCAAGAGACTCTCTGTCCATACTATCTGTATTAATTGGTATCGGCTCACTAACCTTTCTAACATTAACTACGGTTTTCCCTTTTTTCCTTAGTAATGTTCCAAATGCCTGAAGTATCCTTTGTCTATTCTTTTCAACAAGCCTATCGCCTTTAATCCCCCTTCTATCCATAGATTTTCTTATGATGCTTTTTATAATATCCTTAGGTGGAAGATTATTTTTGGTATATTCACCATCAGGTAGCTGGAGGATTCTGCCTTCCCAATCCCTTGTTTTGAATTCTTCATAAATCTTGTTTACAATTTCATCTACTGTATAAGTGTTATATTCAATTAGAGTGTTTTTAGAATAAACCTCACCGGCAAGACTTGCATATTCAGTGCCTTTTTCAATATCTTCTACCTGGGATATGAGTTCAATATATCCCTTTGTATAATCAAAAACTTCGGTCTCCTTTTTAGCTTCCTTTTCCTGAGGCTCTTTATCATAATTAATGTTATAAAGGGTAAAGTTATATTTTGCCCTCTCTCCTTCTTTTAAAACAGAGCTTACAAGCTTCATCTCTATTTCAAGAATCTCATCCACAAGCCCCTTTATACTTCTACTCCATGCATCATGGTTAAAAACCTTTACCCTCGGTTGAGGTGATTGATATTCAGGAGGTATTCTAAGTCCTCTTCCTAAAACCTGTGCAATAAGAAGCTTTGAATTAAAAGCTCTGTCTTCCCATGGAACAATCTGGAAGACATTTTTTACATCCCAGCCCTCTGTAAGCATTGATACAGATACAATCCATTCAGTAGGGTCTTCTTTGTCATCTACATCTTTAAGTCTTGCTACATTTGCCTTATGTTCCTGTGCAGAGGTTACTATTAAAACCTTTTTTTCTATTTCTTCTATAGGAAGACCTTCTTTTGTAGATAAGAACTCTTTAAGATTCTCTGTGAGCCTTTTTGCATTAGTTATATCCTTTGTAATGAGGATGGTAAGAGGTTTAATTCTTCTATATTTATTCTGATTTTCTACATGATTGTCATATATCTTCTGGAATTTTTCATACTGATCAATACTTTCGTCCTTACTTACATAATCAACCATCTTTACTACCTTATCATCAACTGCCTGTCTTAGAGAGTATCTATAGATAACATCATTAAAATACTCATCTTCAATGTAGGCTGTTCCAGTAAAACCAAGCATATATTTAAAGTTATAATCAGAACTTAAGAGAAAATCTTTCCACTTTTTTATTGATTGACTCTCTTTATCCCTTCCTGAGACTTTGTTATATGCATGATGGACTTCATCGTTTAAAACGAGCACTCTCTCACCATTACCCATCAAACTGTCTTTTATTGATGAACCTGTTTTTTCATAAACAGCATGGATATTTTCAATACAGATGTCACCATCTTTGATTGTGCTGTTTGCATCAATTATGCGAGGATTTTTAAAAACTGCATCAAGTGGCAGTGTCTGTTTGAGTTTGCTATCACCACTTAATGAGATAAATTTTTCCATTAAGCCCTTTTCAATAGTAAGTGATGGGCAAAGAACAAGCACCTTATCAACAAGTCCTAATCCAAGCATCATCTGGGCAATACCATAGATTACATAACTTTTTCCTGTGCCTGTGGCAAGGTCTATAGTTGCTGAAAGTTTGTGAGGCAATTGAATATGATGAAAATATTCATCAAGGCTTCTATATCTCGTATGTAGCTCAGGATTTTTTTCCCAGTTTTCTTCCACTAAGTCCTCAATTGATTTATACCTACCCGATGCAAGAAATACAATTGCATTCTCAATAGCCTCTTTTTGATACTGCCTATCACCGCAAAGCACATCAATAAACCTATCCCATATTGAAAGGTCAAGTTTTGTTGGGTCATAGGATTTGCTTACTTCTAATACAAGGTCTTTAGTCTTGTATGTCTTTATCTCAATCATGATTATTCCCTAAGCTGAAATACTTCTTTAAATTCATTACCGTAAATGTCAATGTAAATGACCATAACCTTGTCACCACACTCATCTTCCTTTATTGGAATAACTATTTTTTCCTGATGTGATAAATCCTCTTTTATTTCATCCTCTGTCTCGTTTTCTTTTTTATCTGGAATGAGATCTTCAGCAAAATAAAACTCATCCATTACAAATTCTTTGTCATTATAATCTTTATCAATAAGCACCATAGCAAGAGATTCAAAGTTTTTCAACTCATTTCCTGTTTCTTCTTCAAGATAGTTTGATAAGAATTTGGTTATGTGGATTTCAAGTTTGCCATTTTTCTTTATTACTTTTGATTCAACGTCTGGCTGTCTAATAAAATGAAACCCAATAGCATCATCAAGGTCATTGACATTTCTTTTACTCTGAGGTTGTCTGAATTTCTTAAACTGCACCTTGTGAAGTTCCTTTATAATTTGATAAGGCACCTTAAGAAAGTAATATCTTGTATTTTCTATCTCATGATAATCACTTATAAAGTCCACGTAATTTGCAGGTGCTATGATATAAAGCCTTCCACCAACCCTTTTACCAATATGTGAGTGAAGATCTTCAAGATACTCTTCATCTACTGCTGCATCCTTGAACTGCCAGTAGGGATATATTAGAACATAATAACCATCCTTTTTTTGACCATCTATCTTAATACCAGCAATTTTTTTCTCTATGGGTTCAACCTCAAAGAGATTCATAACAAATTTAATATAATCATCTTTTTTAAGTTCAAAGACTTTTTTGAGATCATAAAGTCCTGTGTTGACAGTTATAAAACTCCTTGCTTTCTTGCCGTACTTCTTCTTTGGATTCTCTAAATCTTTGCTATCCTGAATAGTAAGAATCCTTTTCTGCATAGTGTAAAATGCGAGCTTCCCAATATCACAGACAATCCACCGCCTGCCGAGTTTTTCTGCCACTGCAGCAGTTGTGCCAGAACCAGCAAAGAAATCAAGGACAAGATCGTTGGGTTGGGTTTGTGTTCTTATGATAAACGATAGTAACTCCTCGTGTTTTGCCGTAGGATATAGGGATTGATCTCCATATGCTTCAATATTAAAAGAAGCCCAATTATTTCCTACTACAGTAACTTCACTTTCATGTTTCCAATAGCAAGGCTTTCCAGTTGAAGGGTTAACCCACAAAAATTTTTTGTCTTGATGTTGTTTAGCATATTCTTCAAATAACTTATCCATCTCTTTAATTATTGGTTGATATTCCTTAAGCTCTTTCTTTGAGATGGGCTTTGGTAATCTTTCAATTATAAGATTATAAAATTCTTGGATTTGTTGATTTTGGCTATCAATAATAAATTTCTTAAAATTATCAACTGCCTTATAAGCATCTTCTTTGTTCCACATCCAATGACGGTTTTTCTTTATGTCTTTACAAAAAGAGCCGTATAACTCATAGTCATTAACATTTGCACCTTTACCTGTAAAATCATTTTTCCAATATCCTTTAGATCCACCACTAATCAAAAAATTTCCCATTTTCGAATTGACACTTTTAGAATAAACAAGTATAAAATTAGTAGATACTGGTATTCGCCATACAAATTCAGAATCGTCATTCTTTTCGTTTCTTTTAGATATAATTTCACCTCTAAAATTTTCTTTCCCAAATACTTCGTCCATCACAATCTTGATATAATGATTCATTTTTTGATCTAAATGAACAAAGATTAATCCATCTAATGAAAGTATTTCCTTTGCCAAAATCAATCTTCTTCTTAAAAATTCTATAAATTCAGATCCTTTTATTCTGTCAGTGTATGCTTTTTGTCCTTTTTGGAGTTGAAGATCACTTTCAGATGAAAAGGGTGGGTCAATGTAAATAAGCTTTACCTTACCTTTTACTTTATCCTTAATCAGAAATCAGAGGATCTTTATTTTCGTAGACGGTTTTCAAGAATTGAAGATTATCACCAAATACAATCATATTCCGCCATTCTTTATCACCTGCTGGATGCTCATCACTATTGAAGACCTTTTCAACCTGCAATGGAACTGGGAAAACACCATCCTCATTAGCAAGAACATCTTCCTTCCGCATCTTGCCAGCATATACAAGCTCATATTCCTTTTGCTTTATAGGAAAAAGCTTATACTTATAATCTTCAGGTATCGGTTCACCTTTTTGGAGTTTTTCTATGAGAAATTGAATGTCATAATCTGTCAAATTTGGCATGATTTTATCCTATAGTTTTTCTTCATTTACACTTGAGAAATTTTACTTTTTCTCAAAATGCTCTTTTGCTTTTTTATATATTTCTTCCACTGTCATTCCTGCAAACAATTCATCCTGAATTTTCAAATAATCTCTCTTTTCATAGGTAATCAGAGAAAGAAATCTCAAAGCATCTACCTCTCCAAGAGTCTTGAATAAAATACTCAATCCTTTCTTTCTTATTTCCAAATCACTTGCCATTTCAGCCATTTTATTTCACCTCCATCTCTTCAATAAATTTTAAAGGGTTTATTACCCTAAGATTTATTTTGAGTTCAGATGTCTTCTTTATTAGTTTATCATCACAAGTCAAAAAATAGTTAGCTCCACCTTTCAATGCACAGGCAAGATGAATAGCATCTCTTGGTTTTATACCAGTAGCTTCAAATTCCTTTGCCTTATTAAAAATAAAATCATCTGGTGAAATAAATTCTTCAGCAAGAAAAAAAAGCATTTCTATTTCTTCTCTAATATCATTATGAGGATTCAAACTATTTTCATAGTCAATCATAAAAGACCACAAAAGAGAATATTCTCTATTTTTGATACTCTGTAATATAGAAAAGATAGCTATCGTTTCCAGTCTAATTCTTACTTGTGCTTGATCATCAAAAGGACGATTATAAACGTTGGTATCAAGATAAATTTTGTGCATAGCTTACTCATGCCTTATTAATTATCTAATTTCCCTTTAAATCATTCCTTTTTTAACATCCCCTCAGCCTGAAAACTGTAGTAACCGTTCTTACTAATTATAATATGGTCAATTACTTCTATTCCTAACATTTTACCGATTTCAACCAATCTCTTTGTTATTTCAATATCCTGTTTGCTTGGCTCAGAGTCACCAGAGGGATGATTATGAACAAATATAATCCCTGCAGCCCTGTCGCTTATAGCATCAGCAAATATCTCTCTTGGGTGAACAATACTATGGTTTAATGTGCCTATAAAAACAGTCCTTTTCTGTATTAGATTAGATGCACCATCTAAAGTAAGACTGAGGAAATACTCCTGCTTTTTATCCTTTAATTCTTCAGTTATTTTAAGGACATCATCAACATTTTTAATCTTTATTCCCTCTTTTAGCAGAAATCTCTTTGAAAATTCTATGGCTGCCATAATCTGACATGCCTTTGCAAGTCCAACACCTTCTATATTTTTCAGATTATCTAAATTCAAGTTATTGAAGTCTTCCTGAGTCAACTTTAAAATATCCCTTGCTACTTCAAAGACATCCTTGCCTTTTATTCCACTCCCAAGCAAGACAGCCAGTAATTCAAGATCAGATAATGCCTTCGCACCTTTCTTTTCCATCTTTTCACGCGGTCTATCAAAATTTGGTATAGATTTAATCTTTTTCATAAAAATATTCTAAAATATCTCACACTCCAAAGAAAATAAAAATAATCTCGTAGAGAGAAAAAGATAATCAAAAAAATGGGAAAGAGTGCATAAAGTTTTCATTGATAGCAACACTCTTATTGCTAAGAAATTTTTGTTTCTTTTCGTAAGTTAAACACCATAACCCAACAGATTTACTTTGATTTCCATTGAAGCCAGAGCAACGATATCAGGCGCTAATTGCATTTTAAAAAGTGTTATTATATTTTATGAGAAAATTACTTTTTGCACTGGGGCTTTTAGGATTGGCTTTCAGATTCACTAAATCATTGGTAGATATCGTTAGATGGATTGCCAAGAAAAGATAAGATAAATCTAAATTTTTAGGCTACCACTACCTCAACAGGAATTGATTTACTGATGCCTAAAGTTTTACTTACATAGAGTTTTTCAATTCCGATTACTTTTCCTTCTTTATCTTTCTTAAAAATTATTTTTTCTCCTGCTTCTTCGCAGATTACCTCATCTTCATGATTTCCAAACCAGATGTCAAGTGTATCTGAATCTTTGTTGTAGTACACTACTACTTTACCCATATTACATCATCTTCCTTTACTTTATCTGTGGGGTAAGCTGTTATTAAAAATCCTTCATTTTTAAAATGCTTAGCCACTACGCAATATAGTCTATCAAATTTTTTGTTAATTCGAATAGATAATTGAATTTCAGAAAAATGTTGAAATTATCTTTATCAAACTAATCTACAAATGTGGTGGTTATTAAGTCCTATGCCCTTTTCCTATTTATTTTTCTTCATAACATCTAAAATTTCTTCAATTAAAGGTTTTACTTGAGGAATGTCTCTTTTAACTGTTTCCCACACTCTTTCATATATTACACCAAAATATTCATGAATTAGCTTATCTCTCATCCCAGCCATTTTTTGCCATGGAATTTGAGAATATTTTTTTCTTATATTTCCAGGGATTTTTTTAACAGCCTCCCCTATTATCTCAAGAGCCCTAATAACCGCATAAACAGTTCTTGTATCTTTGACAAAATCCTCATAATTCATTTCAGATGTGAAGGTTATTGACTTGTCCATTGCGTCCACAATGTCATTCAAATAATCTTTTATCTCTCTTTTCATAAATAGATTACTTCCCTTAATATATTCTTACCTATATAAGGTTTTAATGCTTTTTTTTCAACCAAATCCACTTTTATGCCCACTTTTTTTCTTAAATAATCCTCTATTTCAATAAAGTCAAAAAGGCTAATTCCTGCATTTTCCTCAAACTCAACAAGAATATCAATATCGCTATTTTTCTTTTGTTCTCCGCGAACCCAAGAGCCAAAAACTCCAATCTCTTTAATCTTGTATTTTTTAGCCAATTCAGGTTTAAGGTTTTCTAAGATAACCTTAATCTCTTTTAATGTTTTAACTTTTTTGCTCATTTTATCTAATATTTAGCTTTAAAGTATGAAATTTATCTTTTTTTATTTTATCTAATCGGAAAAACTTCTTCAATTTATTTTTTCTGTCATGTTTTTTCCCTTTCGCATTTTTAAGATTGAATTTATGCAATATTTTAGAAATTAAATTCTTGCAACTCTATCCGAACTCTATCCGACGCAAAAATAAAATCCAATAAATTCAATAAGTTATCCCCTCTTTCAGCGGGTTCGATTCCCGCTGCCTCCCAAAAAAACCTTGAAAATCAATTATTTTTCTTTCAAAAACTCTATCCTTAATTTTACAAAGTTCTAAAAAATACTGAATCTCTGATATAAACAGAAGCAAACTATAGGGAGATAAGAATCAAAATAGACAATATTAAAGCAGTTATATACCTGAGTTTTTTCTAAAAAATATTCACTACGGACAATTTCCTTGAAATCAAAGCAATAGTCATTTTGAAACCTCTGGATATAATTTGTTATACTTTAACCTAACTGGATTAAGGGAAGAGGGGTGAGAATCCCCCGCTGCCCCGCAGCCGTGTAGGGAACGAAAGCCCGAGCTTCAGATGTCTCAAAGCATTCGGAGAATTTGAAGCATAAGCCACTGTTATGGGTAAGATCATGATGGGAAGGCGGGCAAGTAGGTAAAGGAAGCCCAAAGCCGGAAGACCTATCCAGTTGGAAGTCTTAGACTTCCAGAAAACCTCGCGGGAGGGGAAAATGGTTTTCTTTATTCTATTTTTCTGTTTTATATTTCTTGTCAATTCAGCCTTAGCAGAAGAATCCCAACTTGAAGAAATCATTGTAACAGCAACAAGAGTTGAAGAACCGAAAAAAGATGTACCTTATTCTATTCAGGTTATAACCCAGGAAGATATTAAAAATTCCACCGCTAAAAATGCAGGGGATTTAATTGTGGAATCATCAATTGGTCATGTTCACAAATATCCCGGATTATCTACAAGCAGTATTGGATTGAGAGGATTTAGAACGGACCTTTTTGATGACCTTAAAAGCAGAGTTCTAATACTTATAAATGGGAACAGAGCTGGAACAGTAAATCTTGCAACAATTCCTGTGGATGATATTGAGCGAATTGAAATTGTCAAAGGACCAGCTTCAGTGCTTTATGGTTCTTCAGCAATGGGTGGTGTAATAAACATAATTACAAAGCAGGGGAAACAAGAGGGTATATATGGTTCAATTGGAAGTGAAGCAGGTTCATGGAAATACTGGAAAACAAAAGGTGACTTGAATGGTAAAAAAGGTGTGTTTGATTTTTATGTTTCAGCCAACAGGTCTTCAATGGATGAATATTCTACCAGAGATTATGGAAAAATAAAAAACACAGGATATAGTGATGAAACTGTGTCAGCTCGTTTTGGATACAGTTTTTTTAATAAGCAATATATATCTTTCGGATTTCAACACTGGAGAGGATGGGATATTGGTTCTCCCGGAGCAAGATACTCACCAGATCCTGATGATTACAAAGATATTGAAAGAAATAGATTTGATCTGGAGTATAAAACAGAGACTTTTAAAGGAGGATATTATTTCACGAAAATAAGTGATGAAGACCATGAAGGAAGTACAGGGAATTCGGAACTTACATTGAAAAAAACAACTACACAGGGTTTAAGCCTTCAGAAAATATTTTCAATGAATGAACAAAGAATTATTATTGGAGCGCAATGGGATAGAATAGAGGTTAAAAGCTCAAGAAGCACAGGTGCTCCTTATAATCCAAACTCGGAGTATGATAGTTATGGTTTGTTTTCTGAAGGAAGATTAAGTTTATTCAATAAAAAACTTTTAGTAAATGCGGGGGTTCGCTATGACTATTTTGAAGATAAAATACTGCCTACAGAGGGTATCACAAGCTTAAAGCCAAGAAAGGAGAATCTTGACCATGTCACTGTAAGAGGAGGCATTATATACAAACTTACAGATAATCTTTCCATAAAGAGCAATGCTGGAACTGCATTCAGAGCTCCTGCTCCTGATGAGCTTGCAACTGATTATGTTTCTTCATGGGGAACCCGTTACATAGGAAATTCAGATTTAAAACCGGAAAAAAGTAAATCATATGATGTAGGAGTTGCATATACAAAGGATTTATTCAAGAGTGAACTTACATTTTTTCACTCAATATTCAAAGATAAAATCTTGAGTTATTACGATAGCACCCTTAAAGCTCAGACTTTTAAAAATGTTGAAGGAGCTATAATTCAGGGTATAGAAGGAAATTTTTCATATGATATTGGGTTATTTGTTGGTTTAAATTTTTCTCTTGAACCTTTTTTAAACTTTACCTATCATACAAGATATTCAAGTAAAGATGAAAGTGAGATACAAAAGTATGGAAAAACTCTTCAATATATTCCAAAGTCCACTGCTGCTTTTGGAATAAAAGCAGGAAAAGATAAATGGGATTTAAGATTGATTGCAAATTATGCTGGAGATGAAAAAGTTGTTGACTGGAATCCTTCGTCTTCAAACTATGGGAAGGTGATTACTAAAAATGATTTTACTGTTGTAAACCTCAAAGGTTCATACAGACCATTAAAAAATTTTGAACTGACAATATCCATAGAAAATTTATTTGATAAAGGGTATGAGTATGTTCTGTATTATCCAATGCCAAGAAGAACAATCATAGGAGGACTTAAATGGATATTTTAAAGGCTTTTATCTCATGGAGTGGAGGGAAGGAAAGCTCGTTAGCCTGTTATAGAGCAATGACAAAGGGTGGGCAAGTTGTTTGTCTTGTCAATATGCTTTCAGAAGATGGGATTTATTCACGATCTCACGGAATAGGTTCAGAATTACTGAGATTACAGGCTGAAGCAATTGGAATCCCTATTATTCAAAGAAAAACCACATGGGAAAGCTATGAAAAAGAGTTTAAGAATACTATCTTGCAACTGAAAAAAGAAGATATTAAGGCAGGCGTATTTGGAGATATTGATCTTCAGGAGCACAGAGACTGGGTTGAGAGGGTATGCAGAGAGACAGGAATAAAAGCAATATTGCCATTATGGAATGAAGCAAGAGAAAAACTTCTCAAAGAATTTATTGATTTAGGTTTTAAAGCTATAGTCTGTTCAACAAATTCTGAATTTTTGGGTAAGGAATGGTTGGGCAGGCAGATAGATGATGATTTCATTAAAGATTTAAAAAACTTAGGTAACATAGATATCTGTGGTGAAAAAGGTGAGTATCATACCTTTGTCTATGATGGTCCTATTTTTAAGAAAGCAGTTAAGTTTCGTATAGTTGATAGGGTTATTAAGGATGGAAAATGGTTTCTCAAGATTGAAAGGGAGTAAAGAGATGAGATTCCTCGTCGCTAATGCTCCTCGGAATGACAGGGATGGGAGAAAGCGAATGGTATTGCTCGCAGACCTTTCGTCTACAGCTCAGGGCTCACTTCGCTTGATTTGGAATGATAGAATGGAGTGGAATTATAGAAAGGGATGGAATTACATCTTTTTCTGTCACCCTGAGGGCTTTGCCCGAAGGGTCTCCTCCTTTATTGTTATCCCAAGTGGCTTATCAAGCCCTCTGAGAAATCTCTATGATTTGAAAACGAGAAGATTTTTCAGTGCTAATGCTCCTCGGAATGACAGAATAGAGAAATCCTAGATGACTTATAAGGATAACTAAAGGAGTGCCAATAAATTTATAGAAGGAGGAATGTAGACTATGTTAAATCTTAAAATAGAGCCATTAAAAAAAGAATTTATTGATATTGCGTGGAAAAGGTTAAATAATCTAACAAAACCTCAGGGAAGTCTTGGAAGGCTTGAGGAAATTGCAGCGCGGGTTGTTGCTATCTATGAAGATGCTATGCCTGAAATAAAGAAAAAAGCTGTGCTTGTTTTTGCTTCTGACCATGGAGTTACAGAAGAGAATGTATCCGCCTATCCTAAGGAAGTTACTGCTCAGATGGTCTTTAATTTTTTAAGAGGTGGAGCAGGAATAAATGTTTTAGCAAGGCATGCAGGAGCAGATGTTTTAGTTGTTGATGTTGGTGTTGATTATGATTTTAGTGAGATTAATGGATTAATCAAAAAAAAAGTTGTAAAAGGTTCAGGAAATATTGCAAAAGGCTATGCACTTAGTCGTGATGATGCAATAAAATCTGTAGACATCGGAATTGAATTAGTCAAAGAATGCTACTCCAGAGGCTATAATCTCTTTGCTACAGGAGAGATGGGAATTGGAAATACAACTGTTTCATCTGCTGTTGTAAGCGTTCTTACAAATTCAGATGTTGAAGAAGTCACAGGTAGAGGAACAGGGATAGATGAAACGACTTTTAAAAGAAAAGTTGAAGTAATCAAAAGAGCAATTGAAATAAATAAACCTGATGCATCAGATCCCATTGATGTTTTAGCAAAGGTTGGAGGTCCTGAGATAGGTGCGATAGCAGGGGTTGTTTTAGGTTGTGCATCGTTGAGAGTTCCAGTTATAGTTGATGGTTTTATTTCTACTGCAGGAGCTCTGATTGCTTATTGCATAAATCCACTTGTTAAAGATTATATTTTTGCTTCCCATAATTCTGTTGAAAAAGGACATAAAAAAGCTCTTGATTTTATGGGACTTAAGCCTTTGCTTGATCTAAATCTCAGGCTCGGGGAGGGAACTGGCGCAACTCTTGCAATGACAGTTATTGAAGCAAGCCTTAAAATTTATCGTGAAATGTCAACTTTTGAGGAAGCGGGTGTATCTAAAAATGATAAATAGATTTTTGATAGCTCTTTCGTTTTTGACAGTTTTACCTCTGAAATTCAAAGAAATAAACGAAAAAGAGCTTATTCGCTCTATTATTTTTTTCCCTTTTATAGGTTTTTTAGAAGGAGTTTTTTGTATTTTTTTAGTGAACATCTTCAAACAAATTTTTTCATCTTCAGTTATTTCAATTATTTTACTGGTATTTTTATTTTCAGTGAGAGGAATATTTCACATTGACGGGCTTTCAGATACTTTTGATGCTCTTTTTTATAAAGGAACGGGACAGAAGGAAAAAGACCTCCAGCAAAGACTACAAATAATGAAAGACAGCACAGTAGGAGTTGCTGGAGCAGTTGTCTTAGTTTTAGATGTACTTTGTAGATTTGCTTTTGTAAAAGAACTTATTGATATTAATCAATTTTTGATATTTTTATTTATGTTTTGCTTTTCAAGATGGATAGTAATTCCATTAATGTATTCCGGAAAACCGGCAAGAACTACAGGACTTGGAGTTTTGTTTATAGGGAAAATTAGTTCATGGCAGGTTATTATTTCTACTGTTTTACCTGCTTTTTTGCTGGTTTATTTTACTATTGAAAAAAATTTTATTTTTTTGCCTTTAATTGCGCTTTTTCTCTTTTTTATTTCTTATATTTTGAAAAAATTTTTTGAAAGAAAGTTTAACGGAATAACAGGAGATCATCTTGGAGCAACCGTTGAAATAACAGAGATAGTTTTTCTCATTTGTTTTTTATTAGGTGAAAAATTATGGCTAAGTTATTAATGATACAAGGGACATCTTCAAACTGTGGGAAAAGTTTAATTGTTACTGCTTTGTGTAGAATCACTAAAAACAGGGGTATAAAAGTTGCGCCTTTTAAGGCTCAAAATATGAGCCTTCAGAGTTTTATTACAGAAGATGGAGGAGAAATAGGTCTGGCTCAGGCAATTCAGGCAGAGGCAGCGGGTGTAGTTCCTAATGTTCATATGAATCCTGTTTTGCTTAAACCTTCAGGGCAACAGGGTATTCAGATAGTTGTTCATGGGAAGATTTATAAGACCTTGAACTCAATGGATTTTTACTCTGAAAAAAAGAAACTCTGGGAAAATGTCACAGATTCATTGAATTATTTACTTAAAGAACATGATTTTTTAATAATTGAAGGAGCTGGAAGTCCTGCTGAGATAAATCTTCTTGAAAAAGACATAGTGAATATGGCTGTAGCAGAGTATCTGAAAGCACCAGTTATTCTTGTAGGTGATATTGACAGGGGAGGGGTTTTTGCCTCTCTTTATGGAACTGTGAAGCTTCTTGAAAAATATGACAGTCTTTTTAAAGGTTTCATAATTAATAAATTCAGAGGCTATGTGGATGTTCTTTCGCCTGGAATTAAAAAACTTGAAGAATTGATAAACAAGCCCTGTTTAGGAGTTGTTCCATATTTAGATGAAACAGGAATTTCTGATGAAGATGGAGTTTCTATGAGACTAATCAACTTTTTTGCCCAAAAAGTCAATGCACCAGTTAAGATTGTTGTTCTCAGACTAAGATATATTTCAAATTTCAATGATTTTGAGCCCTTAAGATTTGAGCCTGATACTGAGTTGATGTATTCATTAAAAAAAGAAGATCTGCTGAGTGCTGATATAATAATAATTCCTGGTTCAAAGAAAACATTTGAAGACTTAAAACTTTTGAGAGAGCTTAAGATTGATCAAACATTAAGAGAGCTTGCTAAGAACGGAGTTGAAATCATTGGAATATGTGGTGGATTTCAGATGCTTGGTGAAAAGTTAATAGATCCCTATATGGTTGAAAGTTCACTCAGAGAGTTTGATGGAATAGGTTTACTTCCTGTTGAAACATTATTTTATCCTGAAAAAATAACAACTCAGGTTGAAGGCTGCTTATGTTCAGAACCTTCAATAAAAATTACAGGTTATGAAATTCATAAAGGAATAACTTACGGACATCTCGGGCTTTTTAAAATAACAAGGACTTCAATGAATCAGACTTTATTTGATGGAATAGTCTGTGGGAATGTTTGGGGAACATATATTCATGGAATATTTGAGAGTGACAGTCTTAGAAGATGGCTTATAAATAGACACAGAGTTAAAAAGGGATTAAATCCAATTGATTATAGTTTTTCATGGAAGAAACTCAAAGAATCATTTATAGATACTCTTGCAAACACTATTGAAAAAAATCTGGATATAAATAGAGTATGGGAAATAGCTGGACTATGAAGATATTATTTGTTGACAGTTGGATAATAGTTTCAGCATTTTTAATTGATTTTTTGATTGGAGATCCCAAAAAATATCATCCTGTCAAGACAATAGGCAAACTTATTGAAAAAACTGAAAATTTTTTAAGAAAAAGAAAACTCAATGGTAGATTTGGTGGTTTTTTGCTCTTTTTATTCGTTGCAGTCTCTGTTTTTTTATTTTCCGTTATATTCGTATATTTTCTAAATAAGCTGAGCAGTCTATCAGAGATAACATGGTTATTTTCATGTATTCTTTTAGCAGTAGCTGGAAGCCTATTTATTGCCTTACGAGGACTAATTGAGGAGGCTAAAAGGATAAATAGGCTTTTAGATGAAGGAAGTTTGGAGCAAGCAAGAATTTCATTGAAAGCCCTTGTTGGAAGGGATACGGATAATCTTTCAGCAGACAAAATAAGAATCGCAATTATTGAAAGTCTTGCTGAGAATCTATCTGATGGAGTTATTGCACCGTTGTTTTATTTTTTAATAGGAGGCTTTCCATTTCTACTTCTCTATAAAACTGTAAATACTCTTGATTCAATGGTTGGTTATAAAAATGAAATATATAGGAAGTTTGGGTGGTTTTCAGCTAAAATGGATGATATTTTTAACTATATTCCGGCAAGAATAACAGGACTCCTGATTGTTTTAATCGCCTTTATAATGCTTGGTTTTTCATCTGGGAAGAGGGCATTGAAAATTATGCTGAGAGATGGAAAAAATCACAGCAGTCCAAACAGTGGAATACCTGAAGCAGCAATGTCAGGAGCTGTTGGAGTAAGAATAGGAGGTCCTAATTATTATGGAGGCGTACTTTTTAAAAAGCCCTATATTGGAGATGATTTAGAAATTGTGAAATCAAATCATGTTCATCTTTGCATTAAATTTGTGATTTTAAGTAGTTTTATCTTTGTTTTGTTATCAATCATAATTAGAGAGGCTATTATATGAGGTTATTTCGGTGGAGGAGGTAAATAGGTGAGACACGGAGGTGATATTTATACTGCTTCAGAAATTACAGGCAAAGCCATTGGCGAAATTATAGACATGAGTTCCTCTGTTAATCCTCTACCTTTACCAGAAAAAATAAAAAGAAAAGCCCTTGAAAGATTTCCACTTCTGCATAAATATCCTGATAGTGAAACAAGAGCTTTCATAAAAACTTTTTCAGAACTTTATAAAGTTCCACCTGAAAATATAGTTTGTGGAAATGGCTCAACAGAACTGATTTATCTAATAGTAAAGGCATTAAAACCAAACTCTGTATTGATTTTAGAACCCACATTTATTGAATATGAGAAAGCTTGCAGAGTAAATGATATAGATGATATAGAAAGGGTTTTTACTTTGAATAAAGAAGAAATTTTTGAAATGATTAATAAAAAAATTCAAGAAAGAAAATATGAGATGATTTTCATCTGCAATCCCAATAATCCAACAGGATGGTTAATAGATAAAAAAGAAATTATGGAACTGGCTAATCATCATGAAGATTCAACTTTTGTATTAGATGAAGCTTTTATAGATTTTGCTCCAAATGAAACTTTGCTCAGAGATTCAATATCATCAAATATTATTGTTTTACGCTCTCTCACAAAGTTTTACGGACTTGCAGGACTTAGATTCGGCTATGCTGTTGCTTCTTTTGAAACTATTGAAAGAATAAAGAGATATAGACAGCCATGGAGTATAAATAGTTTATCGCAGTGTATAGCAGAAGAAATAATCAAAGATGAAGAGTTTAAAAAGCAGAGCCATGATTTTTTCCTTATGGAAAAGGATTTTTTTGAATATTCATTGAATAAACTTAAACTCAGATATTTTCCATCTGTGGCGAATTTTTATCTTATAGAAATTCACAAAAAAGGTATTTTCCAATATATGTTAGCAAGAGGAATTCTTATTAGAGATTGTTCAAATTTCTATGGACTCAATGAAAATTTTATAAGGGTTTCAGTAAAAACCAGATTTGAAAATGAAATATTTTTCAAAGAACTAAAAAAGTTTTTGGAGAGTTGACATGATTACATTTATAATCGGTGGAATAAAAAGCGGAAAAAGCAATTTTGCACTCAAAGAGGGAGAAAAAACAGGAAACAGAAATTTTTATTATATTGCAACGGCAAGAGCTATTGATGAGGAGATGAAGGAACGCATAGAAAGGCATAAGAAAGAAAGAGGCAGTCACTGGATTACTGTAGAAGAGCCAATAAACTTAAATGAAGCTATTATGAAAATTACTCAGAACTCATCTGTGGTAATTGACTGCTTAACTACATGGCTTACAAATCTTATTGTTGAAGGCTATGATTTTTGTGAATTTGTAGAAGCATTTTTTGATTTATTGAGGAAATATAGAGATGAAATTCATTTATTTATTGTGGCAAATGAAGTTGGTTTGGGCATAATTCCCGAAAATCAGCTTGGAAGAAAATTTGTTGACCTTGCAGGGACTGTCAATCATAAAGTAATGGATATATGCGATAGAGCTTATTTAATGGTTGCTGGAGTGCCTTTGAGAATAAAGTGAAGATTCTGGTATTTTTTCTAATATTTTTATTCTTTTCCACATCATCTTTTGCTGAGGTTCAAAGAATTATTTCCCTTGCACCGTCAGTTACAGAAGCAATTTATTATCTAAATGCCACTGACAGATTGGTTGCTGTATCAAACTATTGTAAATGGCCCGAAGAAATTAAAAACAAAACGAAAGTAGGAGGTATGATCAATCCATCATATGAGAAAATACTATCTTTAAAACCAGATCTTGTAGTAATTTCAAAAGATGTTACTCCTAAGGAAGTTTACAACAGACTAATAGAACTCGGCATCAAGGTACATGTCTATGCTCCTAAAAGTCTTGAAGATATATCTAATGAATTAATAAGACTTGGAATTGTCATTGGCAAAGAAAAGGAAGCAAAAAGTATCGCCTATGAATTTCAAAAAAAACTAAGAAAAATAAGGAAGGTTTTTAAAGGGCAAAAGGCGTTATTTATAATATGGGCTGATCCACTCACTGTTGCAGGCAAGACATCTCATATAAATGAAGTCATGAATCTATTAGGGCTGACAAACATTGCCGAGTTTTCATCAATTAACATAGAAAGAATAATTAAAATGAATCCAGATATTATTTTTTTTGGTGTCGGACACAAATCCTCTGTATCAGAGAATTTGATTTTAAAACTAAAAGACACTAATGCAGTAAAAAATGGTAAAGTTTACTATATAAGTGATAAAATTTATCATTTAAGTCCAAGAATCATAGAAGGAATTGAAGAAATGACAAATAAGGCAAAAACATGGATAAAATAATTATCATAGCTCATGGAAGCCCTAAAAAAGAGATAAATAATTTAGACTCTATGGTTGAAGACTTAGCAATTGTTCTCGGCAAAAAGGTTGAAGATATCAAATATGCTTATCTTAAATATGGTAGCCCCTCAGTGGATGAGGCTATAACTAAATGCGTAGAAGAAGGCGCAAAAAGAATAATAATACATCCATTTTTTTTATCTTCAGGAAGTCATGTTTCTTTTGATATTCCTAAGATTATTGAAAATATAAAAAAACTTTATCCACAACTTGAAGTTTTATGCACAAACCCATTGGGAAAAAGTAAAAAATTAGTTTATGTAATTAAAGATTTAATTGAAGAGAATCTTGAAAGAATATCATAATTTTTAACAAATCTGAAAAATAAAGTGGAGGTGAAGGGATTCGAACCCACGACCTCCTGCGTGCAAAGCAGGCGCTCTCCCAACTGAGCTACACCCCCACATTTTACATGGGCCTAGTTGGAATCGAACCAACCACCTCACCCTTATCAGGGGTGCGCTCTAACCGAGCTGAGCTATAGGCCCATCAACAATTTAAATTAACTTAAAACATTATATTTTGTCAAGGAAAGATAAAAAAACTTAATGGTTTTTTATTAATCATATTGCGTGAGAGACAAAAGAGGGGACAGTGCCCCTCTTTTCTTTATTCTTTCACATATTCTGTTGCAAGCCTGCCTACTTCTTTAGCAAATTCAGCTATTCCACCTTTGAATTGGAAGGCATTGGAAAATCCAACTGCTCTTAAGGCAATTGTGGCAGCAGCAGCTCTATCCCCTGTGTGACATAGCACTGCAATTTTTTTGTTCTTTGGAAGTTTTGCAAGGTTTTCAGGTTTAAAAAGTTCATGCATTGGGATTAGAAGAGAGTCTTTCCATACAGGAGCTATAAGTTTTTGTTCTGCAGGTGTTCTTATGTCAAGAATTACAAAATCTTCTTTCTTTTTGATCATTTCAAGTATATCTTTTGTTGTTATCTGACAAGGTCTCATTGCGAGAACTTCTGGGGTCATCTGAGAAAACATGACATCAAATTTTTTTGCCATCTCTACATCATAAGCAAAAGCCGATAAGGTAAACAATAAGACAGTTACTAAAGTTGCTAATAAGACTTTCATTTTAACACCTTCCTATTTTTTTATACCTTTACCCATTCCTTGAGGCTCTCCTTTTTCTACAGGCTCTCCAGAATTTGACCAGGCATTAAATCCCCCTTTTAAATTGTAGACATTTTTATATCCAAGTTTTTTAAGATCACAACTTGAAACCGCTCCTCTTCCTCCTGTCTTACAATAAACTAAATATGTTTTTTCTTTATCTGGCAACCAATCATAAGCCTGAAAATCTAATAATCCTCTTGGAGCCCAAATTGCACCTGGAATATGACCTGCAACATACTCAGTATATTCCCTAACATCTAAAATCACTGCACCTTTTTTAATCAACTCTTTAGCGGAATTTACATCAACTTCCTGAATTCCACATTGTTTAGCTTCTTTAACTCTCTCATCGCTTAATGGGGTAGCTGCAAAAGTAAAGTTACTTAACATTAATACAAGGCTGATTACAATTAGAATCTTGCTCCATCTTTTCATGGGAACCCCCCCCATCTTACAGAATTATTTCCTGCAAAGCAGGATACTCTAAGGGAGTATAAACAATAAAGTGATTTAATGTCAAGTTAAATATAGTATAGCTTTAAGGGCTTATGGGTATATATTGACAAAATCTATAAATAAAGTTACACTTATAGAAAAAAGGAGGTGTTTTATGAGTAAAAAAGGGCGAACTTTGATTTTGGCTTGTTTGATTTTTGCTTTATGTTTAGCTTTTTTAGCCTCTCAGGGTATATCTCAACAAAAGCCTATCATAGCTAAGGGATGTTCTTTGCCTGGTTGTCACACTGCAAAGCAAGGAGAACTTTGGGGTAATTTGAAGACTGTCTCTGGAAAAGCTGCGATGATTCAAATTGATACAGGTGCTTTATGGACTGTCAAATTTGACGAAAATACCAAACTAAAGAATTGGAATCAACCCCTTAATAAATTACCAAAAGAAAAAGAGATTGCTATTACTTATGTAGAGAAAAATGGCGAATTCTACGCCACTTTAATTAATGTAAAACCGCCAGTTGCCGTGGATCCTTCAAAGGTTATAAAAGTTAATGAAATGAAAAAAATTTATGATGCAAAAAGTGCACTCATAATTGATTGTAGACCTGCTGGTAGATATAATGAGGGACATATACCTGGTTCAATTAACATCTGGTTTGCAGAGTTTGATAAACATATTGATAAATTACCGAAGGATAAAAATAGTTCAATTGTATACTACTGTCAAGGTCCTACTTGAGCTCTTACGCCTTCATCTGCTCGGAGAGCAGAAGCATTAGGTTACACCAATGTAAAGCAATTTGTAGATGGACTTCCTGAGTGGAAAAAACAAGGTTATCCTGTTGCCTCAACAGTCAAGTATTTACAAGAACTTATCAGTAAAGACATTCCTCATGTATTGGTTGATGTAAGACCAAGAGAGCAAGCAGAAAAGGAACATATAAAGGGTGCTATTAATATATCTCTCGCGGAACTTGACAAGGCAAAAAAATTATTCCCTAAACAGAAAAATGCACCGATTATAATTTATTGCACACAGGATAAACTTTCACTTAAAGCTTTTGACATTATAAGAAAATGGGGATATGTAAATACCTCTTATCTTGAAGGTGGGATAGAAGCATGGAAGAAAGCTGGTGGAGAGGTTTTATCTGGACAGTTAAAGAAAGAGATTGTATATATTCCAAAGCCAAAACACGGGACAATTGGCATAGAGGAATTCAAGAAGATTATAGGAAAAATTCCAGCCAATGTGATTATACTTGATGTAAGAGATCCTGAGGAAACACAGATGGGTATTATAAAAGGGGCTAAAAACATACCAGTAAACGAGCTTAAGGATAGGCTTAATGAACTACCAAAGGATAAAGAAATAGTTGTTCACTGTGCAACTGGAATGAGAGCAGAAATGGCTTACAACATACTTAAAGAAGCAGGATACAATGTAAAATTCCTTGATGCAACCATTCAGATTAAAAAAGGCGGCAAATATAAAATAACAGAAAACTAAAAATTACAAGAGGAGGGAGCAACCTGCTCCCTTTCTCTGCTATAATTTTAAATGTCCTTCAAACTTGGTAAAATAAGTGATCTCGCTACTCCTTTTACTGTAACAGTTTTTTTTCTTCAGTTTCTACTTATAGTTGGCTTTTTAGGCTATGGATACTACATGGATTCATCTGAAAGTTGTATAAATTGCCACAGTTCAAAGGAAAAAATGGCTGAGCTTGGATATCCTCAATTTTATGTTACACTTGGAGAAGTAAGAAAACAGACAGGACATAAAACAGTTCAATGTAGGGACTGTCACTTAGGTAACGGAAGAGCTCACGATAAAGATGAAGCACATAAGGGAATGTTAAAAGCAATCTTTGTCAATGAAAGTGCGGAACCAGTGGAGAGAAGCAAAGTTTACAGCAAGGAAGAGATAGAGCTAAACAAAATATTTCCAATGGGGGGAAATGCTCTTTTTGAGCTTCTTCCAAAAAAGAGAGAAAATGATGGAGTATCTCTTCATCCTGAGGTGCGAAATATTCTCTGGCATGATAGAAATCCTTATACTTTTAATTTTGATCCTAAAATAGCTGAAAAAACATGTGGAAAGAGAGGTTGTCACCAAGAAGAGTTAAAACAATTCAGAAGCACAACAATGGCGACAAACTATCGTCAAAGAACTATGCAGACATGGCTTGAACCCTATGGACCACACAACTGTGGTCCATCCTTTGCAGATTTACCTCCAGAGGAAATACTTAAAATCGCAGAGTTTGATTTCACAAATACTGAAAAGATAAGAAAGGAAATAAATGTTTCATTTACTACCGAACAAGCAATTGCAAAACAGAGACTTTGCAATGTATGCCATGCTGGATGTGTTGACTGCCACTATGCACCAAGCAGAGAAAGAGGCACTCATGCCTTCATAAAAGTTCCAGATTCATTGAGTTGCATGGGAAGAGGAAGAGGAAATTCAGTCTGCCATACCGGCTCAGGGCACTCAAGAAGAGGAGAAACCTATATAGGGAAGTTTTATTCAATTCCTCAAGGAAGAAAGCCAGATATTCATTTTACAAAGGGAATTCACTGTGTAGACTGTCACCAAACAGGTAAAAAAGGAATGGGTGATATGCAACGTAAGGCAACCTGTGGAGACTGTCATATTGAGATAGAGAAAGCCCTTACAAACTCAGTTCATAGGAATCTCACCTGTACAGCCTGTCATGTAACAGAGGCAGGTGGATATCAGATAACAGTCTGGGGTAAGGGATACATAGGTGAAAAGCCTAATCCGTTTAAAAAATACTCTCTCTATTACGGAATTCAAAAGCCTCTTATATTAATGAAAGACCAAAAAGGCATATGGTTTCCCGTTAAGATTTTTCCCCATAGTGTAAGTAATATTAAGAAAGATGTAGCACCAACAGAGATAAAATTTAGATGGTCCAATGGTGAAACAAGGGATATGTATGCAATTATCGGTACCTTTGATGGACTTCCTTCAGGAGATAAACATCTGCTTTGGTTACAAATTGAGGAAGTAGCACATCCATTTGGAAAAGCAAGGGACTGTAAAAGTTGCCACAGTAGCATTCAAACTTCTGTTTCAACATGGCAGTATGAAGACATTCAGGGAGCAGAACCATTTAAAGGAGGATATAAAATAGTTGCCGATGAAAAAGGGTTAAGATTAAAGGATTTCTGGCACAGTAAGATAAAGGTATTGAAGGGCTTTGAGCTATCTCAGTTTGCCTCATGGCTCTATCTAACTGATAAATGGTTTATCCCCGGAGATTTTAGTATTAGATTTGATAAGAAAAAGTATAAAGAGTATGAGAGGCTTTACAAAAAAAATCTTGTAAAACTTGAAAGACTTAAAGGCAGATTTAGTGATAAGGAATTGAAAACACTGAGACAGATTCTTTTGCATAATCCTGAGCATAAGTTTTAGCTTGATTTTGATATAATTTAGATAACTACTTTTAAACGAGGTGCAAAGATGAAAATTCTTATAGTTTATTACAGCACTTTTGGGAATACTTACAAGATGGCACAACTGATAGCAGATGGTGTTAAAGAAGCTGGTGGAGAGCCTATAATAAGAAGATGCCCAGAATTAATTCCTGAAAATATTATAGAGTCAAGGCCAGACATGAAAGCAGGGGCAGAGATGCAGAAAGATGTTCCTTTGGTAACTCTTGAAGATTTTAAACAAGCGGATGGATACGCCTTTGGAACGCCCACGAGGTTTGGAAATGTGTCTGCGCAACTTAAGAATGTTATTGATCAACTCGGTCCTTTATGGATACAGAGAGTTTTTGAAGGGAAGCCAGCAGGAGTTTTTGTTTCAACAGGTACACTTCATGGAGGTCAAGAAACTACAATTCTTACTTTTATGACTGTTTTGCTTCATCTTGGTTGTATCATTGTTGGAGTTCCTTATTCAGTTTCTGATTTATATCTAACAAAGGGAGGAGGATCTCCTTATGGACCAGGACATATTGCAGAGGCTGAAAATAAAAGAGAGATTGATCAGAATGAGGCAAATATTTGTAAAGCTTTTGGAAGAAGACTTACAGAGATAGCAAAAAGGCTTAAAAGCACCTAATCACTTAAAGGCAACATCAAGAATCATCATAAGTGTAAATCCTATAATGAGTCCTGCTGTTGCAATATCGGAATTTCCCTTTTTCTGTGATTCTGGAATCAACTCCTCTGCTGTGATAAAAATCATTGCTCCAGCAGCAAATCCCAAGGCATAGGGTAGGAGATTTTGCATGACTTCAACCATCAGAACTCCTACTACTGCAAATATTGGTTCAACTATTCCTGAGATTTGACCAACAGAGAAGCTTTTTAGTCTTGAAAAACCTTCAGCTCTTAATGGAATTGAAATGGCAAATCCCTCAGGAATATTTTGAATACCTATTCCAAAGGCAAGTACAACAGATGAGATTAAACTTACATCCTCTGGTTTTAATGCATGAGCTCCAAATGAAACACCGATAGCCAATCCTTCAGGAATATTATGTAGGGTAACTGCTAAAACCAAAAGAGTGCTTCTTCTTAAAGATACTTTTAGTCCCTCTGCTTCATGAATTGGTGATTGGAGATGAAGATGAGGAATAATCATATCAAATAATCTAAGGAAAATAGCACCCAGAATAAATCCTACAGCAGGTGGTAACCAAGAAACTATGTTTAATTTCTCAGACATTTCAATTGCAGGCTGAAGGAGTGACCAGAAACTTGCAGCAATCATAACTCCTGCTGCAAAACCCAGTGCTAAATCAAAAATCTTTTGATTCACTCTCTTTATCATCAGAACCATTGAAGCACCCAGAGCAGTCATAAACCAAGTAAAAATACCTGCAATTAGAGCAAGTATAATTGGAGATATTGCTTGAATTTTTTGTTCAAACATTTCCAATCATTATAATATAAATTATGCTAAAGCCAAAAATTCTATTCAGCAGATGTTTTTTTGAGCCTGTAAGATACAATAGTGGACTGGTTGTTGATGAGTTTGTTGAAAATTTAAAGAGATATGTTGACTGTGTATATTTATGTCCTGAGGTTGAGATAGGACTTGGTGTGCCAAGAGTTCCTGTAATCATTATACAAAATAACAATGAAAAGAGATTAATCCAACAGGAAACTGGATTAGATTTAACCGATAAAATGATTAGTTATGTTGAAAATGTAATTAAACAATTAAACAAAATAGATGGCGCTGTCCTGAAGGCAAAGTCTCCTTCCTGTGGAGTCTCATCAACAAAACTTTACAGAGATGGTGTAGTTATAGGTAAAACAGACGGATTTCTTGCTGAAAGCCTAAAAAAAGCCTTTCCATTACTTCCAATAGAGGATGAGGGAAGACTAAGAGATGAAAACATAAGAAATCATTTCTTAACAAGAATTTTTGCTCTCTGTGAATTTAAAGCTCTTAGTAAAAATCTTAAAGAGTCAGATTTGGTGAGATTTCATACGAAATACAAATATCTTCTTATGACATATAGCCAACAACATCTGAAAATTCTTGGAAGAATTGTTGCGGATGGAAAAATCAATATAACTGAAAAAATTTCTAAGTATGGTGAAGTATTTATTGAGGTTTTTAGAAAAAAGCCAACAAAAGCAAGACATATAAACACACTTACCCATATTTTTGGGCATATATCAAGATATCTAAGTCAGAGAGAACGTGCACACTTTTTAGAGCTTATGGAAAAATATAGAAAAAACATGATTAAACGAAGAGTTCTTATTGAGCTTCTCAGAAACTTTGCCTACAGATTTGAAAATGATTACATTCTACTTCAGAAATACCTTGAGCCTTTTCCAGAGGATTTAAGTGTATAGGAGAGTCATCTTCTGGTTTAAAAGAGACTTACGGATTGATGACAACAGAGCCCTCTTTGAAGCATGTCAGAACTCATTTGAGGTAATACCTGTATTTATTTTTATCCCGAGCATACTTGAAAGATTTAAAAGTTATGATAGAAGAACTGGATTTCTAATAGAATCCCTCAAACACTTAAGCAAAGAGATAGAGAAGAAGGGTGGAAGATTGTACTGCTTTCATGATGAACCACAAAGGGTTTTTCTTACTTTAATAAGAAAATATGGAATTCAGGCTATTTTTACAAATAGGGCTTTCTCCTGGAGTGGGGAAGAAGTAGAGGAAACAGTAAAAAAACTCTGTTTAAATGAAGGTGTTGATTTTGTAACCTTTAATGATAACTTTCTTGCTGAAATAGATAAGATTCCTTACAGGAAAATATATTCAAAATTTTACAGATACTGGGAACAGAATCTTAGGCTCACAGAGGTATCCTCTCCAGAAAGAATTAATACACCTAAGCTTAATGAACCAGAGATTGATATAGTAGCCTCTGAGATAAGCCATGAAAAAAACATAGTGTGGAAGCCAGATTTTGGGATAAGAAGACTTAAGGAATTTGATTTTAACAGATATGAAGAGTTGCGCGATAGATTGGATATTGATGGAACATCAAAGCTTTCACCCTATATAAGATTTGGATTAATCTCCTTAAGAAAAATCTACAGAGTAGCCTCAGAGGCTGCTGGGCAGGATTGTCAATTCATAAAGGAGCTGGCTTGGAGAGAGTTTTGGTATCATATAAAGCTAAATTTCCCTCAATTTAAAAACTTAGAGTTTCAGGAAAAAAGAAGAAAGATAAGATGGCAAAACGATGAAAAACTTTACAAAGCCTTTATTGAGGCAAAAACAGGTTATCCCTTGATTGATGCAGCAATTATTCAGCTAAAGCAGGAAAACTGGATGCATAACAGAGCAAGAATGATAGTCGCATCCTTCTTAACTAAGGATTTAATGATTGATTGGAGATGGGGAGAAAGCTTTTTTATGGAGCATCTCATTGATTATGATGAAGTGGTAAATGTAGGAAATTGGCAGTGGAATGCCTCTGTAGGTCCAGATCCTAAACCTTTAAGAATCTTTAATCCTATAATTCAAGCTAAAAAATTTGATCCTGACTGCAAATTTATAAAGAAGTATTTACCCTCACTAAAGAAACTACCAAGTTTTATGCTACATGATCCTTTAACCCACAGACTGCCTTACCATAAACCCATAGTGAATCACTTTGAAAGATTGATTCTCATTAAAAAACTTTACAGCTAAGACTCCTCTACACAAATCTCTCTCTTTGATATAGCATAAATTGTCCTAATGCTTACAACTCCAATTACTAAAGTTGTCAGTATCAAAGCTAAAGATGTTAAAAATTTATAGAAAAATAACCCTGTAAGTTAGAATTCTTATAAGAAAAACAAAGTATAAAATCACACCGACAATCCACATAGAGTATGCCACGCTTTGATTTATTGAAGCATATGCAATGGACAACAACAGAAGAGAGATAGATATTGTTGGAAAGAAGTTTGATTTAACGGGATGGTGGAATTCTGCTTTTACTTGATTCCAATATTTTACTGTTTTCGTAAGATAGATAACCAGAAAAAGGCCAAATATAAGAGTTGACAGATAGGTAAAACCTACTCCAACTAACTTTATTGTTTCTCCTAAAAAGGATGAGAGTCCTGTTAAATCCTTTACTAAATTTTTTATACCCCTTAGGGCTATTAGGAAATAGCTTCAATAATGGTGGTTATTAAAAATATCAACAAAAAAGCAAAAGCTATCAAAGCTGTCAATTTCCAGCCTATCTTTTTATCAATCCAGGGAATCAAGATTAAAAATGATAGTATGCCTAATGGTAATAAAACGCCACCTATAAAAACTGTATCAGTAGAGAAGAATCTTAATAGCCAGAAAAGCCATAGATAATACCATTCTGGTCTTGGCTGATAGGCAGCAATAAAATCAATCTCTCTACCTATTAGGGGTGTAAAAAGAAAAGTGAGAATCAGTATTAACTCAAAAGTCAGAATGGCAACAAACAAAATCTCAATCAAGTAATCGGGATAAAATTTCTTTTTCATAGAGGCTTTGATATTCCGAGTTTTTTAATCATATGAAAATGTGCCCAAAGCAGAAGAATGATGAGACCTGGAAACCACAGCACATGAAGACTATAAAATCTTGAAAGAGTAGCACCTGATACCTCATAATCTCCTCTTACAATCAGTAGCAAAGCTTGACCAACAAAAGGAATACTACCTACTATGTTTGTTCCAACCACTGTAGCCCAATATGCCTTTTGATCCCATGGTAGTAGATATCCTGTAAAGCCCTCAAGCATTACAATAACAAAGGTAATTAAACCCACAATCCAATTAAGCTCTCTTGGTGGACGATAGCTTTTAGTTACAAAAACCCTAATTGAATGAATAATTATGCTTACAATCAAGACATTGGCAGACCACTTGTGAATTCCTCTGAGAAGTTTTCCTAAGAAAACCTCTTCATGAATTCTTAAAATGCTTTGATAGGCTTCTTTTTCAGAAGGAATATAATGAAAGGAAAGGAATAACCCTGATACGAGACATATAAGAAAGGCAGTAAAGGCAATACCACCGAAACAGTAAAAATAATTGATTCCTTCAGGGATGTCTCTATCAAAAATGCCTCTATGAGTAGATTTAAGTCTGAATCTATCAAGAAACCAATCAATGAGGTTCATATTTTTATTCCCACAAAAATCTTTTTATTTTCTATTTTAACAGGAAGTCTTTGAAGAGGCTCTTTGGGTGGACCTTTCAAGACTTTCCCTTCACTGTCATATTTTCCACCATGGCATGGACATATAAATTCATTGGAATTTTTATCAAAATTTACAAAACAGCCGAGATGGGTGCATACAGGAGAAAGAGCAATTATTGAATCTCCGTCATTTACAAGATAGATTTTTAAGGATTTTTGCAAGTTTCCAATTTCTATATTAATTTTTTTTACTCCTTCTTTCGGAATCTTATCCTCTGGTATTTCATAGTAACTGTATTCCTTTTTTTTAGGATTTGCAGGTTTTAAGAGTGATAGCCCTAAAAAAGAAAATATTAATGCTACAAAAGTAAAAAATAGTTTTAGCATTTTCTTTAGAAAGAACCTTCTTTTTATATCCATTTTTTCTTTATCAATTATCACACTTATATTATACCCCCATAGCCTATTTGAAAAACTATTGACAAAATAAAAATTTTTATGTAGTATTTAACTATTAGTATAACAAATATAAGGGGGTGAGGGTATGAGTATTACCAGGAGAGATTTTCTCAAAATTGCAGCTGTAACAGGCGGTGTCGCGGCAGCAAGCACCCCAGTTGTAAAATCTGTATTAGCTCTTGGCAAAAAACCTGTTTCTTTGCCCCAGTATGTTCCTACTACCTGTGAAATGTGTTTTTGGCGCTGTGGCGTGATAGCCAAGGTTGTGGATGGCAAAGTTGTTAAACTTGATGGCAATCCTCTACATCCAAACTCTCGTGGAAAGCTTTGCGCAAGAGGACATGGCGGTATAGGACTTCTTTATGATTCTGACAGGCTAAAAACTCCGCTAATTAATACAGGCTCAAGAGGTGAGGCTAAATTTAAAAAAGCATCATGGGATGAAGCCTTAGGATATGTGGCTGACAGGATGCAGAAAATTAAAGAAAAATACGGAGCAGAATCAGTAGGATTACTAACTCATGGAACTGTATCAACATATTTTATGCATTTACTTCAGGCTTTTGGCTCACCAAATTTTGCCATGCCTTCATTTGCTCTCTGTAGAGGTGCAAGAGGTGTTGCTTTTGAACTTACCTTTGGAGAGGATGTAGGAAATCCGGAAAGACTTGACCTACAAAATAGCAAAGCAATTGTTCTCATAGGAAGTCATCTTGGTGAAAATGCCCACAATTCTCAATGTCAAGAATTTGCTGAAGCTGTAGGAAAAGGTGCTACAGTTATTGTTCTTGACCCAAGATTTTCAACTGCAGCAGGTAAGGCAAAATACTGGTTACCAATAAAACCTACAACTGATTTAGCAATTTTACTTGCATGGATTAATATAATCATAAATGAAGGACTCTATGATAAAGATTATGTAGCAAAATACACCACAGGCTTTAATGAAGTCTCGCAAGCAGTAAAGGAATATACTCCAGAATGGGCAGAAAAAGAGACAGAAATTCCTGCGGGACGTATTGTTGAGACCGCGAGAGTATTAGGTAAAAATAAACCCAATGTTTTAATACATCCGGGTAGACACACTGCTTGGTATTCTGATAATGTTCAGAGACAACGTGCTGTTGCTATTTTGACAGCAATTCTTGGAGCCTATGGAAGACCTGGAGGCATATATCTAAATCCAAAGAAAAAACTTGAACCTGTATTTCTTTCAGACAAAGATTATCCTGAGCCACAAAAACCAGCGATAAATAAGGGAAACTATCCTTTTGCAGGAGAAGAGGGAGTAACACATGCTATTGTAAAGGCAACTCTTACAGAGGATCCCTATCCAATAAAAGCATGGTTTATAACGGGAACAAACATAATGAAGGCTATGCCAAATCAAAGGGATACTCTGAATGCTGTCCAAAGGCTTGACTTGCTTGTGGCAGTTGACATGATGCCTTATGACGGAGTCATGCTTGCTGATGTGGTCCTTCCTGAGTGCACCTATCTGGAAAGACATGATGACTTTTTTACAGTGAAAGAAAGAAGTTTTGGAATATCTTTCCGTCAGCCTGTGGTTCAGCCAATGTATGATACAAAACCTGGCTGGTGGATAGCAAAAGAGCTTGGTAAAAGGCTTGGTCTTGAAGAATACTTTCCATGGAATACCTTTGATGACTTTTTGAAAGCAAAAGCTGAAGCTTGGGGAATTGATTACGCTGAACTTGGCCAAAAGGGATATATTGACTTCCCAGAGAGTGCTAAACCCTATCTTTCTCAAGGAGAGGATTATAAATTTAAAACGCCTTCAGGCAAAATTGAACTTTACAGTAATGAATTGAAAAAACATGGCTTTGATCCTATTCCAAAATATACAAAACATGAACAACCTTCTGAAGGGTGGTTTAGGCTCATATATGGAAGAGCACCAGTTCATACATTTTCACGAACAACAAATAATCCTTCACTTTGGGAACTTATGGAAGAAAATGTAGCTTGGATAAATGCAAAAGTTGCAAAAAGAATGGGACTGAAGCATGGAGATTACATTGTTTTGGTAAATCAGGATGGAGTAAAAAGTAACAAAGTTAGAGCAAAGGTGACAGAAAGAATTAGACCAGACTGCATTTATCTTGTTCATGGATTTTGTTCAACATCAAAACTTCTTCACAGAGCATATTTAAGAGGTGCTGATGATCAGCAGTTGATAACAAAATATGCAATTGACCCAATTTCTGGAAGTGTAGGTATGAGGGTGAACTTTGTGAAGATTACTAAGGAGGTCTAATATGCCAAGGTATGTCATGGTAATAGACGTGGAAAAATGTATTGGATGCATGGCTTGTGTAATTGCCTGTAAAAAAGAAAACAATGTGCCTGAAGAGCATTTCAGAACCCGCGTTGTAGAAGAAGTAAGAGGAGAATTCCCGAGTCTTAGAATGGAATTAAGAAGTGAACTCTGTAATCATTGTGAAGAAGCTCCATGCATAGATGCTTGTCCAACGAGAGCATCTCACAGGGCAAAGGATGGAACAGTTCAGATAGACAGAAAAAAATGTATAGGCTGTAAAGCCTGTATTTTAGCGTGTCCTTATGATGCAAGATATTCTCATCCTAAGGGATATGCAGATAAATGCTCCTTCTGTGAACATAGACTTAAGGAAGGCAAAAAACCTGCCTGTGTTGAAACATGTCTTGGAAAGTCAAGAATATTTGGAGATCTTGAAGACTCAAACAGTGAAGTAGCGGAATTGTTAAGAAAATATGATTCATCTGTGAGACTTGAGTTTGCTGGAACGCGCCCCAGAGTTTTTTACATTAAAAAGAAATTTGCAGGAGGTCTATGATGATAGAACTAAGTATAACTGGAACAAATGCAATAACCTTTCCCCATTTAGAGGTTTGGGATTGGAGAATAGTAATATATTTATTTCTTGGTGGACTTTCTGCAGGAATGCTTGTTATGTGTTCAATTGCTAACTTAAGAATTCCAAAACAACCTGTGGAAGAGCTTGCCCAGTGTGTGAGAGCTCCTCTTATTGCTTTTATAACTCTTGCTATTGGTGCTCAGTTCATAATGATAGACCTCGGTAAACCTCAAAGTCTTATCTGGGGTTTTTTAACGTTTCAACCTCTTTCTCTCATGTCTTGGGGTACATGGGGAGTTCCGGCTGTTTTATTAGGAAATGCACTTTATATCTTAGCTGTAATTCCTAAGGAACAAAGGCATCGCTTAAAATTACCATTTTTAATAAAACTTGCAGAAAAGTTTGCTCCAAAAATGAGGACAATTGCAAAATTGAATTTTGCTCTTGGAATATTTCTTGGAATTTATACAGGTGTGCTTTTAAGCTCTTTTGCAGCGATCCCTCTTTGGAATAATGCAACACTACCAATTCTCTTTTTAGTCTCTGCTCTTTCTTCTGGTGCAGCTATGATAGTTATTATTGCAAAAAAGCCAGAAATAAAGTTTCTTTTTACAAAGATTGATATATGGTTAATCGTTGCAGAGCTTGTGGTTATACTTCTTTTCTTTTATGGACTTTATACATCAACAGCACCATACAAGAAAGCAATTGAGCCTTTCTTTTCACTAACAAGTGAACATTTTATTTTTAGCATAGCGCTGATAGCTATATTTCTACTATTACCTCTTGCATTAAGAATCAAACTTGGTGAACTAAAAGAGTTTGAAGACGGATTTCATGGAGAGTTTACTAAGGCTCAGATTTTTAGAATGAATTTTGCAGCAGTGCTTGTTCTTGCCGGAACACTGATTTTAAGAGCAGCAATAGTTTATGCAGGACAGTTAACAAAACTGTCACCATATTGATATAATTGTAAACAATTGACTAACTATCATTCCGAAGGGTCTCAATGAGCCTGAGGAATCTGACTCAAAGAGTCATTGCCCGAGGGTTCTCTTAAAAACAGAGGAGATTCCTCACTTCGTTCGGAATGACAATTTTTGCTGTAACCCTTCGGGACAGTTAGGGGTATAGAAAAATAGCAGGCCTTGTAGTTTATTGATTTTCAATAAACTACAAGTTTTTGAACAGTCTCTCATAAGAGAAAGGAGGTGATATGATGAAGAAGGCTATTGCATTAATTGTTGTATTGACATTTCTTTTAGGAGTTGCTTTTGTTTCCTTTGCTGCTGAGGCTAAAAAAGCATCTGAAGTAAAAGGAACGGTTACAAAGATTGAAGGTAAAAAACTTACCATCAAACAGGCTGATGGTAAAGAAGTTACAGTTGAGGTAAAAGATGTAAAAGGGATTAAGGTTGGAGACAAAGTTACAGTTAAGGATGGTGTTGTAACAAAAGATAAGGGCAAAGAAGGAACTTCTGGCTCAAAGAAAAAGAAAGCTGTTGAAGGTTGTTAATGAATAAAAAGGGAGGGAAATTTGCCCTCCCTTTAAAATTTTCTATTTACAAAATACTTTAATTTCTTGATATTTCTAAAATCGTTTAAGCTTAACTTAATTTAAAACTTGACTTATAAATTTAAAATGAGGTTTAATATAACCTATGTTTCCTAAGACAGAAAAAATATGGATGGATGGCAAGTTTGTAAATTGGGATGATGCAAAGGTTCATGTTCTAACCCATTCACTTCATTACGGCTTAGCAGTGTTTGAAGGAATAAGGTGTTACAATACTGAACAGGGACCTGCAGTTTTTAGATTAAAAGATCATATTGAAAGACTTTTTAAGTCTGCCCATATTTTTACTCTTAAGATTCCATTTACAGAAGAAGAAATTTTTGAAGCTGTTAAGGAAACTATTAGAGTTAACAAAATTAACTCTTGTTATATCAGACCAATAGTTTTTGTTGGTTACGGTAATATGGGGGTTTATCCTAAAAATAATCCTATTCAGGTTGCGATAGCTGTTTGGAGTTGGGGCGCTTATCTTGGTGAAGAAGGACTTCAAAAGGGGATCAGAGTAAAAACCTCATCTTTTATCAGAAACCATGTTAATTCCAATCTGTCAAGAGGTAAGGTGGCAGGTTACTATGTTAACAGTCAACTTGCAAAAATTGAAGCAATTTCATGTGGATATGATGAGGCTGTATTGCTTGATACAGAAGGATATGTATCTGAAGGAAGTGGTGAAAACATTTTCATTGTTAGAAAAGGGATTTTAAAAACAACACCTTTGACTTCAATTCTTGAAGGAATAACAAGAGATACAGTTCTAACTATTGCTAAAGATTTAAGTATAGAGACAAAAGAGGAAAGATTTACAAGAGATGAACTTTATATTTCAGATGAGGCATTTTTTACAGGGACTGCTGCTGAAATTACTCCAATCAGAGAGGTTGATGATAGAACAATAGGAATTGGAAGTCGGGGACCAATAACTGAAAAAATTCAAAATTTATTTTTTGATATCGTTAAAGGTAAAAATTCTAAATATCAACGCTGGCTGGATTTTGTTTAAAAATCTATTTTAGATTTAACTGTTTTCCTGCTTCTTCAATATCTTCATTTGTTAAGTTTTTATGGAGTTTTGCTTTGGGACCATTACGTAATGTGTTTATTAATTCCTGTTTTGTTTTGATACCACGTTGATTCAACATATTTTCAATAGATTTGTCATCCTTATGACATTTATCACACTTTAATGCAAAGGCATTATTTGATAAAATCAAGGTTGTAATTAAAATCGCTATAATAGTTTTCATTATTTTATTCTTTTAAAATTTTAAAAATAAGTTCATTAACAAGTTTCGGGTTTGCTTTCCCCTTGGTAATTTTCATCACTTGTCCTACAAAAAATCCTATCAATTTTTCCTCTCCATTTCTGAATCTTTCAACTTCTTTAGGATTTTTATTCATAACTTCTTTTATAGCCTCAATTATAACACTATCATCTGATATTTGAGTAAGTCCTTTTTCCCTGACAATGGCTTCAGCTGTTTTACCTGTTTTATACATTTCTTCAAAAACTTCTTTAGCAGTATTTCTGTTTATTGTGCCTTTATTAATTAACTCAATTAATTCAACAAGTTGTATAGGTTTTAATGAACATTCGTTTATATCTTTTCCTTCTTCATTGAGTAATCTTAACAGTTCAACCATTATCCAGTTAGCTACTTCCTTAGGCTTTCCACCAAGTTTTACTGCTTCTTCAAACCATTCGGAAAGTGCTTTTTCCTCGGTTAATATCTCTGAATCATATTGAGGTAATCCGTATTCCTTAATGAATCTTTCAATTTTTTGGTCTGGAAGTTCAGGCATATCTTTTTTTATTTTTTCAATCCAATCTTCTGAAACTACAACAGGAACAAGGTCTGGTTCAGGGAAATATCTATAATCATGTGCTTCCTCTTTTGAACGCATAGACTGAGTTGTGCCTGTTTGAGAATCCCAAAGTCTTGTTTCCTGTATGATTTTTTCACCATTTTCTATAAGCTTTATCTGCCTTTTAATCTCATACTCAAGCGCTTTTTCAACAAATCTAAAGGAATTAATGTTTTTAATCTCTGTTTTTACTCCAAACTCAGTTGAGCCAACGGGTCTGACAGAGACATTTGCATCGCAACGAAGAGAGCCCTGTTCAAGATTTCCATCACAGACTCCGAGATATCTAAGTATTGCTCTTAATTTTTTCATATACAAAGCAGCTTCCTTAGGTGAACGAATATCTGGCTCAGAAACTATTTCCATCAAAGGCACTCCTGTTCTATTGAAATCAACAAAACTGTACCCAGATGGGTCATGTATATTTTTACCAGCATCTTCTTCAAGATGGATTCTTTTTATGCGAATTTTTCTTTTTGTACCATTAAGCATTATTTCAAGATATCCATCTTCGCAAAGAGGTAACTCATACTGACTTATCTGATAACCTTTTGGAAGGTCAGGATAAAAGTAGTTTTTTCTTGCAAATCTGCTGTAAGGAGCAATTTTGCAGTTCATAGCCAGTCCTGTTTTCACCGTGTATTCTACAGCTTTTTTATTAAGCACAGGAAGCACCCCTGGCATTCCCAGACATACAGGGCATACCTGTGTATTTGGTTCTGCTCCAAACTGGGTGGAGCAACCACAGAATATTTTACTTTCAGTTAAAAGTTGAGCATGGACTTCTAATCCAATCACTGCTTCGTATTGCATTTTCTCTCCTTTATAAAAGAGGTTTCATTTTATGCCATGGTGTTGATTGTTCATAGGCATAGGCTAATTGTAAAATTCCTGCTTCATCAAATGGTTTTCCTATTATTTGTAGTCCTACCGGTAATCCCTTTTCACTAAATCCACAGGGTATGGATATTGCAGGCACTCCTGCAAGATTTACAGAAATTGTAAAAATATCAGAAAGATACATCTGAAGTGGATCATCTATTTTTTCACCAATTTTAAATGCAGGAGATGGTGCTGTTGGAGTTACAATAAAATCAACTTTTTCAAAGGCTTTCTCAAAATCATTTTTGATTAGAGTCCTTACTTGCTGGGCTTTTTTATAGTATGCTTCATAATATCCAGCTGAAAGAGAATAAGTTCCAAGCATAATTCTTCTTTTAACCTCTGCTCCAAAACCTCTACTACGAGTTTTCATATACATTTCAAGTAAATCTTTACCCTGTACTCTTAGCCCATATTTTACACCATCATATCTGGCGAGATTAGAGGAAGCTTCAGATGTAGCTATAATGTAATAGGTTGCTACAGCATATTCTGTATGAGGCAATGAAATCTCAACAGGTATGCAACCAAGAGATTCAAGTTCCTTAATTGCATCTTTTATCCTTTCTTCAACCTCTTTATCCATCCCTTCTATAAAATATTCCTTAGGAATTCCTATTTTGATTCCTTTTACTTCTTTGCCAAGATATTCTGTAAAATCAGATGATTCAATAGGAACAGATGTTGAATCCATAGGGTCATGTCCTGATATCACATTCATTAACAAAGCAGCATCAGCTACACATTTTGTAATTGGTCCTATTTGGTCAAGTGATGATGCAAACGCAACAAGTCCAAATCTGGAAACTCTTCCGTATGTTGGTTTTAATCCCACAACTCCGCAGAATGAAGCAGGTTGCCTTATTGAGCCACCTGTATCCGAGCCAAGTGCAGCAATACATTCATCAGCTGCTACTGCAGCAGCACTACCACCAGAACTTCCACCAGGGACCCTTTCTAAATCCCAGGGATTTTTTGTAACATGAAATCCTGAATTTTCGGTGGAAGAACCCATGGCAAATTCATCCATGTTAGTTTTGCCTATAAGGATATATTTATTATTCAAAAGTTTTGAGGTTACAGTGCTTTCATAGGGAGGATAGAAATTGTAAAGTATTTTTGAGGCACAGGTAGTAAGGATACCTTTTGTGCAGATATTGTCTTTAACTGCTATGGGAATTCCTGTTAGTAAACTTTTTTTTCCAGAAAAAATTGCATTTTCAGCCTCTCTTGCCATATCATAGGCTTTTTCAACATTAAGAGTGATATAAGCTTTAACTTTACCTTCAACTTCCTGAACTCTTTTGAAAACATCTATTATTATTTCGTGTGGTCTCACTTCTCCCTTGGAGATTAACGGGACAAGCTCTGTCAATTTCAATTTGTTCAGTTCCAAAATTTACCTCCTTCTTCTTTTATGAGATACCATCCAAAAACTTAAAATTTATTGAAAATCAATAAACTACAAGTCCTCTTATTTTTCAATTACCTTTATCTGCCACTTTGCCTTACGTGGTGTCATTTCTTGCTTTTCCTGTTATCATTCAAAACCTTTCTTTGTCTTTCAATGCTCTTCTATTGTTCCGAGAAGCGTTTCTCTTCTGTCATTCTACTTTCTTTCTGTCATTCCGAACGAAGTGAGGAATCCCCTCCTTTTTTACAGGAGACCCCTCGCTAAAGCTCGGGGTGACAGTAAAAGTGTCATTCCGAGGCTGCATAATCAGCCGAAGAATCCCATCTATTTTTTTCTGTTGAACAAAAGCGAAATTCCTTGCACATATTGAGGGTGCTTGGAATGACAAAAAAATAAGGAAACCCTTCGCTTTTGCTCAATATATCCCTTTTAGCACAGATTTCTCTGGACTTCCTCCCTCAAAATGACAATTGCTAAATTTAACAACTAAATTAAAGCATTTTATCTCTTTTTTTCAAGTTGGGTGCATTTTACATAGTCTAATTTTATAAATCGCATGCATTCATTACAAGAAATACAATCAGATTTTTCTTTACCCTTCATCCATTTATTTGGCAAATCAGGTTCACGGATTAATGGTCTTGAAAGAGATATTAAATCCGCGTCATTTTTCTGCAAAATATCTTCTGCTACTTGACGAGAGCGTATCCCTCCTACAAGCATTATAGGAACCTTTAGATTTTTTTTGAATTCTTTTGAGAACTCTCTGAAGTAAGCTTCTTTTTCAGGTGAGTCAATCTTCATTCTCACAGGTCTTTCTTCTATTTTTGATTCTACAATTCCTCCACTTACTTCAATTGCGTCAATTCCCATATTTTCAAGACGTTTTGCTATTCTTAGGCTTTCTTCGAGAGTGAGTCCATTTTTTACAAAATCACAGGCATTGAGTTTTATCATGACAGGATAGTCATATCCAACGTTGTCTCTTATGCTATTGTATACTTCTTCAAGAAAGTGAAATCTCCTTTCTTCATCTCCTCCCCAGTAGTCATTTCTTCTGTTTGTGTATGGAGAAAGAAACTGATTAATAAGATATCCATGAGCTCCATGAATTTGAACTCCGTCAAATCCTGCCTCTTTTGCTCTTCTTGCAGCTTTACCAAAAGATTCAATTATTTCCCATATTTCTTCTTGAGTAAGCTCTCTCGGCATCACTTTATACACAGGTTCATAGACTGCTGATGGTGCTACAGGAGGATTTCCATAGAGAAAAATAGATGCACACTGTCTTCCACCGTGACTTAACTGAATTATAATTTTGCCACCTGCTTCATGAACTGAGGAAGTGAGTTTTTTTAAGCCATCAATATAAAAATCATTATGAATGCAGAGCATTTTAGGAGCACTTCTGCCAGATACATGTACAAGAGCATTCCCTGTAATTATGAGTCCAGCACCGCCTTTAGCAAGATTCACATAAAAATTTATCAACTGTTCAGTTACAAAACCATCTTCATCAGCCATTTTTTCATAGGTTGCTGAACGAACAATTCTGTTTTTCATTTTAATTGTTTTAATCTCAAAAGGAGAAAAAAGTTTCATTAAACCTCCATCCTTACTGCAAGTTTAATAGCCTCAAGGAGGCTTGTTGGCTCAGCCTTTCCCTGCCATGCTATATCATAAGCTGTTCCATGATCAGGAGATGTTCTGATAAATGGAAGACCTACTGTGAAATTTACTCCTTTGTCAAAGGCAACAAGTTTAAAAGGTGCAAGTGCTTGGTCATGATACATAGCAACAACCATATCAAACTCTCCTTTGTAAGCTCGCCAGAAAAGAGAGTCAGATGGATAAGGTCCTGAAACATTTATGCCTAAAGCTTTTGTTTCTTTTATTGCTGGAGTGATTTCTTCAATTTCTTCTCTTCCAATAATCCCTTCTTCTCCTGCATGGGGATTAAGTCCACATACTGCAATACGAGGATTTTCTATACGAAGCATATCGCAGGCTTTTTTTGCAAAACAGATTGATTTTATTACATTTTCTTTTTTTATTAAATAGGGAACTTCTTTCAGAGGCACATGAATTGTTACAAGAATTACTTTTAGATGTTCACTATAAAAAGCCATTGCATAATCTTCTGTATCTGTTAGTTCTGCAAGCATATCTGTATGCCCAAGCCATGGAAGTCCTGCCATTTTTAAAGCTACTTTTGTAATTGGACATGTTACAATTGCCTGTACTACTCCGAGTCTGTATAGTTCTACAGCTTTTCTTATATAAGAAAAACAAGCTCTTCCTGATTCTTCAGAAGGAGTCCCTTTTAATAATTTTGATGGATTTTTGATTTCATTTAGATTTAACATCTCAATGTTATCTAAATCAAAATCCATTCCAATTACCTTTATCAATTCTTTAATAACGGCTTTATCTCCTATTACAATAGGATTACAAATTTTATATATATCTTCCTGTGCAAATGCCTTAACAATTATTTCAGGTCCAACTCCTGCAGGGTCTCCCATTGTAATAGCAATTCTTTTTTTAGCCATTTTTACCTCCAAGAAATTGATAGAATTGTTAATATTTTAGAACTGTGTCATCTTTTTTGGGAACGAATTTAAAAATAGAATCTTTAAGATTGATATTTATTTTTACTGAATAAAAGTCTATCTTCACTGTATTTGATGCATTATCAGTAATTTTGAGAGATTTTATTGGAAAGTCTTCTTCATGAATGATAAGTTCAATTTTTTTGATATTCCCCATTTTAGTTTTAGGGATGAGGATTAAAGTGTTTTCTGATTTTTCTGTAATTTCAAAATCTTTTTCAATGTCAGCCATTCGTGATAAAAGAGCAAGAGGAAGTTGTCCATATTTTTCTTCTGAAAAACTGCTCTGTATTGCCTGTTTTCTTATTTTGTCGTATACAATGAGAGTTTCTTTATTAAGATAAATAATCTGAGGAAATTGTCCTTCATACTGCCATCTGATTCTATCAGCTTTTATAAAAAATTTCCCTTTAAATTTTTGAGTTTTATCTAAGTCTTTGATGTAGCTTGTTTGAATAAAAGTTCCACTTGCATCGTTTATATTTTTGTAAGCATTATTGAGCTTTGTAATTGCGTTATCCTGAGCAAAGACAAGATTAGCAAATAGAAAAATAAATAAATTTATCAATAGAATTTTCATATTTTTAATTATACCAGTCCAGACGATTTTTTGGCACATACCAGTGGATATAGTTATACCAGATTCCCGCAGGAGCTAATTCAATACCTTTTATTCTTTTATTAACAGCAATTATTGTATCTGGAACATAAAGGAATGTATAAGGCTGGTCTTCAGTAATAAGTTCATGAACTTTTCTGTAAAGTTTTTTTCTTTCTTCTCTACTAAGAATCTCTCTTGCTCTTTCAATAAGTCTATCCACCTGAGGATTACTATAACCTACAAAATTAAACTCTCCTGGCTTAGTTTTAGATGAATGGAAAATATCATATAAATCAGGATCACGAGAAAGTGACCATCCAAGCAAGACTGCCTGAAACTGCCTTTTTGTAACAAGTTCAAGAAAGCTTTGCCATTCAAGAACTCTTATATTAAGTTCAATTCCTATTTTTTTAAGCTGTTCCTTGATAATCTGGGCTGTTTTCAGCCTTGCCTCATTTCCCTGATTAACAAGCAAAATAAACGAAAATTTTCTGCCATCTTTTGTTAATATTCCATCTGTATCCTGTTTCCAGCCAAGTTCAAAAAGAATTTTTTTTGCTTTTTCAGGATTGTATTCAAAATCTCTTACATCAGGATTAAATGCCCATGAAGTTGGAGGAAAAGGACCTGTGCATGGAGTTCCATAACCAAGTAAAACTCCTTCAATTATTTCTTTTTTATTTATTGCATGAGCAATTGCCTGACGGATTTTTTTTTCAGAAAATAGAGGATTTTTCAGATTGTATCCAATATATGTATATCCAAAAGAAGGATATCTATAAACATTAAAATATTTTTTAAAATATGACTTTTCACCGTAATATTTATATTGAGCAGGATTAAGTCCCATAAAATCTATTCCACCAAATCTTAATTCAAGAAACATTGTGGAAGGATCCGGGATAATTCGTGAGATAAATTTTTCAAAAAAAGGCGCACCTTCATAATAATCCTCATTTTTTTGAAGAATAATCCTTTGTCCTGTAATCCATTCTTTCATTTTATATGGACCTGTTCCAATCGGATTTCTATTAAGAGGAGACGAGAATAACTCCCTGCCTTCAAGTAAATGTTTGGGTAGTATACCCATTCCCCATGACTCAAGAGCAGGAGCAAAAGGCTTATCATAAACTACCTTTATCGTATATTTATCAATTGTTTTTACTTCTTTTACAGGACCGTAATTGCTGCTGTAAGGTGTTGGATTTTTAGGGTCTGTGACTGCTTTATATGTGAAAACAACATCATCTGAGGTGAAATCAACACCATCATGCCATTTTATTCCTTTTCGTAAATGAAAAATTATTTCTTTACCATTCTTTGATATTGTCCAGCTTTCAGCAAGGTCACCAACTATGTTTAAATCTTTGTCATACTTTGTAAGTCCATTAAAAATTCTTCCACTAATATCAGCACTTGCGCTATCAGAAGCAAATAGTGGAAGAAGCCTTTTGGCATCAGCTGAGGAAGCTCCTGTCAGACAAAAGGGTTCTTTTACATCAGGAGCTTTTTCACATGAAACTGTAAATAATGTTAGAAGCAGAAAAAAGCCAACATATTTTCTTAACATTTATTTTTGTTGAGGCTGTTCTCCTACTGGTTGCTGTGCTGGTTGAACTGGCTGAGTTTGAACAGGAACATTTACATCGGATACGACTGATTTACTTCTTGTAGTGATGTAGGTCAGAAAGAATGATGAAAGCATAAATAAAACAGCCACTATGGTTGCAACCTTGTTAAGAAATGTGGCAGCACCTCTTGGTCCAAACAGTGTCTGTGAAGACCCTCCACCAAATGCAGGACCAAGTTCAGCTCCTTTACCTCTGTGAAGTAACACTACTGCAATCATTACAAAACAAAGTATTATGTGAAATATTAAAAGTAAGGTTTTCATCACATCCTCCTTAATTTATAATTAATACTTTACAATTTTTGCAAACTTTAAAGGATCTAAACTTGCACCACCAACCAGAACTCCTTCAACATTATCAATTGCCATAATAGACTTGATGTTTTCTGGAGTCACACTCCCCCCGTAAAGAATCCTAACCTCATTAGCTCTTTCACCATAGATTTCCTTAAGCTGATTCCTTATGAACAAGTGTGATTGTTTTATTTGCTCTTCAGTGGCTACAATGCCTGTTCCAATTGCCCATACAGGCTCATAGGCAATTGTAAGGGCTTCTGGAGAATTTATTTCCAACAGTCCATTTCTGATTTGAGTTTTTAAAATTTCCATTGTTTTATTGTTCTGTCTATCTTCAAGGGTTTCACCAATACAGAAAATCACTTTTAATCCTTCTTTAATACAAGCATGAATCTTTTTATTAATAATGTCATCATTTTCATAAAAATACTTTCTTCTTTCCGAATGTCCGATTATTACATATTCAACACCACAATCCTTTAGCATTGCCGGAGATACTTCACCTGTGTAGGCTCCTTTGTTTTCATAGAAAGCATTTTGTGCACAGAGTTTTATGCTGGTATTTATCAAAGCCTTGCCAACGCTCTCAATACAAATAAAAGTTGGTGCGATACCTATCTCTCTGCCGTTTAACCCCTTAGTAATTGGAATAAATTCGTCCAGAAATGCAAGAGCTTCTCTCACTGTTTTATGCATCTTCCAGTTGGCAACAATAAATTTCTTAGGCATAATTAAACAGTTTAATTAAAAAAAGAAGTTTTAGTCAAATTTTAGTATTTTTATTTCTTAAACTGTTCAAAAATCTGAAATTTACTGAAAATTAATAAATCACAGGTCTCATTTTCCTTGTTCTATAGAGCTTTTTTCTGCATAAATTGCAGCGCCTAAAGCACCGGCAAAATGATGTTTTTCATGAATTAGTATTCTCTTTCCGATATCAATTTCAATAAGTTTTTTAAGAAGTCTATTTCCTGCACATCCTCCCGCAAAGACAATATCTTCCTCTAAGGATATCTTTTTAAGCATTGATATGACCCTTTTTGCTATGGCTCTATGAATTGCTATGGCAATTTCTTCACGGGATATCCCCTTTGATATAAGAGAAATAACCTCTGATTCAGCAAAAACAGTGCACATACTGCTAATTTGTAAGGGACTTTCAATTTTTCCTTCTATTTTCCCAAATTCGTCAATTGAGTATGCCAATGCCGATGCCATTATCTCAAGAAATCTTCCTGTTCCCGCCGCACATCTATCGTTCATCTCAAATTTCTTTATATTTCCCCTTTCATCAAGACTTATTATTTTTGTATCCTGTCCTCCTATGTCAATAATGGTTCTGCAAGAAGGCATTAAAGCCCTTGCACCAATTGCAAAGGCTTTAATTTCTGTAATTGTTGGAATATTTCCATTGAAACTCAAAAGATGTCTCCCATAACCTGTGGCAACAGCTTTAATTGGACTGTATTTTTTTAAAATTTCTAAACTTCTGTTTAGAGGTTCATATGATGTTTCAATTTTAAACCAATCTATAACCGTCCCTTTTTCAATTAAAACAGCTTTTATGTATCTTGAACCAATGTCTATACCAAGAAAGCTCATCTGAGCGTCTCAATAAAAGCTTCAACTCTTGTTTTAAGTTGTCCAAAATCTTCCATGCTGTAATCTGTTTCAATACGCATGTAGGGAAAATCAATCTTTTTCTCAATTTTGAATGCTTCCATCATATAGGGAGTGCAGAACTGAAGGGCACAGTGAATCACACCATCTGCCTTGAGTTCTTTGAAGATACTTTTAACATTGTCAATTCTCTCTTTGTTTGGAGTAAAACAGGCACAATCAATTCCCATATATCTCATTGCAATTTTTCCTAATCCTTCATCAAGGGAGTTAAAGTTTTCATCGGTCAACTCTCTAAAATTTCTACTTCCCACACAGGACTCCTCACCGACAACAACAGCACCGCTGTTTTCAACTATTGCATGAAGTTTCCAGTTAGGTATTGCAAATGGACTACCTGATATAAGAATTCGCGGCGTTCCTTTTGGCGCGATACCATTACCTTTCCTGACCCTCTCTTCAAGTTCGTCGCAGAGTTCATTTACTTTCATAGTAAATCTTACAGGGTCATCGTAAAAGGCAATCTGATTTACAAGCAATGCATCAAGTCCTGAAATTGTAGAAGGGTCATATGCCCTTAGTTTGCTAAGCCTTTGCAGTGCAAGTCTTTTTTGGTTAACAATTTCTGTCGCTTTTTTAAGAAGGTTAAGCGTTATCTCTTTGCCTGAGATTTCTTCAATTTTATCTTTAAATTTTCTTACTTCCTCAAGCCAAAGTTTTCTATCAGAGTCATTTTTCATATTAGGGATTTCCATAACGTACATCTTTCTTGTAATTTCATCAAATATTTCATAGGCTTTCTTTTTTCCATCGCAGGTTGTCTCTCCCACAATTAAATCAGTTAGCTCCACATAGGGACAGAGTCCTGAAAGCTTAAATCCCATAAATGCCTTGATTAAAGCGCAGGTGTTTCTCGGAACATATTTTTCCGCCTCCTCAAATCCAACTTCTGCACCTGCACAAAGCCCTACAAAAACTCCATCTACTGCGAGCACAAGTTCTTCAGGGACATATACGCAAAATGTGCCGATTACTTTTCTTTTTTCTTTCTTTGCTTCATAGAGTTCTTCAATTCTTAATCCATGAACTTCAGATATGACAAAATCAAAATACTTCATTCCCTCAGGTCTGTTTTTCTGGGAGAGATAAATGTTTTTATAGGCATCGGAAAGAACTGAGAGAAGCCCGTCATGTTTACCTAAATTCAATCCTATTTCTTTCCATAATGTCGTGTAGTCTTTGGACATGGTTATTCCTCCAGTTTTTCGGAAATTTTAAAAAAGGAAAATTTAATATGTCCAATAGTTTTAATCTATATAAAATTTTTCAATTATAATTTTTTACTATTTCTAATGGGATACTGTTCAGAAATTGGTTTTCAGCGTTATAAATAAATGGTTCTGAGCCCCTTCTAAAATACTCTAAGCATTAAACACTTTAGGTAGGATGTCTCGGGCATTGTAAGAAGAATCGGGTGGTCTTTGCTTTGTGTTCCTTTATACAGAAGTATTCCTGTTTTTTTAGAAGCTTTAAACGTCTTTTTAATTATTTCTAAGAAATCAGTCTCAGAAATATGTTGAGAACAAGAAGAAGTCGCTAAAATACCGTTTTTTCTCAACAGCTTTAAAGCCATCCTGTTTAGATTAACATAACTTTCAATAGCATCTTTCTTTTCCTGTCTTGATTTAACAAAGGCAGGTGGGTCTACCACGATGAAATCATATTTTTTACCCTTTTTTGCTTCCCATCTGAGATAATCAAAGACATCAGCTTTTATGAATCTGCATTTATCTTGCACATTGTTCAGCATTGCATTCTGTTTTGCAATTTCAATTGCTTTTTCAGAACTGTCAATGCCTGTTATGTTTGCTCCCCTTTTAGCTAAATGTATACTCCATGCACCTACATAACAGAATAAATCAAGTCCTTCGCCTGAGCTTATGAGGCTTTTAAGATAGAGTCTATTTTCTCGCTGGTCAAGAAAAAAACCTGTTTTTTGCCCATGCAAAGGGTCAAAATAAAATTTTAAATCGTCTTCTTTGGTCATTATTAGGTTATCAACACAACCCTTTATAACCATTTTTTCAACCTTTAATCCTTCTTTGACTCTTGGTTGAGCGTCATTCCTTAAGATAATTACTTCAGGAACAAGCAATTTATCAAGTATTTCTACAATTAAATCCTTCAATCTTTCCATTCCTGCAGTTAATATCTGAATGACAAGGCATTTACCGTATTTATCAACTATTAATCCTGGTAAGAAGTCGGATTCACTAAAGATTAATCTATAGCTTTCCTTTAAACCCAAAAAGTCTTCTCTGTATTTATGGCTCTTTTGAATTCTTTCACGTAGAAAATTCTTATTAATTTGTTCATCTCCGAAGCTGAGAAGCCGTACTGCTATAACTGATTGAGGATTTATGTAACCTGTGCCTATGATTTTATTTGTTTTTTCTTCAAATACTTTTACCAAACTACCAGCATTGATATGTGTAATATCTGACAAAATTTCATTTTGATAGATCCATAAACTACCGTGTCTTTTTAAAGGCTTAACAAATATTTTTTCCATGAAGCTTAGTTTGAAAATAGTTTTTTAAAAAAGTCAAGATTTTCTTGAAAAAAATTTCTTTATCATTGTAATATGAATAGCTACATAAATAATTTTCACTTAGGAGGACTTTACAAATGGCATCAAAGACTAAAAAACAAACAAAGCCTCTAAAAAAAGTTTCAAAAACCAAACAATCAAAGATTAACAAAAAATATGTTTACTACTTCGGAGATGGGAAAGCAGAAGGAACAGCTCAGATGAAAGATTTATTAGGAGGTAAAGGAGCTGGACTTGCAGAGATGACCAATTTAGGCATTCCTGTTCCTTCAGGATTTACTATCACTACCGAAGCTTGTCGCGAATATTTCAAGCAGGGAAAAAGATTTCCCAATGGAATGTGGGAGGAGGTTTTAACTCATCTTAAAAGAGTTGAAAAATCTATGGGATGTAAATTTGGCGATCCCAAAAATCCTCTGCTTGTATCAGTAAGATCAGGTGCAAAATTTTCAATGCCTGGAATGATGGATACTGTCCTCAATCTTGGACTTAATGATGATACTTTAAAGGGGCTTATAGATAAAACCAATAATGAAAGATTTGCTTATGATACCTATAGACGATTTATAACAATGTTTGGAAGTATTGTTACTGATATAGATAGGAAGAAATTTGAAGATTTACTTGATAAAGTTAAAGAGAAAAAAGGTGTCAAATTAGATACAGAGCTTGATGCAAAAGATTTTAAAGCAATTGTAAAAAAATATAAAGAGTTGTATAAAAAGGAAACAGGCAAAGAATTTCCATCAGACCCCTATGAACAGCTTAAAATGGCAATTAAAGCAGTTTTTGATTCATGGTATGGTGACAGAGCTGTTACATATAGAAAACTTCATGGAATACCAGATGATCTTGGCACAGCCTGTAATATAGTTGCAATGGTTTATGGTAATATGGGTGAAAATTCTGGAACAGGTGTAGGTTTCACAAGAAATCCATCTACAGGTGAAAAGAGATTTTTTGCAGAGTTTCTACCTAATGCACAGGGTGAGGATGTTGTAGCAGGAATCAGAACGCCTCTTAAAATTGAAGAACTTAAGAAAAGAATGCCTAAAATTTATGCACAACTTGAAAAAATATGCGAGAAGCTTGAAAAACATTATAGGGATATGCTTGATATAGAGTTTACTATTCAAGAAGGAAAACTCTACATGCTTCAGACAAGAGTTGGAAAAAGAACAGCAGCAGCAGCTATAAAAATTGCTGTAGATATGGTTAATGAGAAACTTATTGATAAAAAAACAGCTCTTTTAAGAATTGAACCTGAACAGTTGAATCAACTTCTTCATCCTACAATTGATTCAACAGCAAATGTTAAAGTAATTGCTAAAGGTTTACCAGCAAGCCCTGGAGCAGCAGTTGGTAGGGTTGTTTTCTCTGCGCAGGATGCTGAAGAGTGGGCAGAAAAAGGAGAGAGAGTTATTCTTGTTAGAAATGAGACTTCCCCAGAAGATATTGGAGGAATGGCTGCAGCTCAAGGGATTTTAACAGCACGGGGAGGTATGACATCTCATGCAGCAGTTGTAGGAAGAGGAATGGGGAAATGCTGTGTTGTTGGTTGTGGAGCGATCAATATTAATGAAGAAGAAAAATATTTTACAGTTTCAGATATTAAAGTTAAAGAAGGTGATTATATAACATTAAACGGAACAACAGGAGAGGTTATTCTTGGTGAAGCACCTCTTGTAATGCCTAAACTTCCACAGGAGTTTTATACAATCATGAAATGGTCTGAAGAAATTAGCAGACTTCAGGTAAGGGCAAATGCTGATACTCCAAAGGATGCTCGTGTTGCAAGAGATTTTGGTGCTACAGGAATAGGGCTTTGTAGAACTGAACATATGTTTTTTGATGCAGAAAGAATTAAAGCATTCAGAGAGATGATTGTTTCAGATACTGTTGAACAGAGAAGAAAAGCTCTTGATAAAATCAAACCTTATCAGAAAGAAGATTTCATTGGTATTTTCAAGGAGATGAAGGGATTGCCTGTAACAATAAGACTTCTTGATCCACCACTTCATGAATTTTTACCAAAAACAGAAGAAGAAATAGAAGGGCTTTCAAATGATATGGGAGTTTCTGTAAGAAGAATAAAAGCAAAGATTAAATCTCTTGAAGAATTCAATCCTATGCTTGGACATAGAGGCTGTCGTCTTGGAATAACTTATCCAGAAGTTTATGAAATGCAGGTAAGAGCAATAATGGAGGCAGCCTGCGAATTGGCAAAGAAAAAGATAAAAGTAATTCCAGAAATAATGATTCCTCTTGTTGCCCATGTCAATGAACTCAAAATAATGAAAGATTTAACAGTAAGAACAGCTGAAGAAGTTATGAAAGCTTATAATGTCAAAATCAAATATTCTGTAGGTACCATGATAGAACTTGCCCGTGCTGCTATAACAGCTGACCAGATTGCTCAGGAAGCGGAGTTTTTCTCTTTCGGAACGAATGACTTAACTCAGTCTGTTTATGGACTATCAAGAGATGATGCAGGTAAGTTTTTGCCTTTTTATATTGACCATAAAATAATTGATGAAGACCCATTTATATCAATAGATACTGAGGGTGTTGGTCAGATTATGGAAATTGCGGTTAAAAGGGGAAGGAAAACGAATAAAAATCTCAAGCTTGGTATTTGTGGAGAACATGGAGGAGACCCTGCATCAATTGAATTTTGTCATAAAATCGGTCTTAATTATGTGAGTTGCTCCCCTTATAGAGTTCCAATAGCTAAACTTGCAGCAGCACATGCAAAATTAAAAGAAAAAGGGAGGGAAGTTATAAGAGCTTCAGTTTAGTTCTTAATAGATTAAGGGATTTGTAATGTATTAAACTAAATTAATGACAAAGAGCTTAGAGCTCCAATTTCCACATTATATTATTCTGAAAGCATCTGCTGGTTCGGGAAAAACCACAGCCCTGACCGAAAGATTTGTATATTTTTTGCTTTCAGATGATATTCCAAATAATTCATTAAAAAATATTCTTGCCATAACTTTTTCTAACAATGCTTCCTATGAAATGAAAGATAGAATAATAGAATGGCTCAAGAATTTATATTGCAAAGAAGAAAATTCTTTAAATAGATTGTCAGAACTTCTAAGGCTATCTCCTGAAGAACTTTCCCTTAAAGCTGGACAAATACTTGATGAAATACTCAACAATTATTCAGATTTTCAAGTAAAAACTATTGATAGTTTTATGACTTCAGTTTTTAAAGCTTCAGCAATTGATTTTGATTATAATCCAGATTTTGAAATTCTTATGAATAATCAATCTCTCATGCAATACAGTTATGATTTGTTTTTAAAGGATATTGAAGAAAATTCTATTAAAGCCGATTTTTTTGAAAAGGTTATAAAAATTATAAGTTTAAACAGTAAAACATACCTCTGGAACCCAGCGGATGCAATTTTTAATGAAATTAAAGGATTACATTCCAAAATTTATAGTACTGACAAGGAGTTTATAGTTGCCGGGGAATATATAGAAATGAAAAATAATATTGAGGTTGAACTTACAAAAATGATGCAACTTCTGAAGAAAGAAATTAATGATTCAGGGCTTGAACTAACCCGTTCAACTAAGATTCTGGATGATTTTGATAGAATAATTGAAAATAAAAATTTTAGAGAACTTTTAGAAAGGGGGATTAAGAAAGCACCTGTAAATAAACCTAAAAATTCAACTCTATTACCGAAATATGAAAAAATCGTTAACTTGTGGAGCGATTTTATTGATATTCTAAATAAATATGCTTTTTATTATGCATTAACTTTTTATTTACCATATCTTGAAGTTTACAAAGGATTTGAAAATTTACTGAGTCAAATAAAACAAAAAGAGTTTAAGATTTTTATTGAAGATATCAATAAAATGCTTTCTAAATATCTTAATAACTTAATTGTTCCTGATATATATTTTAGACTCGGAGAAAAAATACATCATTTTTTTATAGATGAATATCAGGATACATCTCCATTGCAGTGGAATAACATAAAATTTTTAATTGAAAATGCACTTGCTGAAAATGGAAGTCTTTTTGTTGTTGGTGATACAAAGCAGGCTATATATAATTTTCGGGGTGCAGATTATAAAATAATGAAAACATTGGAGCAAAATGAAGTGTTCCCATCAGCAAACAAGATAGTTAAAACACTTGATAAAAATTATAGAAGCAAGAAAGTAATTATTGATTTTATAATGAAAATTTTTAAAGATAAAATTTCAAACCATCCTATTTATAGTGAACCTGCCAGATATACAGGACTTCATGAGTGTGAGCAGATTGCAGAAGAGAAATTTTTTGAAAAAGGCTATGTTGAGCTTAAAACATTCAGTGAAGATGAAGAGGAAGAAACCAATATAAAAAAATATCTTGTTGAAACCATATATGATGTCACTAATAGGGGTTATCTTTTCAAAGATATAGCAATTCTTGCTTTTAAAAATGAACAGGTTGTTAACATAACACAATGGTTAAATGATTTACAATTACCATTTATATCTTACAGCAGTCTTGATGTTAGAAAAAGAAAAGTTACTTCAGAGATTTTAAGCTTTCTTCAATTTCTTGATTCTCCGATAGATGATTTTTCTTTTTCAGCTTTTTTGTTGAGTGATATATTCAAAAATTTAATTAACAATGAAGGAATAGATTTCTGCCCTGATGAATTTCTCTTAAAATATAGGGATAAATCTCCACTTTATAAATTTTTTGAAAAAGATTTTCCTCATATTTGGGGCAGATATTTTAAAGACCTCTTTCGTTTTTCAGGATATTTGCCAGTTTATGATTTACTTTCTGTTGCGTTAAGTACTTTTAAAGTGTTTGAGACTATGCCAGATGAAGAGGCAACGTTTCTTAAATTACTTGAGCTTATCAAAAATTTTGAAGAAAAAGGATACAGCAATATTAAAGCATTGATAGACTTTTTTGAAAGTCCCGGGGATGACGAAACTATATGGAACATAAATCTTGGAACAGATATAAATGCTATACAGGTTATGACTATCCATAAAGCCAAAGGATTAGGCTTCCCCATTGTTTTTGTCTATTTAAAGAATGAACATACTCCAAAAAATAGATATGTTCTCCATGACGTAGAAGAGGGCATACATATTTTAAAAGTTACTGATAAGATGGCAGAGAAAAATGAATTTCTTTTACAGATAAAAGAGGATTTGAAAAAATCAGAACTTGCAGAGATGTTGAATACTCTTTATGTTGCATTTACAAGAGCAGAAGATGAATTATATATTTTATGCAGGACTGATAATGAAGATAAATTTCCATTTGATATTCTTTCAGAATACCTTAATAATAACATCGGTAATAAATTATTTAAAGATGAATCAGTAATACTACCTAAATCTTTAGAAATTCGGGCTAGTCATTATCCAGTATTATTTGATTTTTCCGTGTCAAATGAGATAGTTCATTTCGCTGAAAAGAATAGAGGCGAGTTTATACACAAAATTCTTGAACAAATAGAATATGCTAACGAAGAAGTTTTGGAAAAACTAAATAGTCAGATAGAAATATTGAATAAAGAGTTTTATGGTAATTTTTCAGCTTCAGAGATAAAGGAATTGATAATTGATATGATAAATCATCCTGATATAAAAAAATTTTTCAGTTTAATGCATGAAAAAGTCTTGAATGAATTTGAAATTATAGACAAAAACGGTGTCATTCACAGAGTTGACAGAGTTGTTGAGGATAAAGAAAGTGTTACTGTAATTGATTACAAAACAGGTCATCCTCAGAAGGAGCATTTTTTACAGGTAAAACTTTATATGAATATACTATCAGAAATTTTCAAAGATAAAAAAATCAATGGATATCTTTACTATCTTGATTTAAGAGAGGTTAAACAGATTGAGTAATACATTGAAACTAAGTTTCCTGAAAGATGAACAAATTGTTGTAGTTGGTCATTCTGATGATTTAATTCAAAAAGTTATAGAAATGCTTGAATTTCAAAACTATGACTATTCTAAAAATCTCGTTGTTTTCCCTGGTAAGAGACCTTCATATTATTTAAAAAAAGCCCTTGCTCAGAGACTAAACCACTCTTTTATTCCACCTTTGATTTTTTCAGCAGATGAATTTGTAAACTTTTTATTTAAGAAAATAAGCAATGCCTGTTTTATTGAAGCAGTTGAAGCTGTTGGAATTATTTACGAAATTTGTTTAAGACATGATTTATTGACAACATTTTTTAGAAAATTTGACAATTTTATTTCCTTTGGATTTAAGCTTTTTAATCTTTTTGAAGAACTATATATAGAGGGAATCTCTATACATCAACTTAAAGAAGTAGAAACGCTTATTGATATTCCAGCTAAATCTCAGGAAAAATTACGATTTCTATCTATTGTTTATGAAGACTTTTATAAGGAATTAATAGATAGAAATCTATGCACAAGAGCATTGAGATATAGAAAATTAGCAGATAGTGATGATTTAGAAAGTTATTTAAAATTTAACAATTTAATTTATGCTGGTTTTTTTGCTTTTACAGCTTCTGAAAAAAAAATATTACAAAAATTAGCGACTTTAAAAAATTTCTATTTTCTTTTCCAAGAAGAAGTGAAATTTGATAAAAAACTTTTTGATAAGATCAATTTATATAGCTGTCCTGATACTCATGCAGAAGTCAAAGTAGTTGGACACCTTATAGAAAACTTTCCAATTGATGAAAAAACAGTGATAGTTTTACCAAAATCTGATACACTTTTCCCCTTATTAAGACAGGGTATTACATTTTTAAAAGATGAGGATTATAACATATCAATGGGATATCCTTTATCAAGAACTCCAATTTATGGTTTTTTTAATAATCTTTTTGAAGCAGTAAACTCAATGGAAAATAATCAAATTTACGTTCCAGCTTATTTTAAGTTTGTACTCCATCCATATACAAAAAATGTTCTTGTGAAAAACAGCGCTGAACTAAGTAGAATAATTTTTCATCAAATAGAAGATTTATTCAGATCTGAAGAAATTCCTCCATTTGTTGAGCTTGAATGGTTAGAAAAAGAAGTGCCTGAAATAATATCAGCAAATTTGAAAGATTTTAATCTTACAGTTGATGATATAAAAGAGCATATCAAGCTAATTCATAACAATACAATAAAGAAATTTATAATAATTAGAAACATTGAAGAATTTATAAATAACTGCAAGGATGTTTTGCTTTTTATTTATGAGAAAACTACAGCAAGATTTCATTATTTATTTTATCCTTATGTTGAATTTTTTATTGCTCAATTTGAAAAAATAGCTAACTCTACAATAAAATCTTTTCAATTTGAACATATAGAGTCTTATTTCAATTTTTTTAAAAATCTTGTAATATTTGAAAATGTCCCTTTCCATGGAACACCATTAAAAGGGTTGCAAATATTAGGATTTCTTGAGACGAGGAATATCAAATTTAAAAAAGTTATTTTTCTTGATTTAAATGAAGGTGTTTTCCCAGATCTTTCTGAAGATTATCTACTACCTTATAGCGTAAGAAAAATTATTGACTTACCTGTCTATCAAGATAGAGAAAAGCTTATTTATTACTACTTTTCCCTTTTAGTTAATAATGCAGAAGAGGTGCATCTTTGTTACATAAAGAATGATAAAAATGAAAGGTCAAGATTTATTGAAAAAATTATATGGGAAATAGAAAAAAGTGTTTCCGAGAAACTTAATATACCAATAAAATCAATTTCATGGTCAGTAAATCTGGCAGCAAAAAGACCTTCAGAAATTTATAAAACAGAACAAATAATGACAATTATAAACAGTCTTTGTCTCTCACCATCAGCCATTGATGTCTATCTTGATTGCGGGTTAAAGTTTTACTATTTTTACATACTTAAGTTAATAAAGAAAAAAGATATTTCTACAGAGATTGAACATTCTGATATCGGCATAATTGTCCATGAATCACTTAAACAATATTTTAAATTAAGAAAAGGAAAAAAACTTCATCCAGGAGATTTTGGAAATGATATTGAACTAATTGTCAACGATATATTTTTGAAAAAGTATGGTAGTAAAATAACAGGCAATCTCTATTTAATAAAATTTCAGATACTTCAAAGACTATCTGAATTAATAGAATACTACAGAAAAATGGCTAAAGAACATCAATTGAAAATTCTTGAAGTGGAAGAACTTATAGAAGAAAGCCTATTTGACACAAGCTTTAAATACAGGATAGACTTGGTTGAAAACATTGATAGCTCTATTATAATTGTTGATTATAAAACATCAGGAAATGAAAATAACTATAAAATAAAATTTGATAAACTTGATATATCAGATAGACAAAGTTGGTCAAAATATATTGGCAGTCTTCAAATTCCTATATACATGCTTCTATATTCAAGAAAATATAGCATTAATCCTCTTAATTTGAAGGGGCATTATTTTTTACTTGGAAAATCTTTAATAAATGATGAAAAAGTTAGATTTGATCCGTTTACTCAGATAGATCAAGAAGAAGGTATAAAAATTGTTTCAATTATTTTGCAAACCTTGCTTAATGAGATTAAAGATAAAAATACACCTTTTGAACCAACCTCTGATTTTAAAAATAAATGTAAATTTTGTGATTTTCAGCCAATTTGTGGAACTTTTACAACTCCTTCAAAAACCTCCTGAGCTGGTCCTGTCATATAAACATGTCCATCAGCAGCCCATTCAATTAAAAGGTCTCCACCAAGCAGATGTACAGTGACTTTTTTGTTTGTAAATTCCTTAACCATAGCGGCTACTGCAGTAGCACAGGCTCCTGTCCCGCAGGCAAGAGTTTCTCCTGCTCCTCTTTCCCAGACACGCATCACAATCTCAGAAGAGTTTTTTACATAAGCAAATTCAACATTTGTTCTTTTGGGAAAAATTGGATGGTTTTCAATCAGTGGTCCGTATTTTGTAACAGCAAAGTTTTTAGGCTCTTCATCAAGGAATATCACAGCATGGGGGTTTCCCATACTTACACAGTTTATTCTTGCATGCCATCCAGATACTTCAAGCATTAAATCAAAGGCAGAGTCTCCTTCTACATCAACTGGAATTTTATTAGGATGAAACTCTGGCTTTCCCATATCAACCTGAACAAGTTCTCCAACTTTCTTTGGCTTAATAATTCCGGCAAGAGTTTCCACCTCAAGAACATCTTTATTTGATAATCCTCTGTCCCATATGTACTTTGCAAAACATCTTATACCATTTCCGCACATTTCAACTTCAGAGCCGTCGGCATTAAAAATTTTCATCTTAAAATCTGCTATCTGAGATGGATACAAAAGCAGGAGTTGATCTGCACCAATGCCAAAACGACGATTACAGTAATGAATTGCGAATTCTTGAGGTTTTGGCAAATCATTTTTAAGACAATCAATCAATATAAAGTCATTACCAAGTCCATGCATTTTTACAAAATTGATCTTTTCCATTAGAGTAACTCCTCCGGTACAATTTCATTCCTTATTAAATCTTTATAGGTTTCACGTTTTCTTATAAGTGCATATTGGTCACCTTTAACAAGAACTTCTGCAACTCTTGGACGACTATTATAGTTAGAGGACATACTGAATCCATAGGCACCTGCGCTCATAACTGCCAGATACTCTCCAGCAGATACTTTCTCAATTTCTCTGTCTTTTGCAAGAAAATCACCTGATTCACATATAGGTCCAACAATATCTGCTACTATTTTCTCTTTTTTCCCGGGAGTTACAGGTTGAATTTCATGATAAGAGCCATAAAGAGTTGGTCTTATGAGGTCATTCATACCTGCATCTACTATGATAAAGTTTTTCTGCTCTGTCTCTTTGGTATAAAGAACCTTTGTAACAAGGATTCCTGCATTTCCTACAATTGATCTTCCAGGCTCAATTATTAGTTTGCCTTTTTTATTTTTTACCAGAGGTATTAATACATCTGCCAGTTCCTTTGGATGAGGAGGTTCTTCGTCTCTGTAGGTTATTCCCAGTCCGCCTCCAATATCAATGTATTCAATTTCCATGTCATAGTTTGCGAGCTGGTCATAGAGAGAAAGAATTTTGTTCAAAGCCTCCACATATGCAGAAGTTTCTGTAATTTGAGAACCGATGTGTTTGTGAATTCCTATAACTTTTATATTTTTCATTGATTTAGCGAGTTTATAATAATCAAGAGCTTTTTCAATAGGGATTCCAAATTTGCTGCTTTTTAGTCCTGTAGCAATGTATTTGTGAGTTTTTGGGTCTATGTCAGGATTCACTCTTAAGGCAACTGAAGCTACTTTTTTAAGGTTTTTAGCTTTCTCATTAATTTTATGAAGTTCTGCTTCAGATTCTACATTGAACATAAGTATGTTATTTTTCAAAGCATATTCTATCTCTTCATCTGTTTTACCAACACCTGCAAAAACAATCTTGTATGGTTTTATTCCTGCTTTCAATGCTCTGAAAAGTTCTCCCCCCGATACAATATCTGCACCAATACCAAGTTCAGCAAAAATTCTCAAGATGGCAAGGTTAGAATTTGCCTTAACAGCATAGCATATAATATGCGGAACTTCACAGAAAGCTTCCTCATAGGCTCTTATGTGTCTTATTAAAGTGCCATAACTGTAAATATAAAGAGGAGTTCCAAATTTATTGATTAACTCCTTTACTGGCACATCTTCTGCATAAAGTTCTCCTTTTTTGTGGCTGAAAAAGTGCACAGTATCCTCCTTTTGAATTTTTATAAGATATAATATTATACTAATTTTTAATAAAGTAAGGAACAATCCTTTTTTGAGTTATCCTGAGGCATGGCTGAAGGCGATTCTTTATATTGGAAAGAGGCTGTTCTGTAGTTTATTGATTTTCAATAAATTACAAGTTTTTAAACAGTTTCTATTTATTACAAGGAGGAGTCAATGGGTAAGAATATTGTAGAGAAAATACTGGAAGCTCATATTGTATCTGGAAAAGTAAAAGAAGGAGAACTGATTGGCGTAAGAGTTGACCAAGTTTACACACAAGATGCAACTGGCACAATGGCATGGCTTGAATTCGAGGCTATTGGTTTGGATAAGGTAAGAGTGCCTCTTGCTGTCTCATATGTTGACCATAACATGCTTCAGAGCAATTTTATGAACGCCGATGACCATCTCTTTCTGAGAACCGCTGCAGCCCGCTTTGGAGCTTATTTTTCAAGGCCAGGCAATGGAATATGTCATCAAGTTCATCTTGAGAGATTTGCTGCACCTGGACTAATTGCCCTCGGAACAGACAGCCATACTCCTACGGGCGGAGGCATGGGAATGATTGCAATCGGAGTTGGTGGACTTGAAGCAGCCTCTGTTATGGCAGGAATGCCCTTTGAGTTTACCATGCCGAAAGTGGTAAGGATAAATCTCTCTGGAAAACTCAGAAGACCTTATGTTACAGCGATGGATGTTATACTTACTCTCCTTAAAATGCTCACTGTTAAGGGAGGTGTTGGAAAGATATTTGAATATGGTGGTGAGGGGGTGAAAGACCTCTCTGTCACTGACAGGGCAACAATTACAAACATGGGAGCAGAGCTTGGTGCAACAACATCAATTTTCCCAAGCGACGAAAACACACTAAAATTTCTCAAAGCTCAGGGAAGAGGACATCAATGGATTCCCCTTGAGGCCGATGGGGATGCTGAATATGCTGAGATAATCGAGCTTGACCTTTCAGAGATTGAACCAATGATAGCCCAACCTCATAGCCCTGACAATGTGGTTGCTGTAAGAGAACTTAAAGGTATGAAGGTTAATCAGGTCTGCATTGGTTCATGCACAAACTCTTCCTACAATATGATGAAAACAGTTGCATCTATTCTTAAAGGAAAGACTGTAAATGAGGAGGTTACTCTTTTTATAAATCCCGGCTCAAAGCAGGTATATCAGATGCTTGCTCGGGAAGGCGATATTGAGGCAATGATTGCAGCCGGCGCAAGAATACTTGAATCTGCCTGTGGTCCCTGTATTGGAATGGGCGGTGCTCCTGGAAGCGGTCAAGTTTCAATTCGCTCCTACAATCGTAATTTTAAGGGTCGTTCAGGAACAAAGGATGCCTTTGTATGTCTTGCATCACCGGTAGTATGTGCTCTTGCAGCCATAAATGGAGAGATAGTAAATCCCTTAGAGACAGACTTAGAAATAAATGAAGTTAACGACCCGGAGACATTTTTAATAAATGATAATATGCTTATTCCGCCCCGCAAAGAAAAGGAGGCAAAAATAATTAAGGGACCGAACATAAAAGAAGTCCCCGTAAAAGCCCCCCTTGAGGAGAGCATTGAAGCAGAAGTTTTGCTAAAACTTGGTGACAATATAACAACCGATGATATTTTGCCAGCAGGAACGCAGGTGCTGCCTTACAGGTCTAATATCCCTGAGATTTCCAAGTTTACATTCAAAAATCTCGACGAAACTTTTTATGAGAGAGCGATGAATGCGAAAAATAAAGGCGGTGGTATCATTGTAGGTGGTGAAAACTACGGACAGGGCTCATCCCGTGAACATGCAGCAATCGCACCAATGTATCTTGGAATAAAAGCTGTCATAGCAAAGTCTTTTGCGAGAATTCATCGAGCCAATCTAATCAACTTTGGAATCATGCCTCTAATTTTTACAAATCCAGAGGATTATGAAAAAGTAGAGCAGGGAGATATTTTAAAACTCAATGGCTTGATTGAATCAATTAAAGGTGAACAGCAATATGAAGTTATAAACTTATCGAAAAAGAACTCTTTTAAGGTTTATTCGAACTTAAATGAAAGAGAAAGAGACCTTCTCCTAAGTGGCGGACTTCTTCCTTATGTAAGAAAAAAAGTAACTCAATAAGCTGTCGCTACTGTCCCATTTGGGACAGTAGCTCTTCTTGCCTGTCCCTAATGGGACATCTCAAATCGGGCGTTTCCTAATATTTTCAATAACTTATCTTCTGGCAAGTCTTTTGCATTTTCTCTTTTTTGAGAAATTCTCAGGAGGTTTACCATGCAAAAAATTTTAGTATGTTTTGATGGCTCAGAATGGTCAAAAAAAGCTTTGAACGAAGCTATCAAGCTGGCACAAAAATTTGGCTCTCAGATAACAGTTATCTCAGTTATTCCGAAAGTTTGTTTTTTAGAGATTGGCGTAGACTGTGCAACAGTTGAGGGAATTTTTAAGGCCGAATTTGAGGGCAACCTCAAAAGAGCACAGGAAATTTTAAATGAAAAGGGGGTGAAAGGAGAGACAATAATTCTTGAAGGTTCGCCGGCTGATGTAATCATTGATTATGCCAGAAATGGCTATGACTTAATTGTTATTGGTTCAAAAGGTAAGGATGCAACAGAAAGAACACTCTTTGGAAGTGTCACACAAAAAGTGGCATCAAATGCTACTCAATCCGTTTTGATAATCAGATAATAGGAGGAGGAATTTATGAAGCGATTTTTAAATTTCTTTGTTGTATTTTTTGTTTTAACGGTTTTTGTCTCTACCGGAATGGCTCAGAAGCCTGCTGAACAGAAAGCCCAAGAACAGAAGCCTGTAGAAGCTCCGAAGGAAGCACAATCAGCAGAGACTGTTACAGTAAGCGTAGATAAAACAAATCTCTCAGGTGGAGGTAAACTTACAATCACCGGTAAAGCACCAGCTGGCAAAGATGTATACATTGAAGTCTGGGCTGAAAAAACTGTAAGAGCTGCAAGGTTTGACGCAGACCCAGATCCCAAAACTGGTAAGAGGCCATACATATTTTATATGACTGATGATATGCCCGCCTTTTACAGATTAATTGTTCCTGAAAAATATAAGCCCGTTTTAGAGGATGCTAAGGCAAAGGGTGGAAAGTGGAGTGTTTCTGAAGTTATAAAAAATGCCGGTGCCGATGCTGTTTACGGTTATCCTGCAAAGTTGAAAATTGATAGGTATCAGACGTCTTTGTGGGCAAGCATAATTGGTTCAAGAGGAACAAAGCTTGAACCAATGGATGAAAAAGAGAATAAGCGCAGGTCTATGCAGCTACTTAAAGCAAGATTTCGTAGCGTTGGTAACGTATTTTCTTCAAACTTAAAAATAGCAGAAGATGGCACATTTAAGGCTACAATTGAACTTCCAGCAAACACTGCTCCTGGAAAATATTTTGTCGTTGCAAAGGTTGACAAGGATATAAAGAGTGAACCGGTTGTAGTTGAAAACTCAGTTACATTTCCCAGTGTATATTTACCAAATGCTGGTAGGACTGTTAATGTAATATGGCCATTCCTTCTTACTGCGGCAATTACAACTTTTGGAGTTTTGATGGGTGCTGGTGGTGGATTTATTCTTAACCCGATACTTGTAATGTTTGGACTTCCTCATACAGTTGTAGCAGGAACAGTCATGCCAACAGTTCTTTTCTCCCAAGGCACAGGAATTTACAACTACTCAAAAATTAAATTTATCAACTGGAAGCTTGGAGTTACTCTCGGGCTTGCCATGCTTGCCGGAGGATTTATTGGTCCAAAACTGACGGAGCTTATAACCCTTGACCAGTATAAATTCCTTTTTGGATGGGTTCTTATAATTCTTGCTGCTCTAATGTTTTGGCAGACAACTCCAAGATACTTAGAGAAAAACAAGAAAGAACAGGCAATTCTTAAAGAGTTTAGAAAGAGAGCAGAAGAAGAAGCAAAGAAAAAGGCAGAAGGAGGTAAATAACTATGAAAATAGAATTTTGGGGACAGGAATTTAAAGTAAATCTTGCAATAGGTATTCCAGGTGCATTTCTTATAGCAATTGCATCATCTATGTTTGGCTTTGGTGGCGGGCCATTTATGGTTCCTCTCATGGCAGTTGGTTTAAGACTTCCCATGTATGTTATCGTGGGTAGCTCTTTGCTTGCCATATTCTTCAATACCCTTATGGGAACGTTTAGACATTATGGCTTTGGAAACTTTGACTTAATATTCTTCTTAATAATGTTTCCTGCGGCAATTCTTGGTGGTTATATAGGACCTAAGATTGCAAAGAAACTCAATCCTGTAATGGTAAAAAGGGTTGCTTGCGTCGGTCTCTTAATATTAGCCTTACAATTGCTTGGCATATTTTAAAAGGGGTTTAACATGAAGAACTCAGTATTCAGCAACTGTGGAATGTGCTCCGTAAGATGCCCCATTCGGGTTGAAGTAGAAGACGGTAGAGTTAAATGGATAGAGGGGAATCCTTACGTTCCTGGCATGGAGGGAAGCCTCTGTGCCAGGGGCTCTGCTGGAATTGCCCTTCTTTATGACTCCGAAAGGCTTCAGTATCCAATGATTAGAACTGGCGAAAGAGGCTCGGGCCAGTTTAAAAGGGTAAGCTGGGAAGAGGCCTTCAAATACGTGGCAGACAAAGTCAAGGATATACAGGCAAAGTATGGTAAAAGAACCGTAGCCCTTTTAGACAGAGGAGCTGGTCTTTTCGGAGAAATGCAGAGACTTATTGTAAGAGGAATGGGCTCTCCCAATTACTTTAGCCACGATGATTTCTGCAGAAAAAATGTTGACCTTGCCTATCAAACTCTGCTTGGCTACGGTAGACCCGAGGTAGGATATGACTTTGCCAATACTAAACACATGGTATTCTATGGCAGAAATGCCATTGAAGCCTTAGGTGTTAGAGAGGTTAACAATATTGTTAAGGCTCTTGAAAACGGAGCAGATCTCACATATTTAGATGTGAGAGTATCAAAGACTGCAACAAAGGCAACAAGGTTCTATCAGATAAGACCAGGCACTGACTATGCCTTCAATCTTGCTTTAATTCATGTAATTTTAAAAGAAAATCTTTACGACAAAGACTTTGTTGATAAATTCTTTGATGGAACTGTAGAACTTGAAAACTTTGTAAAAAACTGCACTCCTGAGTGGGCTGAAAAGGAAACAGGAATTCCTGCCTATGAAATAGTTAACTTAGCAAAGGCTTTGAGTGCTGCAAAACCAAGAGTAATACTCTATCCCGGTTGGTTTTCTGCAAGGTATATGGATGCCTTCTATTTTGCCCGTTCTGTAATTATTCTTAATGCACTACTTGGTAGCATAGAGCAGAAGGGTGGTTTGATTCTTGCAAAGACACCAAAGGAAGTGGGAGCAAAAGGATTAAATAGTCTCCTTGAGAAAATTCCTGCACCTGAGGAAAAAAGAGTTGAGGCTGAGGCAGGTAAAGGATTTCTCTACGATGGAGCAGGACACATTCTCCATCTTTACAGAGCAATTAAAAAGGGTGAGCCCTATCCTGTGAAGGCTCTCTTTGTAGTTCGTTACGATCCCTTTGCAGGAATTACCTTAAAAGATATTAAAGAAGTCCTTGATGGACTTGACCTTTTAGTGGCAATAGACACTAACTATTCAGCCACTGCCTGGTATGCCGATGTCATATTGCCAGAGTCAACCTATCTTGAAAGAGATGACATGATAGGGCTTCAGAGAGGAGCAAAGCCTGCATTCATAATGAGAAGACAGGCAATTAAGCCAATCTATGATACAAAGGGCAAGTGGGAGATAACAAAGGGACTTCTTCATGCCTATGGAGTTGGACAGTATATGCCCTTTGAGACAATAGAGGAACTCTGGAATTATCAGCTTGAAGGAACAGGAGTTAAGATTGAGGACTTCGATAAATCTGGACAGGTTGCTCTCTGTAAAGATGCTAAAATGTATTCAAGAGATGAGCTCAAATTCAAAACTCCTTCAGGTAAAGTAGAAATTCTCTCAAGCAAGATGGCTGAAAGAGAAGTTCCATTCTTCTATGAACATCAAACACCTGCAAAGCCTAACATTGAAGAGGGCGAGTTCAGACTTGTCTTTGGAAGAATGGCAGTGCACACCCATGTGCAGACCCATAACAACAGATATCTCAATGAGATTGTTCCTGAAAACGAACTCTGGATAAACGATAAAGCTGCAGCAAAACTTGGAATAAAGAATGGTGACTGGGTAGAGGTATCTTCTGGAGATTTTTCTGGGAAAATTAGAGCTAAAGTTACTCCGTTTATTCACCCAGAGGCTGTGTTTATGTATAGAGGATTTGAGAATGAAGTGCCCTGGAAGACCCGTTCCTTCGGTAAAGGACTAAATGAAGGTAGACTTCTTAGCGGAGCTTTTGACAAAATGGCACATGGAAGCCACACAGGTGCGCTTTTTGAAAACTTTGTAAGAGTGAAGAAGGCTTAAGGGAGGACAGATATGAGCATCTACTATATATATCAAGACCATGACCGTTGCATAGGTTGTTATGCCTGTGAGGTGCACTGTAAAACAAAAAATGAACTTCCCGTAGGACCGAGACTTTGTAGAATAATTGAAACAGATATAAAACTAATCGGAGGACTTCCAAGACAAAGATTTGTCTTTATGCCCTGTTTTCACTGTGAAGACCCCTGGTGTGTAAAAGCCTGTCCCACAGGTGCAATGCAGAAGCGTTCAAAGGATGGAATAGTTTTTGTTGAGCAGTCTCTTTGCGTTGGCTGTAAATCTTGCATTACGGCTTGCCCATGGGGAGTACCTCAGTGGAATCCTGAGACTGGTAAAGTTGTAAAGTGTGATTACTGTAAGGACAGGGTAGACCAGGGTTTAAAGCCTGCTTGTGTTACAAAGTGCACAACAAAGGCATTGAAGTTTGTCTCTGCTGATGAGGCTTCAAAACTCAAGAGAGAGAGGTTTGTGAAGGATACCTATGCTTCCCTCTACTAATGATAAACAGCTTATTGAGGTAGAAGAAGGAACAAAGATAATCAAGGGTAGCAATGTCATAATTACTACTCTTGACAAAGTCGTAAACTGGGGTAGGTCAAACTCTCTTTGGCCCCTCACTTTTGGTCTTGCCTGCTGCGCCATCGAGATGATGGCAGCAGGCGCATCCCATTTAGACCTTGACCGTTTTGGAATACTCTTTAGAGCCTCACCACGTCAGGCAGATGTAATAATCATAGCTGGAACAGTTACATACAAAATGGCACCTATTGTTAAAAGGGTTTATGACCAGATGCCAGAACCAAAGTATGTCATAGCTATGGGAAGCTGTGCTTGCACAGGAGGAATATTTAATACCTACAGCACTGTTCAAGGTGCTGACCAGTTTTTACCTGTAGATGTCTATGTTCCTGGTTGTCCACCAAGACCTGAAGCATTGATGTATGGTGTGCTTAAATTGAAAGAAAAAATTATGAGGGAAGAAGGAAGATGGGGCAGCTGGAAATAGAAAAAGTAAGTGACACAACCTTTGTTCTTCAGATGGGACCACATCATCCTGCTACTCATGGGGTGCTGAAACTTCTCTGTGAGTTTGAGGGTGAAAGGGTAATCAATATAAAGCCAGATGTTGGTTATTTACATAGAGGTGTGGAAAAACTCTCTGAAAGTAAGACCTATCCAGGTGCAATGACTCTTACAGACAGGCTTGATTACATCTCAAGTATGACCAACAATATTGGTTACTGTCTTGCCGTTGAGAGACTTATGGGAATAGAACCACCACCACGGGCAAAATTTATAAGAACAATGGTATCTGAAATGACCAGATTAAGTAGTCATCTTCTCTGGCTTGCTACCCATGCCTTAGACATTGGTGCAATGACAGTGTTTCTTTATGCATTCAGAGAGAGAGAGCAGATATTGCAGTTTTTTGAAAAAATATGTGGTGCCCGACTTACGGTTAGCTATCCAAGAATTGGAGGGGTAAGGGTTGATATAAAAGAGCATGTTCTTGATGAGATTTATAAGTTTATGGATTTAATGCTCATCAGAGTTGATGAATATGAAACACTTCTTACAGAAAACCGTATCTGGATTGCGAGAACTCGAGGGGTTGGAGTCATCGCACCAGAGGATGCAGTTCTATTAGGACTTACAGGTCCTGCTTTGAGAGGTTCTGGAGTTTACTACGATATAAGAAAACAAATACCATATGATGCATACAGCGAAATTGATTTTGAAGTACCTCTTGGAGAAAAAGGGGATACTTATGATAGGTATTTATGCAGAATAAGGGAAATGAGACAGTCTGTACTGATTGTAAAACAATGTATTGAAAAGATGCCAGAAGGAAAAATTTTATCAGATAAATCTCCTGATATTGATTTGCCCCATCAGGCAAAAAGAAAGATTGAATCAGGGGATTCTCTCTGGAATGGATTTATTGCATTTTCAGAGGAAAAACAGGAAATAATGCCCAAAGGAGAAATCTATTCAGCCATAGAAGCGCCAAAAGGTGAGCTTGGCTTTTATATAGTGAGTGACGGTTCAGGAAGACCTTACAGAATGAGAGTTAGAGCGCCTTCATTTATTCACATATCTGCAATTCCAAAGCTTTGTGAGGGACATCTTCTTGCAGATGTAATAGCAATAATTGGAACTCTGGACATAGTTATGGGAGAGGCTGACCGATGAACAATTTACTGAAAAAGATACTCTTCATTGACCTAATTAAGGGATTATTAATTACTTTCAAGACAATTTTCACAACACCTGTAACAATAAGATATCCAAAACAGAAAAGACCTCTTGAAGATGGTTTCAGGGGAAGGCATGCCTTTGTTCGTGATCCCGAAACAGGAAAGGAGCGCTGTGTTGCCTGTACAAAGTGTGCTCAGGTATGCCCAAGCCAGTGCATATACATTGACTATTCAATAAACCCTGAAACAGGAGCAAGAGTTTTAACGAAGTATGAAATAGATGCATTAAGATGTATCTTCTGCGGATACTGCGAAGAAGTCTGTCCTGTAAATGCAATAGTTCTTACTGAGTATTTTGAGTATGCCTCTTACACAAGAGAGGAAAACTACTTTAATAGAGATAGACTTCTCAATAACTGGGATGAATTTATTGGACAGTACGAAAGGAAGGAATATTTGAATAAATTCTGGTATTTGCCTGGAATTGGTAGAGATAGACTTTCCGTTGGAAAAAGACAGCCCAATCCAATCATTGGAAGGGAGGAAAGTCAATAATGGAGCCAGGTTCATATATACCTTACAAATATCTACCTGTTCTAATTGCCATGATATTTGTCACGGTCTTTGGCTTGGGAGGACTTATTGTTAATAAGATTGTAGCTCCAAGGAAATTTAATCCTATCAAGTTTATTGCCTACGAATCTGGAAACCTTCCAAGTGGAGAGCCAAAGGAGAGGTTTTATATTGGCTTTTTCCTTCTTGCCATTCTCTTTGTGGTCTTTGATGTGGAAGTCATTTTTCTCTATCCTTGGGCAGTTGCCTTTGACGCCATATCCCTTGAGGGATTTTGGATGATGATTATATTTATCTTGCTGATTTTTATTGGATATATCTATGAAATCTTTATGGGAGCACTCACATGGCACAGGAAATAGAGAGAGTCTTAGAAGAAGAGCCATTAATATCTGAGCCAACCACTTTTTCTTCACGTCATTCCGAGGAAGCGAAAGCGACCGAGGAATCTCTTAAGATTGCATATAAGTTGAAAGAGCAATTTCCAGAGGAAGTAATCGAAATAAAAGAGTTCAGGGGACAGGTTTCAGTAATTGTAAGACCCAGCAGAATTAAAGAGATTTTAAGATGGCTTAAAGAACAACAGGGATTCAATCATCTTCAAGACCTATGCGGTGTTGATTATTCTCCTGAAAAACCAAGGTTTGAAGTAGTCTACAATCTTTACAGCATCTGGAGAAGGCTTCATATAAGAGTTAGAGCAAAGGTTAACGAAGAGACTCCAGAATTAGATTCAGTTACAGATTTATGGGAAGGTGCAAACTGGCATGAAAGAGAATGCTTTGACATGTTCGGAACAAGATTTATTGGGCATCCAGACCTTAGAAGAATACTTATGCCTGAGGATTGGAATGGATATCCACTAAGGAAAGATTATCCCCTTAAGGGTAAAGAGCTTTGGAGAGGCTTTAGAGAGATTATTGAAAGTTCTTCAGTGGAGGAGAATAAATGATTGAGCTTCTCATAATGGTAATTAAAACAACAGTGGTCTTTGGAATAGTTCTTACCCATGTTGCTTACACAACCTATGCAGAAAGAAAGATAATCGGCAGAGCACAGGCAAGAATGGGACCTATGGAAGTAGGACCTCATGGACTGCTTCAGCCAATTGCCGACTTCATAAAAATATTCTTTAAAGAGGACATAGTTCCTATAAATGCTGAAAAGTTTATATTCCAAATTGCACCCCTTATTGTTTTAATCTTCACAATGATTAATCTTACAGTTATCCCTTTTACTTCTAACTTTATCCTTGCCGATTTAAATGTGGGCTTACTTTTTATATTAGCCTCTGCTTCAGTCTCTGTTTACGGAATAATACTTGCTGGATGGTCATCAAACAGCAAGTACTCCTTCCTTGGTGGACTTCGTTCGGCAAGTCAGGTTCTTTCTTATGAGATAGCTCTTGGACTAAGCCTTGCTGGAGTTGTTCTTGCCGCAGGCTCCCTCAATTTAAGAGATATAGTTATAGCCCAACACAATACAGCCTTAGGAGTCTATGCAATTCCGCAGATAATCGGCTTTGTTGTCTTCGTCATTGCTGCCTTTGCAGAAACAAACCGTGCACCTTTTGACCTACCTGAGGCAGAGACAGAGCTTGTAGCAGGATATCTTACGGAATACAGTGCCTTTAGATATGCTCTATTCTTCCTTGCTGAGTATGTTGCCATGTACATTATGGCTTCTCTATGTGCCCTCTGTTTCCTTGGTGGATGGACAATTCCAAAATTCATTACTGATATACTTCCATTCTTAGATAAAGTTCCAGGAATAATCTGGTTTGCTATAAAGGTGTATGCCTTCATATTCCTATACATCTGGGTTAGAGCAACATTTCCAAGATACAGGTTTGACCAGCTGTTAAATATTGGCTGGAAAGTGCTAATTCCAGCGGGAATTTTGAATATTATAATAATCGCTATATTCAAGAGGTTTGCATTATGATATATTTTATATTTGCATATTTTTGTCTTGCTACTTTAGGCATTTCCATAATGTCACTTACAAGAAAAAATCCTGTCCATGCAGTGCTCTGGCTTTTGCTTCTTTTTCTTCATGTGGCAGTTATATACTTGTTTCTTAATGCAGAATTTTTAGCTATGGTTCAGGTTATTGTTTATGCAGGTGCTATACTGGTTATGTTTCTTTTTACCTTGTTTTTACTTGGAGCGAGGCAACTTCCAAAGCATAAAAGATATACATCAATACTTGAAGGAAGATTACTTATTGGACTTTCTATAACTGCTACGCTATTAGCTGTTTTTTCATCTATTAAAGCTGAATACAGTGGAAAATATACAATAAAATACGTTCATGATGTGGGTAACACAAAAGCCATCGGTGCAATGCTTTTTAATGAATATTCTCTGGCTGTGCTCATTCTTGGAGTTATTTTACTCATTCCGATGATTGCGGTCTCGGTATTAGCATGGAGGAGAAAAGATGATACCTCTTGAAGCTTATCTCATACTTGCTGGATTAATTTTTAGTATGGGATTGATCAATCTCCTTATAAACAGAAATCTAATAATTGTTTTCGTATCGCTTGAAGTGATGCTTGCAGGAGTTAATCTTGCCTTGGTTGCACTCTCTCACTACATGAATGACATTAGAGGACAAGTGCTGGCAATATTTACAATAGCTGTTGCTGCAGGTTCTGTTGCTGTAGGACTTTCTCTCCTTATCGCTCACTTTAATCTGAAAAAAAGTGTGGACACAGAAGAAATAAGAGAACTTAAAGAGGAGTAAAGAATGATAGAGCTACTACCGCTTTTAGCTATATTAGTATCTGCTATAGGAGCTGTAATAATTGTTCTAATTGGAGAGAGGAATCCAAACCTGAGAGAAGCCACATCTGTAATAGCAGGAGTTTTAAAGTTTTCCTTTGTCTGTATGCTTATTCCTCCTTTTTTAAGAGGGGAAACTATAGGATTAAAAATTGCTACAATTTTACCTGGAATAGAGCTTTCCTTCAGGGTTGATGGATTGGGTTTACTTTTTGCCTTCGGCGCTTCATTCCTATGGATTTTAACAACTTTTTACTCAATCGGCTATATGCGAACTCTTAGAGAGCATGCTCAGACAAGATATTTTACCTGTTTTGCCCTTTCTCTAAGTTCTGCAATAGGTATTGCCTTTGCTGCAAATCTATTTACAATGTTTATCTTTTATGAAGCATTAACTATTGTAACCTATCCTCTTGTAGCCCATCACGAAGACAGAGAAGGACTTGAGGGTGGTAGACAGTATATTGTGTATCTCTTAGGTACAGCGAAAATTTTCCTATTTGCTGCCATAGTTATCACTTATATTCTTACAGGAACACTTGATTTTAGAAAAGGTGGAATCTTTGCGCCTGAAATCGTTGAAGAAAATAAACTTATTCTACAAATATTGCTTATACTTTTCATCTATGGGTTTAATAAATCTGCTGTGATGCCTCTTCATAGTTGGCTGCCTGCAGCAATGGTAGCTCCTACTCCTGTTAGTGCATTGCTTCACGCTGTTGCTGTTGTTAAAGCAGGTGTATTCACTGTTTCAAGAGTTTTGCTTAATATCTATGGAGAAGCAACGATAAAGGCAATCGGAATGCAGGATTTAATATTTTTCCTCACAGGCTTTACTATAATAATGGGCTCACTTATTGCTCTTACAAGAGATGATTTCAAAGCAAGACTTGCTTTTTCAACAGTGGCAAATCTTTCATACATAATTATCGGAGTTGCCATGTTTTCGCCTTTAGGAATAATGGGAGGACTTATTCATATAAGTATGCATGCTTTCTCTAAAATAACCATGTTCTTTGTGGCAGGCTCTGTTTATGTATCAACTCATGTAAAGAGAATAAGCGAACTTGATGGAATAGGTAAGGTTATGCCAATTACCATGTTTTCCTTTTTTCTTGCTACTTTGAGCATGATAGGAATACCTCTTTTTGCAGGCTTTATAAGCAAATATAATCTTGCGATGGGAGCTTTGCAGATAGGCAGACCCGAACTTCTTGGAATTTTTATTGCCAGTTCATTTCTTAATGCAGTCTATTTTCTTCCGATTTCCTATAAAGCTTTCTTTAGAAAACCATTACAGGAAAACAGATGGCAAAATGTTAAGGAAAACTACTTCTGTGCCATACCTTTGCTCATTACTGCTTTATTTACGATTATTCTTGGAGTATATCCAGATTTTCTCATGGAAATTATAAGGAGAGTGATGCAATGAATTATAAAAAAGCTCTCTATGTTGCATGTCTTGTTGTGGTTATTTTAGAGGTATTATTTCTAAAGGTGATGCATCTTGGACACGGCTATTTTGAATTTGAAGAACTTCCTGCCTTTGGTGCATTGGTAGGTCTTTTAGGGACTCTCTTTATCATCATTGTTGCTAAGTCATTAAGTAAAGTAGTAACAAAGAAGGAGGACTACTATGACTGATTTTATTCATCCGGGAGTGGTTCTGATCTTCGGAGCTCTTTTGTTGCCAGCATTACCCAAGAATATGAGAGGACCCTACAGTGTTCTCATCGCTACAGTAGGCTTTTTCCTTACATTAATAGCCGAGCAGGGATTTTATGGTTATATGAGTTTGTTTGGTATGGATATATCTCCTCTTGTTAGGGTGGACAAACTGAGCCTTCTTTTTGCCTATATATTTAGTTTTATTGGTTTGATTGGGATAATCTATTGCTATCATATAGATGATTGGATTCAACAGTTGGCTGGACTTCTCTATACAGGTGCATCAGTAGGCGTTAGCTTTGCAGCAGATATTTTAAGCTTCTATCTTTTCTGGGAGATGTTGTCTTTTTGCGCGGTTTTACTTATCTGGTCTCAGAGAACAAAAGAGGCAACAGAGGCAGGCTACAGATACATTCTTGTTCATGTAGCGGGTGGTCTTTCCCTTTTTGCAGGCATAATGATCTATATCTCTCAAACAGGAAGTTTTCAGTTTGACTCCTTTATGAGCTACTCTGGAGAGCTTTTCTGGTGGCTTACTCTTATTGGCTTTATACTTTGCGCTGCGGTACCACCCTTGCATGCGTGGCTACCAGATGCCTATCCATCTGCAACAATTTATGGAAGTGTTTTCCTTAATCCATTTACTACCAAAGCAGCAGTTTACGCTTTAATAAGAGGATTTCCTGGAGCAGAGATACTGATATACCTTGGCTCTGTTATGGCAGTTTATGGTGTCATATATGCGTTACTTGAGAATAATCTAAGAAGACTACTTTCATACCACATAGTAAGTCAGGTTGGCTATATGGTTGCTGGAGTAGGACTCGGTACCATTACTTTGGGGCTTAATGGTTCAGCTTCACATGCATTCAACCACATACTTTATAAATGCCTTCTTTTCATGTCTGCAGGAGCAGTAATTTATGCCACAGGAAAGGAAAAGATGACAGAACTTGGTGATTTTGGAAAATATGCACCACTTACTGCCATAAGCTTTTTTGTAGGTGCTTTTTCAATTGCTGGATTTCCGCTTACTAACGGATTTATTGGAAAATCACCAATCATCTCTGCTGCAGGTGAACTCAAAAATGCCTTTGCCTACATTATGCTCAATGTGGCAACATGCGGAACTATTATAAGCATTATCTGTAAAATGGGATACTATACTTTCTTTTCAGAGAAAAAGGCAGACTATCAGGTCAAAGAGATTCCTTTAAATATGAAGATTGCTATACTCACAACATCAGCACTATGTATATTAATTGGAATTTTCCCACAGTTCTTCTACAATTTCTTGCCATATCCAATAGATTATGAGCCTTATACAGTCCAGCATATTCTTGACACATTGGGAATATTCAGTTTTACAGGGCTTGTTTTTGCCATGTTTCTTAAGACACTTAAGCCAAAATCATATATCAATCTTGACATAGATTGGTTCTATAGGGTGGGGGCAAAATACTCATTAAAATCTCTAAATAAAACTGTTGTCCCTGCAGAGTATGGATTTATAAACAAAATATGGAGATGGTTAATAGACCGAATAATTTTACCTCTTTCATCCAAAATTATGGCTTATGAAGACAGAAAAATGAATGGGATACCTACTTTTATGTCCAATTTAGCAAAGACTATGAGTGATGGATTAGCAATTTTTCATACTGGTAAGATTCAGGACTATGCTTTTTATATGTTAAGTTTTATAGGGCTTGTGCTTTTGATATATCTTTTGTTTTAGGAGAGTAATATGGTAGGAATTGAATTAATACTAATATTTCCTTTGCTTGGTGCCTTTTTAATTTGGAAAATAGGTATCAGAAAAATTGTTAACTTAATTGCCCTAATGTCATCCTCGCTGTCGTTCATAATGGCTCTAATTTATTACCTTAATTTTGACAGAACAAAGAAAGGTTTTCAATTTTTAACTTCCTACGAATGGATATCTGCATGGCAACTTAATTTTACTCTTGGTTTTGACCATATAAATTCTCCCTTTGTTTTGCTTACTACCTTTATAACTTTGGCGATTATACTTTTAGCAACTAAGACAATAAAAGATAAAATTTCATCTTTTATGAGTCTTTTATTATTACTCTCTGTCTCAGTTAATGCTTTTTTCATGTCAACCAATTTCTTGCAGTTCTTTTTTTTCTATGAAGCTATGTTAATCCCGGCAGTTTTACTTATTCAGCGATGGGGTGGTGAGAATTCCTTTCAGGCTTCTATTAAATTTTTGATATATACTTTCGGTTTTAGTATATTTCTATTTCTTGCAATCATAGCTACTTACTATTACGGAGGAAGCTTCTCTTTTACATCTCTTGAAAATTTAAAAATAAGCGAGACTGCAAAACTATTGCTCCTTTTTGGTTTTATACTTGCCTTCTTTGTTAAAATTCCCATAGTTCCCCTTCATGGATGGCTAAAGGATGCCTACTATGAGGCAGCTATGCCAGTTACAATATTCTTGTCCGCAGTGCTTGGGAAAATGGGAATTTATGGAATCCTGAGGGTAATACCTTATTTTAATGATATTTTATCAGTCGTGAATCAGTGGATAATTCTTACTTGCCTTATTTCTTTTGTATACTCTGCTTTTCTTGCCTTAAACTCTAAAAACATTAAAGTTCTTTTTGCATATATGAGCCTCAGTCATGTGGGAATAATTACAGCAGGAGCTTTTACGGGTAATCTACAGGGATACCAGGGAGTTCTTCTTCAGAGTATAAATCATGGCATTCTTGCAGCAGCCCTTTTTTATGTAGCTGAACTTTTAAATAGAGAGACAAAAAGTTTTGATTTGGAAAAATTCGGAGCTCTTTCAAAAAGGGTTCCGGCTTTAACTTTTTTCACTTTTTCATTAATCATGGCAATGGGTGGATTTCCCGGACTTAATTACTTTAATGGAGAGTTATTACTCCTTAGTGGTATATTTAGGGAAAATTTATTTCTTGGTTTTATTGGTGTATTCGGTGTTGCTCTGGGAGTAGTTTATCTATCCTGGTTCTTTTATAGAGTATATCTTAGAAAGCCAGGAGCAGAGCTTTCTACCTATGTAAGGGATGTAATCTCCTGGGAATTATTTTTTTTGGCAATACTTCTACTTATATCCATCTACCTCGGATTAAATCCAGATTATGTGCTTTCTGGAGTAAATGAAATCGTAAGCTTTGGAGGTAAGGGATGATTCAGTACAAGGTTTTGATACCAGAAATAAGCCTGCTAATCTTAGCAATAATTTCCTTTTTTTATGGATTTATCAGTAGAAATTATAGAACAACCTATATTTTGAGTTTTTTAAGCATACTTACAGCTATAATATTATCAGTATTTAATTTTGGACAAAAGGAATTTACTTCGGAATTAATAAAAATTGACTTGTACAGACAGACCTTAAGGATTTTAGTCTTGTTTATAGGAGTTTTTATCCTTGGATTATCCTACAGTGACCTTAAATTAAAAAGTAGTAAATCGGTAGAATATGTTTTTCTGCTTCTTTTATCACTATTTGGAATGAATCTAATGATAGTTGCTAATGATCTTCTTATTCTTTATCTTGCTCTTGAGACTTTTTCCCTATCTCTTTATATTCTTGCAGGCTTTTACAGAAAGGAAAGTCTAAGTATTGAGGCTGGTATGAAATATTTTATTCTTGGAACTCTGTCTTCAATTATTCTTCTTGGTTCAATTGTTTTCTTTTATGCTCAAACAGGAAGCACATCTTATGAAACTTTTAAATTATTGAAGACAGAGAATTTAAATATCCTATTGGGTGTTGTTTTTTTAATCTCTGCATTTGCCTTTAAACTGTCTCTTGCACCTTTCCATGCATGGGCACCAGATGTATATCAAGGAGCACCCACTGCTGTAACAGCATTTTTATCAACAGCACCTAAAGTAGCAGTTTTTGGAGCTTTAATTAATATTTTTCTTTCAATTAATTTAAAACTTAACATTCAAGATTTGATAGTTATCATATCAGCTCTTTCAATGTTAGTTGGTAATGTTCTTGCTTTAAGGCAGAATAATTTAAAAAGAATGCTTGCGTATTCCTCAATTGCTCATGCTGGTTATATGTTTATGGCATTTTTACTTCCAGAGAAAGAACTTCTAATATCACTGATCCCCTATTTGATTGTATATGTTTTTATGAATCTCAGCGCTTTTGCTTTTATTATGAACATAAAAAATGGTGAAAGTATTCAGAATTATTTAGGAGTGGGAAGAAAAAATCCTCTTCTTTCTTTCTGCATTATAGTGATAATGTTTTCTCTTACAGGAGTACCTCCTACCGCAGGTTTTATTGTAAAATTTAATCTTTTTAAAAATCTTCTTTCTTATGGATACGGTTCATTAGTTTTTTTTGCATTACTAATGAGCATATTTTCCGCTTTTTACTATTTAAGACCAGTTTTTTATCTTTATAAAGATTCTTTAGTTATAGATATTTATAATCATCCTCTGAATAACAGCATGGCATTATCAGGAGCTTTATTGTTAATTTTTTTGGGACTTTTCCCAAATCTGTTATTAATTTTTTAAATAGTATAAAGAAATGGAGGGGATAAAATGAATGTAAAAAGATTGCTTCAATTTATTAATATTATGATTTTGCTTGTTCTTGCTGGACTTTTTATTCTGTCTTATTTTAATGAGAAGGGATTTCAGGAAAGAGTTGAAAAATTAACAAAAAAGGACATAATGCTCCTTGTTGCTTTAAATGATATGTATGCCCAGGGACTTCAGACAGGTCAGGCAACAAGAAATGTTTTTATTAATCCAAAGGATGAGCAGGCAAAGAAAAACTATCAAAAGGCGCATCAGGAATTTATGAAATCAAATGAAGCAGCTATAAAATTAACAAAAGGAGAAATGCAGGAACAATTGAAAACAATCCAACAAATGTGGCAGAAAGATCACTCTATGAAAATGGAAATTCAACAATTAGCAGAACAAGGTAAAAAGGATGAGGCAGTTAAGAAGATAGTTGAAGAGACAAAGGTATGGAGAGAAATAAAGGATATGATTTTCAAAATAACAGATACTCATCAGAAAGAATTTGAAAAAACTAACAAAGAAATTTCAGAGGTAAGAAAAAGAAATGCGATAATTTATTCAATTGTTCTTTTTATTTCTCTTGCAGGCTTGAGTGGAATGCTTTATTATTCATATAAATCCTATGAAAAAAATATGTCCTCAGCTTTAGGATGTTTTAATAGACTTGAACAGGGAGACCTTAGGGAGGAAAAAACACAAGCCTGTGATTTAATTGGAGATATATATCAGAGAATTACAAAAAGTTTAAGGGCAACAATAGGTAAAATCAGAGAAGTGGTAAAAAATACCAATACCATGGTTGCCTCTCTTTCAAAAGAGACAGATGATTTAGAGAAAAACTCTCGGGAACAGTTATCGCGTATAGACCAGATGGCATCTGCCTCTACAGAGATATCGCAGACAATAATTGATGTAGCTAAAAATGCAGCTCATGCTTCTGATTCAGCAAAACAGGCAAATGAAACTGCTGAAAAAGGCAAGACTGCAGTGGATAAAGCAGTAAAGGCTATGATAGATATAGCTAACTCAATCAAAGCAGCTGCTGGCACAATTGAAGAACTTGGACAAAGTTCACAGGAAATTGGCGAGATTGTGCTTACCATAAAGGACATTGCTGACCAGACAAATCTTCTTGCTTTAAATGCAGCAATTGAAGCAGCAAGAGCAGGTGAGCAGGGAAGGGGCTTTGCGGTTGTTGCCGATGAAGTTCGTAAACTTGCAGAGCGAACTGCAAAAGCAACAGAGGAGATTGCTGACAAGATTAGAAATATTCAGTCAAAGTCAGACGCTTCTGTAAATGCAATGAATACAAGCAGTTCTCAGGCAGAAGGAGGAGTCGCTTTAGCAAATGATGCAATGCGCGCTCTTGATGAGATTGTATCTGCTACAGAAAAGGCAATGGATATGATACAGAGAATTGCAGTTGCTACAGAAGAGTTGTCTGCAACAAGTGAGGAAATTGCACAAAATATGGATACTATAAGGGAAAACATTAATAATACAGTAAAAATGATTGAATTTGTAAGAGATATTACTACTAAATTGTCTGCTGAGACAAAAGCTCTTGATGAGAGCGTTGAATATTTTAAAGTTTGAGTAAACCTCTCATCCCACACCCCACCCTCCTTTAATAAGGGCTTGGATATAGGATTTCCAAGCCCTTATTAATTTTTATTCTTCTTCAGATTGTGTGAGAAATCCGTGATGTTTCATCTTAGTGCGAAGTTGTTTTCTTGAAATACCAAGTATTTCAGCAGCTTTTGTTTGATTCCATCCTGTGGAATTTAACGCTTTAAGAATCAAAGCCTTCTCAACTTCAAGAAGATTGAAGGTATTTTCTTTAATAATAGTCCACCCAGTATTTTCCTGTATTCTTCTTGGTAGATGTTTTATAGAAATTAATCCTGAAGGTGAGAGCACAACAGCTCTCTCTATGACATTTGCCAGTTCTCTTATGTTTCCAGGCCAATGATAGTTTATAAGAGCATCCATAACTTCTGGCTCAAGTTGAGGGATAGGTTTATTGTTTTCTTTTGAAAATTTATTTAAAAAATGATTCACAAGCAGAGGAATATCTTCCTTTCTTTCTCTTAGTGGAGGTAGATTTATTCTCACAACATTCAATCTCCAGTAAAGGTCTTCTCTGAATGAATCTTCCTTAATAGCTTTTTCAAGGTCTTTGTTTGTAGCTGAGATTACTCTTACATCCACTTTGATTCTTTGTGTGCTTCCAATTCTCTGTATCTCTTTTTCCTGAAGAAATCTTAAAAGTTTTTTTTGTAAAAGCATTGGTAATTCCCCGATCTCATCAAGAAAAACAGTGCCTTCATTGGCAAGTTCAATAAGTCCTGTTTTTCTCTCAGTAGCTCCTGTAAAAGCTCCCTTTTCGTGTCCAAAAAGCTCACTCTCAAGTAGATTTTCAGGTATTGTGGTACAGTCAACTATAATAAAGGGTTTAGATTTTCTAAGAGAATTTTTGTGTATTGCCCTTGCTACAAGTTCTTTACCTGTGCCTGATTCGCCTGTAATAAGTACATTGGCGTTACTTTCTGCAACCATCTGCATTATATAAAATATTTCCTGTATTGTTTTACTTTTACCAATTATTTCTGGAAAGGGGGTTTCTATTTTTTCTAATTTTTGAATTCCCTTTGATTTTTCAATGGCTTCTTTTATCACATTTAAAAGCAACTCTGTGTCTACTGGTTTTATCAAATAATGATAAGCACCAAGTTTCATTGCTTCTACTGCTTTTTCAATTGTTCCATAGGCTGTAAGCATTACAGTTGGAATTGACATTTCACAGTGTTTGAGCCATCTTAATAAATCTATTCCATCCATTCCGGGCAATCTGTAGTCAAGAAGAATACACTCAATAGTGGTAGTTTTAAGAACTTCCATTCCCTCTTCAGCAGTAGTTGAGGTGAAAACAGTATATCCTTCTTTCCTAAGAATTGCTGAAATAGCTTTCAAGGCACTTATCTCATCATCTATGTATAGAATATTTGCCATATTTAACCCTCTTTAATTGGCAACTCTATTGTAAATTCGGTTCCTTCATTAAGTTTACTCGTAACCTTTATATTGCCTTCATGGTCCTTTATTATTCTTTCAACACAGGCAAGTCCAAGACCTGAACCTGTAGTCTTTGTGGTAAAAAAGGGCTCAAATATTTTACCCATAAGTTCTTCAGGGATTCCAGTTCCTGAATCCTTTATTGTAATTTTTATCTTTCCATCAATTCTCTCTGTTTTGATCATTATTGTGTCTCCCTTTTCAGTGGCGTCTGTAGCATTTACTAAAAGATTCAGCACAGCTTGTTTTATTTGATGATGGTCAAAATAAAATTCAGGTATTGAGGGGTCAAAGTCAGTTTGAAGAATTTTATTCTCCTCTTTGATTTCTGTTTCTACGAGTTTTATCACATCTTTTAGTGCATTGTTGATGTTTCCCTTTTCATATTTAAGGGGTACAGGTCTTGCATAAGATAGAAAACTTGTTATCAATTCATTTAATCTCTCTGTTTCTTTATCAATAATTGAAAGAAACTCTTTTAAAACCTCTCCCTGAAAATTTGCCTTTAAATAAGAGGTAGAAGCCTTTATTGCATTAAGAGGATTTTTTATCTCATGGGCAACGGTCATTGCCATCTCTGCCATCGCAGAGGATTTTTCAAGTCTTAGTTTTTCTTTTGTTGTTCTATCAAGTTCTTCAAGGGAATGCTTAAGTTTTAATATCATCTCATTGAATGTTTCAATTAGATATCCGATTTCATCACCACAAGAAATTTTATAAACATAACAATCCTTGCAATCAATGTTATGGCATTTTTTACAGTTTTCCTTTGCTTCAGTTATAAACCAGCATCTTTCTTTGCCATAGGCAGGGCAGTCACTTTTTTCACAGTTAAAGATATCTTTACAAAAAACAGTTGATGGATTTTCACATATTTCAAGTTTATCTGCCTGAATACTTGACATTTTATTTTTAAGTCTTTGCAAAGGTTTTATAAGTGTTTTTGAAAGCATAAATGCCATAATAACAGTTAAAAGAAAAAATATTAAACTTAAAATATAAATATAATTTTTCAAATTTCTGGTGGACTGTTCAATGTAAGCATTTATTTTGTCTTCAGATATACCAGCCCTTAAGATTCCAAAATAGCTATCGCCAACAATAACTGGTAAATTTATATGATTGATTCCATCTGTGTCTGATTTTTGCCATCTTTTATAAATTGACGGTTCCATTTTTATGTAACTGCCAAGCTGACTTTTATCACTATGTCCAACAATTTTGCCATTTTTATCAGCAAGCATTATGTAATCAATTCCTGGATTGTTCATAACAATAGAGATTTTTTCATCAATAGCTAAGGGATCAAAAAAGACAAGATGGTCTATAACATCCTTTGAAACATTCTCAAGCAGGACCGTAATATTTGTGTTAATCTGATTTTTTAGAGAGCTTTTCTGATAGTTAAGAATTAACAGATTAATTGAAATCATAATGATTAAAAATAGAAGTAAAAATGATAGAAATATTTTTATTCCGATGCTTGTTCTTTGAAGTTTTTTGATAATTCTTTCAGTTACTAAGTATTTTAAGTATTTTAAAATCTTCATCTGTTGCCTCTTTGAATGCTTTAATCTTAGCTTTTTTAAGTATTAAAGGGTTATCTATGTTAGTAATTAATTTCTTGACCTTTTCTGTTAATTCTTTATTTTGATTATTCACAACAGCAAATGGCCAGTTTGGTAGATAGTCTCCGTAATCAAGAATTTTTATTTTTGAGATATCTACTTCATCGGACCAAACACTTAAAGCAGCTTCTCTTATGAATCCTACATCTGCTTCGCCTTTATAAACCCCTATAATAACTTTTTCCTGCCTTTTTGCATCTATAAGTTTAAAATCTCTTTGTAAATTAAAACCTTTTTTCTCAAGATAAAGCTTCTGAGACAAATATCCTCCTGCTGATGTAGGAGATACAATCATTATTTTTTTCCCTTTGAGGTCAGTGAGTTTATGTATATTGCTGTCTTTTCTTGTTATTATTAGACCTCTGAATTTTTCATTACCGCAAATACCTTCGTCTGTGGTGCAATCTTCGCCAACTGTGATTGCAAGAGGTCTTATTGAATACCTTTTAGAAACGATGGAAAATACATAGGGATTTTGATATGAAAAATGAACTTTACCTTGACTAACAATGTTTATAAATTCTTCAAAATTTTTAGGTATTACAAGTTTAAACTCATAACCCGTTTTTTCAGAAAGATATCTCATTAGAGGGTCATATCTTTTATAGATTGTAAGAGGACTGTATAAGGGTAATATGGCTACTTTTATTGTTTTTGATCCGTAATCAATATAATCTTTACCCGTGAGATTTTTAATTAGTACCCTGATATAATCAAAATCTCTATCTTCAGCCAGACTGAATTTTTCAACGCCTATGGCTTCAAGAAGTTCTCTATCTGCTCTGGTTAAGATGCTATTTTTAATAGTTTCCACTTCATCTTTTTTTAAATTATTAATGTATGCTATTAAAAATCTTGGAGTGGGTTCAGAATATCTTATTATTTTAAGTCCGTCTTTAAGATATTTGTTTGCAGTTATTTCGCTCATAGCTCCTATGTCATGGTTTCCGATTAATATGGAAAGGGCGATCCTTTGTTCCTTTTGTAACATATCAACGGATTTGAAATCTTTTATTGAAATATCAACATCTCTAAGCATTGACAGAGGAATAAGATAGCTAAATGAAGATTTTTCTTCACCAAGCGCAAGTTTTTTCCCAAGAGAATCAAAAATTTTTTCAATATTATTACCTTGCTTTGTTACAAAAACACTTCTTGTTTCAGCTATACCGCCTTCTGGTTTAATCAAAGGAAATATTTTATTTTTCATATTCCATTTAAGTTCACAGTAAGTAGCAGGGTCAACAATGATTAAATTAATTTTGTCTTCTTTTATTTTCTTTTCTAAATCTTTAAAATCTCTTGCAATATCAATTAAGACAGGTCTTTTAAAATTTTCACTTAGGAATTTTTTCAAAGGATAAAGTTTTTCATATATTACTTTTGGAGATTCTTCAGGTAAAACACCAATGATAATAGATGTCCCTTCTGAATATTGAGATGAAGTTTTTGGATTTTCATTTTTTGAACTTTTGCTACAAGATAAGGAGATTAAAAGAAATACAATTAATAAGAATTTAAATAACTTCATGATAAAAGGGATTTGTTTTCTTTTCAATTCCTATTTTAGTTTTAGGTCCGTGACCTGGAAAAACTATTGTTTCATCAGGTAAAGAAGCTATCTTTTTGAGTGAATTAAGCAGTTCATTCATACTGCCTCCAATAATGTCTGTCCTTCCAACAGAGCCCGCAAAAAGTGTATCTCCTGTGAATATATATCCGTCAGTATAAAAGCATACACTTCCAGGAGAATGTCCAGAGGTATGTATTACTGTTAGCTGGACATTTCCGGTATTTAATATTTCGCCATTTTTGATAAGAATATCTGGTTCAGGTTGAGGTTCTATTTCTATGCCAAAAAATTGCATGGCTATTTGAGGAGAATTCCTATATATTTCAATGTCTTTCTCATGTAAAACAACTTTTGCGCCTGTTTCATCCTTTAATTCTTTGACTGAGCCTATGTGGTCAAAATGTCCATGTGTGCAAAGTATATATTTAAGATTGAGATTTTCTTCTTTTATGAAATCAAGAATTAAATCAGGTTCATCGCCAGGGTCAATTACAACTGCTTCCTTTGTCCTTTCGTCATATATAATGTAACAGTTTACAAATAGTGGTCCAACTTCAAATTTTTTTATTTTCATCCTTGCCTCCGTATCTTTTTTAAAATATAACCCAGTTCTTCATGTTTGAGCAAATAGCATAGAACTAAATAGAAAAATGCAGCGACAGAAATTGCACAGGCAAGCCATATAAATTTTAGAAACATTTTTTCACTATGTAACCACAAGGAAGGGTTAATCTCACAAATAAGTTTAGCTATGCTTACACTAATAAACGCAGCTACAAAGCTTTTTAAAAAAGATGAAATTATTGAATTGAAGGAAATCTGAGGAATTTTTCTTTTTATAAAATATCCTAACATAAAAAACTGGACAGTAGCAGCCACTGAATAAGCAAGTGCCAGTCCCTTGTGCTGCATTGAATTCATAAGAGCAATAGAAACTATCACATTTGTCAACATTGCTGTAGCAGCGCATATTACAGGTGTTTTTGTATCTTGAATAGAATAAAAAGTAGCAGTGATTGTTCTTGACCCAACTGTACCAATGATTCCTATGCTATAAAATAGTAAAGCTTGAGCAGTATTTATTGTAGCTGTTATATCAAAAACACCTCTTTGAAAAAGAGTGTTTATTATTGGTTCTTTTAACATCATCAATCCTAATGTAGAAGGAATAGTTAAAAAGAATAAGAATTTAAGGGAAAATGTAAAGTCTTTTGTAAAGATATCTTTTTTACCTTCAGCTACATGTTGAGAAAGGGTTGGAAGTACAGCCATTCCAACAGCTACACCGAAAATACCAATTGGAAGTTGAATAAGTCTCATTGAATAATAAAGATATGTAACACTTCCTTCGGGAAGGAAACTCGCAATAATTGTGCTTACAAATATATTTATCTGGTTTACTGCCATTGCTATTGTTGTCGGAATTACAAGAATAGCAATTTTTTTCAAAGCAGAATGAAATGGCGCTATTCCAAATTTGAAGCCATTTTTATAAAAAGTAGGTGTTTGAACAAGCCATTGAAGAGCACCTCCTACAGTTACACCTACTGCAACAGATATTATTGGATTGAAAAATAATGAGCTAAATCCAACTATAAAAATAATTATTGCAATGTTTAAAAAACATGGAGCAAGAGATGGTATAAAAAAAATATTATTTGTATTGAGAGTACCCATTGTAAGTGCTGCAAGACTGATAAAGAGTAGAAATGGAAACATTATTCTTGTCAGTAACACTGTTAAGTCAAATTTTTGAGGATTTTCAACAAATCCTGGGGCAATTAGTTTTACAATAAGAGGGCTAAAAATTATTCCTAAAATAGTAATAATTCCTACAACTATCATTATGAATGTAAATAAACTCTTTACAATTTTTTGGGTTTCTTCTTGACCATTTTTTATCTGGGATTCTTTCAACACAGGAATAACAGCCGAAGACATTGAGCCTTCTGCAAAAAGTTCTCTTAACAGATTAGGAATACGAAAGGCAACGAAAAATACATCACTTATGCCAGTTGCACCAAAATATTTGGCAAGAATCATGTCTTTTATATATCCAAGAATTCTACTAAATGTAGTAGCTAATGAGATAGCTCCAGCAGCTTTAACTATTTTACTTTTTGCCATTTTAGTATTTTAGAATTTCAAGAAGGTCAAGAATGTCTTCCTTAGGCATGTTAGTCTGTCCTTTTTTCAAATCATCTACAAGATTTTTTATAAATTTATCTATATCTCCTTTAAAGGACTGATCAAGTTTAATGGAATTTTTCAATGTTTTTACTGCTTCTGAATATTGATTAAGCTTTTGATATGTGAGAGCAAGATAAAGATGGGCTGGAATAAGTAATACGTTTCTTTTTATTGCCTTGTCAAAGGCATTTTTAGCTTCTTCATATTGCCCAACTCTGTATAAAGAAAGTCCCTGCCCAAAATAAGCTTTATCTTGAGTAACAAATAAAGGATTATTCAATGCTTTTTGGAAAGCATCAATGGCTTCTTTATGCATATTGAGTTTTTGATAGCATACTCCGAGATTAAACCATGCATCAGCATAGTTGTTATCAAGAGAAAGTGTTCTTAAAAACAAATCTTTTGCCATCTCATATTCTTGAAATTCCATATGAACAAGAGCCAACCCATGAAGTGCGTCTTTATTATCAGGGTCAATTTGAAGAGCCTTATGAAACTCTGAGTATGCGAGCTGGTAGTTTTTTTCAATATAGTAAGCAAATCCAATTTCTTTATGAAAATCAGATTCGTTCATCTGTCTGATTCTTTCTTCAGATGTGCATGCAATAACAATAAAAGCAATCAAAACTCCCAGAAATTTGGTCCTCATAGTTTTATAGTATATCATTTTTTATCTTCAAGCTTTGCAATAAGTCTTTTAAGAAATAAAATTAAACCGTCAAGTTCTTCAATATTAACTTCAAAGCCATCTTGATAAAATTTCAGATTTTTTATTATGCCCCTGTTTTTAAATCCTGTTAATATATGTAATAAGCGGTTTACAAAACCTGTATCAAGATTTTCCTCCATTTTAAATTTAAATGTATTCTTTTTTTGTTTAACCTCTGAGGCTTTAATTTTTGAAACAAGGAGTCTTATGCGAGCGATTTTGAAGATATTTTCAACCTCCTTTGGAGGCATTCCAAATCTATCAATAATTTCATCATAAAGTTTTTCTATCTCAGAGTCTTCTGAAATTTGATTCAATTTTCTATAAATTCTTATTCTCATAGGAGTCTCTTTTATGTATTCTTCGGGGATAAAAGCTGGTATAGAAAATTTAATTTCTGGTAGTTTCAGTGCTGGCAAAACTTCGCCTTTTATTTCTTTGACAGCTTCATTTAACATTTCTATATAAAGATCAAAACCTAATCTGTTTACTCCTGATTGTTCAACACCAAGAAGCTCTCCTGCACCTCTTATTTCAAGGTCTTTTAAAGCAATATGAAAACCTGCTCCGAGATAGCTCATTTCCTGAATAGCTTTTATTCTTTTTTTTGCATCTTCACTAAGAATTTCTTCAGGAGGAATGACTAAATAAGCATTTGCCTGCCTGTATGACCTGCCAACTCTTCCTCTTATTTGATAAAGATCGCTTAATCCAAAAGTTTGAGCCTGATCAATAATAATTGTATTTACATTTGGAATATCAAGTCCTGAGGCTATAATAGATGTACATAGTAAGATATCAATTTTCCCATAAATAAAATCAAGCATTATTTTGTCAAGCATTTTTTCTTTCATTCTACCATGCGCAACTCCAATTCGTGCCATAGGAACAAGTTTTTGAATTTTTGATTTTACTAATTCTATATCGTGGATTCTATTATGAAGAAAATAAATCTGTCCTCCTCTTTGAATTTCTTTTTCAATTGCCTCTTTAATTATTAATTCATTTTCCTGAATGACAAATGTTTTAACAGCAAGTCTTTCCTTAGGTGGAGTCTGTATTACGAATATATCCCACAGTCCGCTTAATCCTATTTGAAGAGTTCTTGGTATAGGAGTAGCAGTTATTGTAATGAGATCAACTTTTGGATATTTTTCTTTTATTTTCTCTTTATGAATTACCCCGAACTTCTGTTCTTCATCAATAATCAAAAGCCCGAGGTCAAAAAAATCAACTTCTTTCAAAATAATTATATGAGTGCCAATGAGAATATCAACTTTCCCCAATTTTGTATCTTCAATAACTTTTTTAATTTCCTTTTCTGAACGAAATCGGCTTAAATATTCAATTTTTACAGGAAATGCTTCAAATCTTTTTTTAAATGTCCTGTAATGTTGTTCACATAAAAGAGTTGTTGGCACCAAAACTGCAACTTGTTTCCCATCATAAACCGCTCTGAATGAAGCTCTCATAGCAACTTCTGTCTTCCCATATCCAGCATCCCCACAAAGAAGCACCTCCATAGGGAAAGGTTCCCTCATTTTTTTTAGTATTGCATCAATAGCCTTTTGCTGGTCTTCAGTTTCTTCATAGGGGAAAAAGTCATCAAAATTTTTATGAATTTCAGTATCTTCTGAATAAATAAATCCTCGCTCAGTTTTTCTCTGAGCATAAAGCTTAATAAGTTTATCAGCTATATCATGTATTCTTTTTCTTTCTCTTTCTTTTGCTTTCTGCCACCTATTACTTCCCAGTTTATCAATCGGTGGAATAAAACCTTCTTTTGCAGAATATCTATAGATTTTTCCAATATTCCAAGTAGGGACGTAAAGAATATCTCCATCTTTATATTCCAAAACAAGCACATCTTCTTCAGTCCCTTCGTATTTCTGTCTTTTTATACCACGAAAAATCCCTATTCCATGCTCTTTATGAACTATATAATCACCTTCATTTATTTCAAGTCCATCAATAGGTAATTTCTGGATGGCAAGTTTTTTCTTCTTAAGGGTTTTCTCGCCAAATAGTTCAAAATCTGTAATTATCATAAGATTTTCTCTATAAAATCCCTCCTGAAGATCTGATATCGTTATTGCATATTTGCCTGAATATGTTCCAATCTCGTTTTTATGAATTAATGGAGCGATGATATCGTGGTTAAAAAGAACTTCTTTTATTGTTTCAGCTTTTCCCCGAGAACTTATAGAAAAGATTATAGGAATTCCCAGTTTTTTTAAATTTCTGGGAAAATCTAAAATAGAGCTTCTTTCATTTGGCAATATTCCCAATCCATAAAATGTTTTATCTCCTGCATCAACTGATTTGGTGGAAAATTTAACAGGTAAATGTGATATTTTCACTATATTGAACTTTTTGTTGGTGAAATTTTTGTCAACCGTAAAAATATTATCAAATTCAAATAATTCAAGTAACTCTATGTTGTTTATTTCTTTTTCTTCTGCCTGTATTATCCATATCTCATTTTTATCTTTAAATGAGCGTTGCGTATCTGGATAAAATAACTTTATCTCTTCTATTTCATCTCCAAAGAATTCAATTCTCGCAGGATATTCCTCTCCAATTCCCCATATATCAAATACCCATCCATGTTCAGAAAATTCTCCTTCCTGTGTGACTAATTCAACTTTACTGTATCCTAAGTTAATAAGATTTTTTGCCAGAAATTCTCTTTCAATAGTCCCTCCCTTTTTTATATTAATGGTTTCAATATGGGGAGGAATTTTAGCAGAATCAACTGTTGTTATTATTTTTTTATTTCTCTCATTCAGAATTTTAAATATTGCAATCATTCTTTCTGTGCCCTTAGATGGTAAGAAAACTATTTCATCAGTAGTATTGAAAAAAGATGAAAAAGTTTTAAAAGCCGCGTAAAGTTTAGCTGCTTGGTCTTCATTTTCTTCAAATACTATAAAGTTGTTTTTATAAAAACAAATAAATAATGAAAAGGAGGTTATAGAAAGGTTATAAATTTCATTGTTAGTTTTGATGAGGAAGGTGATTTTTTTTACTTCTTCTAATAAAGCAGTATTAATATTAAGTTTTTGATTTACAATAGAATTCATTAATTATTTTATCATACATTTAAAGCTGGTCAATTTATAATACTCATTACAAGGACTCTCAATGGGTCAAAGAATTTCTCTTTTAGTTTGAGGTGGAATTTCCTTCTTTGGAGAGGAGGATAATAGGTCATTTTTTCTTGCTCACATGGAGGATAAAGATGTATATTCATATTAAATAAAATGTCTGACAAGCTTGAAAATAAATTGAAAGAAATTGTTCAAAAACTTACAAAAATAGAATACTGCTCATTGAGTTTATCGGTTTTCTATAAAAGTTGGAATATCAAAAAACAATGCTTTTGTTTTTTAAAAAATTGAAGGAGTTTTGTGAAAAAAATTATGCAGTATAGATTTAAGCCAATTGGATATGTAAAAACCCCTGCTACCGAATTGCCCAGACACTGGAGCGTTTCTGATGTGGAAGGCGAGATTGTAATTAAGCCTGAATACAAGCTTGGAATAAGAGATATTAAGACAGGAGATAAAATTGTAGTGCTTTTTGTGTTTCATAAGTCTCCTCCTTTTACTTCTGATAAACTCATCCAGAAACCACCTCACTTAAATGAAACAAAAGGAGTCTTCAGCACCTGCTCACCTCATAGACCCAATCCTATCGGGCTATCAGTTCTTGAGGTATTGGATGTTATAGACAATGTAATTAAAGTTAAAAGGCTTGATATGTATGATGGAACACCTGTTCTTGATATAAAACCTTTCTGCTTTTAGTAAAAAGGAATAAATCCATAAGTTAAAGCTTTATATCAAGAAACATGATTTATCCTCTTAATATTTAATCTCAATTTGCTATCATAGAAGCATAAAAAAATAAAATCAGGCTATTTGTTATAATATGTTATGCATTTGAAGAAAAAACCAAAGTTTGATGAAGAAAAGCTCGAATCTCTTGGAGTGGTTGCCATACTAATTTTTGGCTCTGTAATAGATGGCACATTTCATAAAGGAAGTGATATTGATTTTGCTGTGTTATTTAAAGACAAAACTGTAATATTAAAAGATCCAGTCAAAATATATGGAGAAATTTATGATGAACTTTCGGAAAATTTTAAAGGCAAGATTGATATAGTCTATTTACATGAATCGCCTCTGAGTCTTCAATTTAATGCAGTTACAGAAGGAAAATTGCTTTTTTGTTCTGATATAGAATTTTTCTACGAATACAAAGACAAAATTGTAATGCAATATCTTGATTTCAAATACTTTGAAAACATATTTAATGAGGCTTTAATTGCAAATGATTAAAAAAAAGCCGATAAATATTTCTAAGATAAGAAGCATACTTTTCCAGATTGAAGAGGCATTAAAAGAAATGGAATCTTTTAAAACTATGGATATAGATGAATTTGTCAAGAATAAAAAAAATTACATTATTGCAGAATACTATCTAAGAAGAGCACTTGAAGGTATACTGACAGTAGGGAGTCACTTTCTTTCAAGATTGGGAGCAAGAACAAAAGATTATCAGGATATAATAGTAAGTCTTGGCAAACATGGACTTATTCCAGTAGATTTTGCTGAAAAAAATAAAAATCTTGCTGGATATCGTAACAGGCTTGTTCATATTTACTGGGAAGTAACTCCTGAAGAATTATACACAGTTATAAATCAACATTTTGAGGATATTTTAAAATTCTACATTTATTATCAGGAATTATTAAAGAATGCTGATAAGTACGGATTTGAAAGAGAATAGTTGACATAACCTACCATTTTTTGTTTTAATTTTTCTACCCACGAAGGGTAAAACTGGTCATGAAGGCCGTGGAAGGCGGAAGCCTTACCACGGCTTTTTTTATGAATTAGGCTCATGAAGGGTCTCAAACCTCTCTGAAGGGAGCAAAAACTGTCATCCTGAGGGATGTAGCCCCGAAGGGTCTCTTCCGAAGTTTAATAATAGGAAGGAGATTCCTCGCCTTCGGGCTCGGAATGACAGGATGAAATTCATGAAAACTGAATTGTGGAGGGGTTGAGATGATTTATTTAATGGTATTTATGTTATTTTGTGTTCTATATTTTTTTAGTCCTGCTAAGGCAGAGCAAAAGGAGGAAGTAAAGCTTGAGGAAATTGTTGTGACAGCAACGAGAACTGAGACGCCTATTGAGTCAGCACCTGCAAGTGTAAGTGTTATTACAAAAGAAAAAATTGAACTTAAAGCACCTAAAACAATTGATCAGGCATTGAATGATGTTTCAGGTGTATTTGTAAGAAGAGGCAAGGGATTAATGGATACGCTCTCAGCAATAACCTTAAGAGGGATACCAGATCAAAAAAGAACACTAATTCTTATGGATGGAATTGTTTTAAATAATCCATATACTGGAAATGTAAGAATGGGGGGATACTATCCAGAAGACCTTGAAAGAGTGGAAGTTGTAAAAGGTCCCTTTTCCTCTCTTTATGGTGGTTATGCAATGGGTGGAGTTGTGAACTTTATCACGAAAATGCCCGAAAAAAGAGAGTTCACTTTTAAAACGGGCTATGGCTCAAGCTGGAACAGAGGTGAGGCAATGGATGACTTGCGGAGAATTTATTCATCCTATGGAGACAAATTCTGGGATAAACTGAGCATTTTCTTAAGCTATGGCTGGCAGGGAACTAATGGTTATCCAAATGATTTGAATATAAGATCTTCAAAACCTTCAGGTACATATACTGGTGGAGAATATGTTACTTATTATAGTTCCACCTATGGAGTAAGTACTGGCTACCTTGTGGGTGATAAAGGAGACAATCGCTGGTGGGATGATGGAATAACATTTAAAGCACAGTATGAGTTTACAAAAGATACAAAAATAAATCTTTCATTCATGAGAAATCGTTATGAATATAATTATGATGACCCACATACTTACTTAAAAGATGCCTCTGGAAACCCTTATTATTTAGGCACAAGTGAGTATACTTTTCTCAATGGTGCAGGTGGTAGAACCCAGAATACCTATGCCTTAGGGTTTGAGACAAATCTTTACAAAGACATGAAAATGAAACTTAATCTTTCATATCTTGATATAGAAAAAGACTGGTATGTAACTCCTTCTACTTCTGCTAAAATCTGGGGATGTACAACTCCGGGTTCAACATGTGGCTATGTAACAAATACACCTGCAGAGTCATATATGGGAGATATACAATTTACGATTCCGATTTTTAATAACCAAATTCTCACATTTGGTGGCTCCTTCAAACACGATTATGCCAATACAAAAGACGAATATCTCAGTAACTGGAAAGATGAAGACTCAAAAACAGGCACTCTAAGAAGTGAATCAAAAGGTAAAGGCAGAATTTACTCTGTTTTTATTCAGGATGAAATAATGTTTCTTAACAATTTAACAGTCTATGTAGGTTTTAGAGAGGACTGGTGGAAGACCTATGAAGGATATTCTTATGATACAACCCAGACTCCAACAAAAATAGAATCCTATCCTTCAAAATCCAAGTCTTCTTTCAGCCCAAAGTTTGCAATAGTTTATAAGCCTTTTGACACGACAACTCTTCGTGGTTCTATTGGAAAAGCTTTCAGACCACCCACAGTTTATGAATTATATAGAACATGGAGATCTTCTACAGGAACCATATATCTTCCCAATCCTTATTTAGATCCTGAAACTGCTGTGTCATGGGACTTGGGGATTGAGCAAAAGTTATGGAAAGATGCAAAAGCTTCATTAACCTATTTTGAAAACCATATGAATGATTTAATATACAGAAAATCTACAGGCACAAACAGGGATTATATCAATGTTGGAAAAGCAGAATCCAGAGGAGTTGAGTTTGAAATTGAGCAGAGATTAGAAAAATGGTTGAGGCTTTTTTCTAATTTTACTTATACAGATTCTGAAATCAAAGAAAATACAGCAGAACCTCTTTCTGTGGGGAAAAGACTTACTTATAATCCTCTCTGGAAAGCAAATATTGGTGCAGAATTTGAAAAATCAGGTTTTTCAGCCTATATAGTAGGAAGATATGTTGGTAAAATGTATGCTGATGATAGGAACAGAGATTATGCAAACAATGTCTATGGTTCCTACGATCCTTATTTTGTTGTAGATGGAAAAATTGGCTATCAATTTACAAAGTTTGCAAAGCTTAGCTTTTCTGTAGATAACATCTTTGATAGAAAATACTATCAATACTACAAAGCACCGGGTAGGTCATGGTTTACAGAGCTTACATTAAAGTTTTAATAATTTTAATCACTTTAGTGATGGTAGGGATAGCCTCTGCCTCTACCATCACTATAACTGACAAACTTGGAAGAAAAGTGTCTCTCAATGTGCCTGTTAAAAGAGCTGTTGTTGTTATTTCATACGAGTTAATACCTGCATTAAATTTATGGAGTCAGGTTTCAGGAGTTTCTCGCTGGGCAGAGGAAAACTGTGGACTTTACAAGGCAATCGTGACTGATAATAAAAATTTAAGAAAACCATTGGTAGGCACAGGAAGCGATGTTAATGTAGAAGCTGTAATGAAGCTAAATCCTGATTTAGTAATTACTTGGACATACAACCCAGATACGATAAAATTCCTTGAAGAAAAGGGAATAAAAGTAATCGGAATATATCCTGAAAGTCTTGCTGAGTTATACAAAGACATGAGAATGCATGGGAAGCTTTTCGGAAAAGAAAAAAGAGTGGAAGAAGTAATCAGGGAGATGGAGAAAATATTTAAGCTCATCAGTGAGAAAGTTAGTAAAATACCTCCACAAAAAAGAAAAAAGGTTATTCATCTTGGAGGAGCACCAACAAGAGTCTCGGGAGCATTGGGTGTTACTAATGATATAATAAAAATCGCTGGAGGGGTAAACCCAGCGGAGACCTTTATTCAAAGACACATTGATGTTTCTTTGGAGAAAATAGTTCAATGGAATCCAGACCTTATTTTTATCTGGGGTTCTGCTGGATATGATGAGTCTTGGTTATACAATAACAGTCAATGGAGGTTTATCAAGGCTGTGCAGAACAGGCAAGTATATAAGCTTCCAAAGTGGTCTACATGGTCACCCCGTCTTGCACCAATTGCTCTTTATATGGCAATGAAGATTTATCCTGAAGTATTTAGGGATATTAATTTTGAAAAGGTAATAGATGATTTTTATAAAAAAGTATTCGGAATATCTTATTATAAAGTGAGACAGTATGAAGGGTTTTAGGAGTATATTAATTTTTATCTCGCCGGTATTTATCGCATGGGCATCTCTTTTTCTTGGTGCATATGGAGTAACACCCACTATGGTGATAAAAATACTCTTGAACGAAACTCTTCACATCTTTGATATCGGAGATATACCTGAGAAAGCGATAATCATTGACATAAGGCTTCCAAGAGTTATTCTTGCAGGACTTGTTGGTGCAGCATTGTCTTCGGCTGGAGTTACGCTTCAGGGAATTTTCCGAAACCCTCTTGTTGACCCATTCATACTTGGTATTTCAGCAGGTGCAGCATTCGGATGTGCTATAACAATAGGTTTTTTGAGCTTTTTACCCCTTCAGATTACAGCTTTTGTTTTTGCTACAGTTGCTGTAATGGTTGCCTATGGTGTTGCAAGAACTCAGGGAGAAGTCTCCCGTCTTCCCTTGATTTTATCAGGAGTGATTGTATCTGCCTTTTTCACAGCAATGGTTTCAATAGTAAAGTTTCTTGTTGACCCCCACAAACTTCAAAGCATTGTTTACTGGCTCATGGGAAGCTTTAGCCTTGCAGACTGGAGAGCAGTAAAAATAGCTGGAGCTGGAGTTTTAGCTGGAGTTGTACCCATTTTTCTTATGCGATGGAGGCTTAATGTAATGAGCATGGGAGAGGAGGAAGCAAAGGCATTGGGGGTGAATATAAGACGGGAGAGATTGCTTTTCATAGGCTTTTCAACTTTTGCGGTAGCAGTGGCTACCTCCCTTTGTGGAATAATTGGATGGGTGGGGCTTATGGTTCCCCATCTTGTAAGGATGCTTACAGGACCGGACCATAAAAGCCTTGTTCCTTTAAGTATTGCAGCAGGAGCAGCCTTTATGATTGCTGCAGATACGGTTTCAAGGACACTTACAACTTTTGATATACCCGTAGGAATAATCACCGCACTTACAGGTGCACCCTTTTTTATATATCTCATGAAGCGTGGCGGTAAAGAGGCATGGGGGAAGTAGATATTTTCTTCTATCACTCGGAGCGAGGGAGGAGATTCCTCGCTTTGCTCGGAATGACAGAAAAAGGGAAGAGGGTATAAAAGGAATAAATTATGGTTAGTGTAAGAAATATATATTTTAGGCATAAAGATAAAAAAGACGATGTTCTTAAAGGTATTAGCTTTAATGCGGAAAGGGGCTCTATTACCACAATTCTCGGACCTAATGGTTCAGGGAAAACAACGCTTTTTAAATGTATTGCGGGGTTATGGAAATATTATAAGGGAGAGATTTATTTTGATGGAAACCCGATTGATAAACTCTCATTCAGAAAAAGAGCAAAAGTATTTTCCATGGTTCCACAGGAACACGAACCTCCATTTCCATACTCAGTATTTGATGTTGTATTAATGGGAAGGGCAAGCTATGTGGGAGTTTTTTCATCTCCTGGAAAGAGGGATTATGAAAAAGTTAAAGAGGCTTTGACAATAGTTGGAATTGAACATTTGCAGGATATCCCCTATACAAAAATTAGTGGTGGAGAGCGTCAACTCACTTTGATTGCAAGAGCCCTTGCACAGGATACACCTGTGATGTTACTTGATGAACCAACAAGTCACCTTGATTTTAGAAATCAGATAAATGTGCTTAAGAAGATTAAAGAGATTGCGAAAAATCGGGCTTTAGTAGTTGTAATGACCCTTCATGACCCAAATCTTGCAGGGCTTTTTTCTGATAAGGTGGTGGTTATAAATTCTGGAACAAAGATAGCAGAAGGTAACCCCGATGAGATTATTTCAGAGGAGCTCATACGAAAGGTCTATGATATAGAAGTAATAAAAAGCAACATTAATGGACAGAGCATAGTATGCCCATTGCTTTAGGAGGGTTAACTTTTGAAGTTATTGAATAAGATAAGGAATTCTTCAAGTGACATTTCTAAATCTTCTCTTATTATTTTTCTTAAAAGTCCTTTAGGTAAAGTTTCACTGCCATGCAAAGGCACTGTGGTGGCTTTACCTTCCTCATTTTTTAGCCTTACATGTGAACCTTTTATACGAATAACCTTAAATCCAATTGATTCAAGAAATTTTATTAAATCTTTGCCTGTAATAGCTGGAAGTTTATGCATTAACAGGTATTTCTATGGTTTCTGTGCCTATGTATCTTTTAAGGTCTTCTTCTTTTGCCTCTTCCAAACAAAGCTCTATAGCTTCTCTTATGTTTTTAAGCGCTTCATCAATTGTTTTTCCGTAAGAATGACAACCTTTAAACAAAGGACAGCTTACTATAAAAAAACCATCTTCATCTGTTTCAATGATTACAGGGAAAGAATATTTCTTCATCAAAACACCTCCCTTTTTGAAAATATTATAACGAAATTAAGCCATTTTTCAAAATATTCAATGGAGGTAACAGATGCTTAAAATTTTAGCAGTTATATGGCAGAGTTATTACAATATTGTACTTCAGGTATCAAAAAATATAAAAGATTTATCTCTGAAAGTATACTCAGCAAGAGTTCTGGATGCTGAACCTGAAAGGCTTGAAGAAGTTTTCAAAGATATGGAAGAGGCTGAGATTATCTTTCTTTATCGCTCAAATGAGGCAGTATGGGAAGAGATTGAGAAAAGAATAAAGAGCGAACAGACAAAGGCAAAAGTTGTCTGTCTCGGACATGACCCATCATACTGGATGCTCTCAAATGTAGAGCCTGAACTTCTGAGTAAGGCATACAGCTATCTTGTTATAAATGGTGAAAAAAATGTTACCAACATGTTTAGATTTATTGTAAATAAGTTGTTAGATAATGATATTTCCTACGAAGAGCCTGAACAAATTTCCTGGGAAGGACTTTATCATCCTGATGCAGATAGAATTTTTACCAATGTTGATGAATACTTAGAATGGTATGGAAGTAGGAGATTTCTCGGCACTAAAGTGTCTCGGAATGACATTCTTTCGTCTTATCCTAAGGGTCAAGATGCTGACTCACTACTAACTGAGAGACCTACAATTGGCATTCTCTTTTCCAGACATTACTGGATAAATGGAAACACAGAGGTTGAAGATTTATTGATTAAAGAGCTTGAGGAAAGGGGATTCAATGTAATTGCTGCATTTGCTTACTCTGTAAAAGATAATGCTCTTGGCACAAAGGGAAGCGGAGAAGTTGTGCTTGAGTGGTTTATTGACAGAAAAGGAAAACCAAGAATAGATGGATTTATTAAGTTAATCTCATTCTTTCTTGGAACAAGCAGAGAGAAAAGAATGGACAACACCGATGTAGCCTCTGACGGAGTTGAGATACTCAAGAGGCTTAATGTGCCTGTTTTTTGTCCTGTAAGTTCCTATTACAAAACTATTGATGAGTGGGAAAAAGAAGAACTCAATCTTGACATAGGCTGGAGTATTGCTTTGCCAGAGTTTGAGGGAGTTATTGAGCCAGTAATAGTATCAGCACAGGTTGAAGGAGAAGAGTCTGAAAGAAGAAAAATGCCTATTAGAGAAAGAGTAAACAAATTTGTTGATAGAATCTGCCGATGGATTGAACTTAAAAGAACCCCGGTTAATGAAAGAAAGGTTGCTTTCGTCCTCCATAACAATCCCTGTGCTTCTGTGGAGGCAACAGTTGGCTCTGCAGCCCATCTTGACAGCCTTGAAAGCGTTGCTGAAATTATGAAGAGAATGAAAGAGGTTGGATACAGTGTAGAGCCTCCAGAAAGTGGAAAAGCACTTATTGATGAGATAATGAACAAAAAGGCAATATCAGAGTTCAGATGGACAACAGTGGAAGAAATCGTTGAAAAAGGTGGTGCCATAGCTTTTATTGATAAAGAAAAATACATGGAGTGGTTTAACGAAATTCCTGAAAAAACCCGTTTGCGTATGATTGATTCATGGGGTGAACCACCCGGGGAGCATAAAAACGGAATACCTCCTGCAATGGTTTATAATGGCAAGATTGTAATAACTGGGTTAAGATTCGGAAATGTGCTCATAATGGTTCAGCCAAAACGGGGATGCGCAGGAGCAAGATGTGACGGTCAGGTATGTAGAATTCTTCATGATCCTGATACTCCACCACCGCATCAGTATGTTGCAACATATAAGTGGCTTTCTCGTGAGTTTAAAGCTCACGCAGTTGTGCACGTGGGAACTCATGGAAACTTAGAGTTTTTGCCGGGGAAAGGTGTTGGTTTAAGTTCAGCCTGCTTCCCTGATATTGGAATTGATACATTGCCTCATCTTTATATTTACAATGCCGACAATCCTCCAGAAGGAACTATCGCAAAGAGACGTAGCTATGCAGTGCTTGTTGACCACATGCAGACAGTGCTCACTGAGGGTGGACTCTATGATGAGCTAATGGAGCTTGACAGACTTCTCGGTGAATATGAGGAGGCAAAAAGAAAAGAACCTGCAAGACTTCATACGCTTGAGCATATGATAATAGGTGCAATAGCTAAAGCAAAGCTTGACAAGGAGATAAAAATCCTCTGGCATGATAAAAAAGTGTGTCTTTCTGAGCTAAGTCATGAGGAGCTACATCAAATTCCCTTTGAAAAAATCATTGAAGAAGCCCATGCAAAGCTTTCTCTTATAAGAAATACTCAGATTCAGGATGGAATGCATATTTTTGGAAAACTGCCTGAAGGTGACAGAAGAGTAGATTTTATATACTCAATAATGCGATATGATGCTGGACAGGAGCTTTCCCTTAGAAAGGAGATAGCAAAACTGCTTGGATATGATTGGGAAGAAATTTTGGCAAATTCTCAAAAAATTGACCCTCTCACTGGTAAAGCCTTTGGAGCCATTTCTGAAGAGATAGATAAAATCGGTAAAGAAATTGTAAAGAAAGTATTAATGGAGGTCTCAGTATGAAAATTCTGGACAGAATAAACTGGCAGGACCCAAAATGGAAAGCAATAAAAGAGAAAATTCTTGAGCTTAACAGAAAGATTGAGCAATCAAAAGAGATTGAGTCACTTCTTAGTGGGTTTAACAGTAGTTACATCCCTCCTGGTCCATCAGGGCTTATAACAAGAGGAAGAGACGATGTTTTGCCTACAGGAAGAAATTTTTATAGCCTTGACCCTAACAGAGTTCCCACACGAACTGCTTTTGAGATAGGGAAAATGCTTGCTGAAAAGCTAATTGAAAAACATCTTTCTGAAGAGGGTAGATATCCTGAAAATGTGGCGATTTACTGGCAGTGCACAGACATTATGTGGGCAGATGGTGAAGGTATGGGACAGATTATGTATCTAATTGGTGTTAAGCCGATTTGGCTTTCAAATGGAAGGGTGAAAGGATTTGAGATAATCCCAATTAGTGAACTTGGAAGACCTCGTATTGATGTAACCATAAGGGTCTCTGGTATTACAAGAGATAATTTCCCAATGTGCATTGAGCTAATTGATGAAGCTATTCAGCAAGTAGCAACCCTTGATGAGCCAGAGGAGATGAACTTTGTGCGAAAACATGCCTTAGAGCAAATGGCTCAGAACGGTGTGGATATTCGTTCTGCCACATTGAGAATTTTTTGCTCTATGCCAGGAACATATCAGGCTGGAACACAGCTTGCAGTTTATGCTTCTGCTTGGAAAGAAGAAAAAGACCTTGCAGAGGTTTTTCTTTACTGGAACGGCTATGCTTACGGAAAAGGCATATGGGGTGAAAGTAAACATAAAGAATTCGCAAGCATACTTAAAAGTGTTGATATAACCTATAACAAAGTTGTCTCAGATGAGTATGACCTTTTTGGATGTTGCTGCTATTTTGGCACACATGGAGGAATGACTGCTGCTGCAAGACATCTAAGTGGGAAAGAAGTTAAGACCTATTATGGAGATACTCGTAATCCTGACCATGTTGAAGTGAGAGACCTTGCAGATGAAATAAGAAGAGTTGTAAGGACCAAGCTTTTAAATCCAAAATGGATTGAGGGAATGAAAAGACATGGCTACAAAGGTGCTGGAGATATATCAAAAAGAATAGGCAGAGTTTACGGTTGGGAGGCAACAACAAAAGAGGTTGATGACTGGATTTTTGATGACATAGCAAGAACATTCATGATGAATGAGGAAAACAGAAAATTCTTTGAAGAGCATAATCCTTGGGCAATGGAGGAGATTGCACGAAGACTAATTGAAGCATTGGAAAGAGGACTCTGGAACCCTGCAGAGGATGTAAAAGAAGCATTGAAAGCAATATATCTTGAGATTGAGGGATGGATTGAGGAGAAAATGGGTGATACAAAGGGAAGCTTTCAGGGTGGCTCAATTGATATTGTAACAGCAGAAGAGGTTCAATTCTGGAAGGAGAAGATGAAGGAGGTAATTGGTTGATATTAGATGATTTGTTTAAAAGAAATATTCGCCTTACAGATGAAAGAAAGAACCATTTTGAGACCAATCATCCAGAGATGGAAAACCAAATGGAAAAAGTAAAAGAAACTTTGCTAAATCCAGATATAATTGTGAGGTCAAGAACAGACTATCAGGTAGAACTTTTCTATAAGCACTATCCAGTAACTCCAGTAACGGAAAAATACCTGTGTGTTGTGGTTAAAGTTTCCAATGATGATATATTTATAATAACAGCATATTTTACAGATAGCGTTAAAAAAGGAGAATTAATATGGCAAAAGAGATAGTTGTTTGGTATGACAAAGAAGGGGATTATATTGAGGTGCTTTTTGAGAGAAAAAAAGGTTATTTTAGAGAAACGGAAAATGATGCGGTTATGGAAAAAGTGGACGAAGAAGGTAATTTAATAGGTTTTTCAATCTTAAAAGTAAGTGCATTAAAAGAAAAACCACTATCATTTCTTCTTAAGTCTCAAGTAGCGTAGTGGAGGCAATTAAAATGATATTCCCTTTTACTGCTATTGTTGACCAGGAGGAGATGAAGCTTGCTCTTATTTTGAATGTTATTGACCCAGGTATTGGTGGTGTTTTAATAATGGGAGAGAAAGGTACAGCTAAATCAACAACTGTTCGTGCTCTGGCTGATTTACTTCCAGAGATAGAAGTTGTTAAAGGATGTAGATTCTGTTGCTCACCTCAAGGACCTTTTTGTAGTGATTGTTTGGATAAGATTGAAAAAAATCAAGCCTTAGAGACCGAAAAGAAGAAAATGCGAGTTGTGGAGCTTCCTTTGGGTGTTACAGAAGACAGACTCGTAGGAAGTCTTGATATTGAGTATGCAATAAAAAGAGGCGAGAAACGCTTTGAACCAGGAATTCTTGCAGATGCAAACAGAAATTTTCTCTATGTTGATGAGGTAAATTTACTTGAAGACCATATTGTTGACCTTTTGCTTGACTCTGCTGCTATGGGAATTAATACAGTTGAAAGAGAAGGTGTTTCCTTTGTTCATCCTGCAAGATTCATTCTTGTAGGCACTATGAATCCTGAGGAAGGAGAGCTGAGACCTCAGCTTCTTGACAGATTTGGTCTCTGTGTTCAGGTTAATTCAATAAGGGATAAAGCTTTGAGGGTTGAAATTTTAAAAAGAAAGGCAGAGTTTGATGACGACCCTGAGGGTTTCCATAAAAAGTGGCAGAATGCTCAGGAAGAGCTTGCCGAAAAGATAATCAATGCAAAAGAAAGACTTAAAGATATAGCAATTACTGAAGAATCAGTTTCAACGGTTGTGGATGTCACAGCAGAACTAAACCTTGATGGTCACAGGGCAGACATAGTCATGCTTAAAGCAGCAAGAGCTTTTGCTGCATTCAGTGGAAGAACAGAAATAACCCATGAAGATATAAAAAAGATTGCTCCGCTTGCTCTGAGACACAGACTTAAAAGGCTTCCCTTTGAGGATATCTCGCAAGAGGCAGAGAAACTTCATGCAATCCTTGAAAGAATATAAAATAAACTTTTTCAACTTCGTAAATCAGGAAAATGCCAAACTTGCTCTCTTGCTTAATTTAATTGAGCCAAGATGTGGCGGTGTTTTATTGGCTGGGAAAAGAGGCACAGGGAAATCAACTCTTCTTAGAGCATTTTGCGATATTTTAAAACAGTTAAAAATTCCTTCTGTTCAACTTCCAATAAATGCAACTGAAGAGGCGGTTTTGGGTGGAATTGATATTGAAGAAACCATAAGAACTGGGAAAAGAGTTTTTCAGAGAGGGCTTCTTTCAAGGGCAAACAGAGGTTTTCTTATTATTGAAGATATTAATCTTTTTCCCCATGATATTCTCTCAATTGTTTTTGAAGTTCAGGCAAGAGAAGAAAATATCATTGAAAGAGAAGGAATTACTTTGAGAGAGCCTACTCAGTTTCAGATTATTGCAACCATGAATCCTGAAGAGGCTGATTTTTCATCTCACTTTCTTGACAGATTCGGCATGTGCGTGATTATGGATGAAGTAAGGGATAAAGACAAAAAAACCGAAATATTAAAATTAAATGCTTTAGATGAATTCCGCTTTAGAGAGCAAAATCAATTATTTAAAAAAGTCCTAAGCTGCAAAGAGTTTATAAAAAAAGTTAAAGTTTCAGATGAGATAAAAGAATTTATTGCAGATTTGATTTTAAATGAAGCTGTTTCAGGACATAGAGGAGATATTTATCTTTACTATGCCTCTAAAGCCTTTGCTGCATATAAGGAAGAGGAGACTGTGACCGAAGAGCATGTTAAAGCAGTGGCACATCTTGTTTTAAATCACAGAAAAAGGCTTCTTGAACCAGAGCCAGAGGAAAAGGAACAAGAGCAAGAAAATGAAACAGAAAGTTCCAATAATTTAGAAAAAAGAAAAGAACAAAAAGAAAGAGAGCAAAAAACTCCTCTTTCCCAAAGCCAAGAATCCCATGATGGCACATCTCAGAGTATTCCTTCCTCTGAAAAAGAAGAAATTTTCCCAATTGGTGAAAGTTTCAAAGTAAAGAGATTTATTTTCAAGAAAGATAGAATCGTAAGGCAAACAACGGGAAGAAGAACAAAGACTAAAACAAAGGGTAGGGGAGGCAGATACATAAGAAGTCTTCTACAAAAAAGAGCCGAAATAGCAATTGATGCAACTTTAAGAGCCGCTGCACCTTTTCAAAAACTTAGAGGCATGAAGGATAATGTAGTAATTTTTGATGATGACCTTAGATACAAAGAAAAAGAGAGAAGAATGAGTCATAATGTAATTTTTGTTGTTGATGGTTCAGGTTCTATGGGTGTAGAGCAGAGAATGAAGGCAACAAAAGGAGCAGTGCTTTCGTTGCTTATGGATTGCTATAAAAAGCGTGATAAAGTGGCTATGATTGTTTTCAGAAAAGATAAAGCTGAGATATTACTTCCGCTTACATCTTCAGTGGAACTCGCATTAAAACGTCTGAGAGAGATTCCAACTGGAGGTAAAACTCCTCTTTCAGCTGGACTTATGGAGGCTTATAAATTAATGAAAATAACACATTTTAAGTATCCTGAAAATAGATTATTAATTTTGATTATTACAGATGGAAAACCAAATGTATCCTTGAGTGATAAACCTGTTTTGGAAGAACTTAAAAGTGTTTGTTTTATGTTAAAAGATTTTCCGTTAACAGATTTCATTGTTATTGATACAGAAAAAAAGGACAAATTTATGAAAATGGATTTAGCAATTAAGATTGCAGAATGGCTTCAAGCAACATATCATTCAATAGATTCACTCAAAAGTGAAAGTCTTTTAAACATTGTTAAAACTCATAAAGGTTAGGCTGTGTTAAAATTAAAAATGAAACCTCTTAAATATTACTTTGACAGAGCAGTAGAAACTTATGAGAAAGCAGGCAAAATACAAAAAAAAGTAGCTGAGGAAGTTTTAAAAAAAATTGAGAAAAAACATTATTCAACTATTATTGAAATTGGAAGTGGAAGAGGATTTTTAACTATCCCTCTCTCAGAGACTCTCTCATTTGAAAAATTTATACATGTTGATATATCTTTTGAATTCCTTAAAAGACTGAAAACAAATTCAATAAACAAACATTTTTTTATAAATGCCTGTGCTGAGGCTATGCCAATTAAAGATAGTTTGGCAGATTTATTGATAAGTTCATCAACACTTCACTGGATTAAAAATCCTGAAAAAAATTTTCTCAAACTTTTTGATGTTCTTAAAAAAAATGGAAAATTTCATTTTTCAATTTTTACTTCAGGTACTTTGAAAGAACTTAAAGAAGTTTCAGAAATTACACGATTTGGTTCAGTATATCCTTTAAAAGAAGCAGATTTTTATTTGAAAATAATTCAAAAAACAGGATTTCATTTTGATTATAAAATAAAAACTTACAGAGAAGTTTATGATTCTCCTACAGATTTGCTTCTTACACATAAGCTCACGGGCACAAATTATACGAAAAATAGTAAATTTTCAGGAAAAAATTCATTTAAAAATTTTTGCGATACATATAAAAGACTTTTTGGTAATCATGAGGGAATTTATGCTACCTATGAAGTTTTATTTATAGAAGGTCAAAAATTATCTCTCTTTCCTCAAGGCTAACCTTTGAAACTCTTACATTAAGCTTGGTTCCTATTGTAAATTTTCTTTTCTTTTTTAGTCCTATTAAACAGTATCTCTTCTCATCAAATTGATAAAAATCATCAATCATGTGAGAAAGATGTAGAAATCCTTCAATATAATATTCTTCAAGTCTTACTCGCAAGCCTTCAGGAGTAACCATTGTAACCCTACCTTCAAATTCTTCACCAACTTTATCTTTCATAAACCAAACTCTCATTATCTGAATAGCGTCCCTTTCAACCTCATCAGCTCTTCTTTCCATTCTTGAACTGTGTATTGCGATATGAGGCAAAATTTCTTTAAGCTCTTTTTGTCTTTCCTTTGTTATTTTTCCTTTTTGTAAAAACTCTTTTAAAATTCTGTGAACAACAAGATCAGGATATCTTCTTATTGGAGAGGTAAAATGAGTATAACATTCAGAAGCCAGTCCAAAGTGTCCAACATTTTCTGAACTGTAACGTGCCTGTTTTAGACTTCTTAAAATTAGATAGTTTACTATTTCTTCATAAGGTGTTCCTTTAATTATTTCAATAAATTCATGAAAATCAGATGGTTTTAAATCTTGCTTCAAAATTCCGAGATTCTTTACAATTCGTGTGATATACTGAATTTTATTAGTTTCCGGTTCTTCATGGACGCGATAAAGAGATGGGATGTTATTTGAGTATAAAAACTCTGCTACTGCTTCATTAGCTGCTATCATGAATTCTTCTATTATAAAATGGGCAAGATTTCTTTCAGCTTTGATGATTGCATGAGGATCTCCTTTTATATCAAGTAAAACTTCAGGTTCAGGTAAATCAAAGTCAAGGCTACCTCTTTTTTTTCTTTTGTTTTTAAGAATTTCACAGAGTTCAGCCATTTTTTCAAAGTAAGGTACAAGTGGTTTGTATCTTTTAATTTCCTCTTTGTCTTTATCTATTAATATTTTTTTTACTGAAGTATAGGTCATTCTTTCAGCTGTTTGAATGATACTCGGATAAAAAAGAGATTCTTTTCTTTCTCCTGAATTACTAAAATGCATTTCAACTGTAAAGGTAAGTCTTGGGATTTTTGGAAGTAAACTACAAAGATTTTCACTTAATTCAGGAGGAAGCATTGGTATCACTCTGTCTGGAAGATAAACACTTGTTCCTCTATGTCTTGCTTCGCCATCTATTGTAGAATTCCATTTTATATAGTGACTTACATCTGCAATATGAACCCAAAGAATGAACCCATTTCGTATTTTTTTAATTGATACAGCATCGTCAAAATCTTTTGCATTTTCTCCATCTATGGTTACAGTTGGCAGTTCTCTCAAGTCAACTCTATTTTTAAACTGTTTTTTGGAAATGCCTTTAAGAGAAAGTTCTTCAGAAAAATTTGAAACTTCCTTAGAGAATTTTTTGGGTAATTCGTATTCATATGTTAATATTTCAATGTCCTCTTTAGGAGTTTTAGGTTTTTCAAAAACTTTCAATATCTTTGCAACAAGAGGTTTATTTACTGCTTGATATGTAACTATTTCAGCAAGTACCAGACTTCCTGGATTTACTTTAATATCTCCTGAAGCAATAACTATTTGCTGATTTATATTTTTTTTCCGGGGTTGAATGTAAAAAATAGGACCTGATTTTTCAACTATCCCAACAACTCTTCTTGTAGCTCTTTCAAGAATTCTTACTATTCTCCCTTCTCTTTTTTTTCTCTGTTCTACCCTCGCTACTACTCTGTCTCCATGCATTGCTCCCATAGTTGCATGAGGAGGGATAAATATGTCCGTTTCTTTGGGAGAATCAGGAATGACAAAACCAAATCCATTTTTGTGAGCCTCAAAAAATCCTGTTATTAATTTTGCTTCTTTAATGGTTAGATAGAGTCCTTTTCTATTTCTTAAAATTTTTCCCTGCGAGAGAAGTTCTTTAAGCATACGTTTCAGTTTTTTTCTTTCCGAGGCTTTAAGACCAAAGGACTCTGATATTTCTCTAAAACTCAAAGGTCTTCCAGATTTTTTTATGAAATCTAAAACTTCTTCGGGTTTCAATTTTTGTCCTGTGGAAGATTAAGGTATACTACCTGTCCTGTTTCTCCAAGTTTTCCCAAATCTTTGTCATTAAATAAGATTTTGACGCCTCCAGCATTTCCTATATGGAGTTTAAAAGATTTATCCGCTTGAAGTTCTATTTTTTGTCCTGGATTGAGGAGAAACTCCTTTTTTTCTTTATCATCTATTGTAATTCTCATCCATACCTTATCAATAGCTTCAATTTTAAGACTTTGTTGATGTACAGATATTTCTTGTTTTTGTTCATTTTTATCTATTTTTTCTTGAACTTTCGTATTTTCTGATATTACTTCTTGTTTTATAGAGGGAGGTGGAGGTATTTCATATTCTTTTTTGTCAAATTGAATAAGAAAAATTATAACAAAAATAACAGCAAAAATAATCCCCGCAGTCATTGCCCAAGCAGGAAATTTTTTAAGAGAAAAAATTTTTTTATCTGAGGATTTTTTTAAAATTTCAGGTTTAGGTTCAGGTTCAGATTCAAATTTAGGTTTAAGTTCAATTTGTTGCACATTTTGTTTTTTTGTTTTAAGGTATTCTTCATAGTCTTTTAAGATAATAGATGGATCAATTCCGATGCTTTCAGCATATGTTTTAATATATGCTCTTGTGTAAACTTCAATTGGTAATTCATCAAATTTACCTTCTTCTATTAACTGTAGACAATGTTTTTTTATTTTTGTTTTTTCAGCAATTTCTTCTAATGTTTTTTTAAGCTCTAATCTTCTTTTTTTTAATTCTTCATACATTAACTGGCTTCCTTCCTTCCAAAGCCTTTGACAATGTTACTTCATCTGCAAATTCAATGTCAATACCTATTGGAAGTCCATAAGCAATTCTTGAAATTTTTACATTGTATTTTTTTAATAAATCAGCAATCCATTGAGCTGTAAGTTCTCCTTTGGTGTTTGGACTTGTTGAAATAATTACTTCACGGATTTGTCCTGTTTTAACTCTTTCTTCCAGTTCTTTTATTTTTAGTTTATCAGGAGTTAATCCATCAACAGGTGATATATTTCCACCAAGAACATGATATACACCTTTATAACCTGTTTTTTCAAATAAAATTATATTGCTCGGTTCTTCTACCACGCAGATAATTGAATGGTCTCTTATAGAATTACTGCATATGTTACATTTTTCATTTTCAGTTATATTAAAACAAACAGAGCAAAATTTGGCTTTCTTTTTCAAATTTATAATTGCCTCAGCAATTTCAAGAGCTTCGTTTTCAGGCATATTCATTATAAAAAATGCCAGTCTTTGAGCAGTTTTTCTGCCAATGCCTGGCAATTTACACAGGTTTTCAATAAGATTTTCTAAGGGATTGCTCATAGTTTGCCAAAAAGACTGCTTAAATCAGGCATGCCAGGAAGATTAAATGGCATGGAAACCTTAGCCATTTCACTTTGGGCGAGTTCATGAGCTCTTTTTATTGCTTCATTTACAGCAGCAAGAACTAAATCTTCAAGCATTTCAATATCATCAGGGTTTACAACTTCTCTATCAATTTTTATTGAAACTATCTCTCCAGCACCATTTGCTTGAACAGTAACCATGCCACCACCTGATGTTGCTTCAACAGTCATTTTTTTTACTTCTTCTTGTTTTTTCTGAATTTCTTCTTGAATTTTCTGAGCCTGTCTCATTATTTCACCAAACATTTTTTTAGACATTATTGCCTCCTTTTTTAGGTATTATATTGAAAATTCTTCCTTCAAAAAGTTGTAATGTTTTTTTTACAATTGGATGGTTAATTGCCTCCTGTTTTAAATTTTCTGTCTGTTTTGAATCCTTTGAGCTCATATCCTCATAAGAATGTATAGTTATCTTAACATCAGAAATAAATTCTTTCAATATGTTTTGAATTTCTGATAAATTTTCCTTTATTGATTCAGCATAAAATGACGCTCCTCCATTATAAATAAGTTGGATTTCTTTGTCTGCAAAGTTAACTTTAGCATGTTTGATTTTCATAGCAAGTAAATGATTTTGAGCTTCAAGTTTTTCAAGAAATTTAAACCAATTTTGAGATAAAGATATATCATCATTATTATTTAAAGGGAGAGAAGGAGGCTGTAATGGTGATTTTTTTTTCGCTTCCTCTATAATATCATCTATATTTTTAAAATGAGCAAGAAAACTGAGTTTGAGTAGAGTTATTTCAAAAATAACTCTGGGAAAAAATGAACTCCTGATTGCAAATTCTGAATTAATCAATTCTTTTAAAAGAACAACTAAATGCTCCTCAGATGTTTTTTTATTCAACTTTTCTATCAAAGATGCCTCTGATTCGCTTATGTAAAGTTTAAAACTTTTTGTAATTTTACTAATAAGAGTATTTCTTATAAAGTTGATTAGGTCACCTACAAGTCGTTTGAAATCTGTTCCAAAATTATTAAGTTCTTCTACTTTTAGAATAATTTTTTCTCTATTACCATCAATTAAACATTCTGTAAGTTCATAAAGCACATTCACATCTGTGCCACCAATTAATAAATTTACATTATCCTGTGTTACATTTTCTGTAAATGATGTAACTTGATCAAGCATTGTCAATGCATCTCTCATACTTCCTTCAGAATTTGAAGCTATAGTATAAAGTGCTTCTTCTGTAGCATTTATATTTTCCTGATTGCAGATAAATTGAAGTCTTTGTTTTATTAAATTAATCGGAATTCTTTTAAATTGTAAATGTTGACAACGACTTAACACAGTAAGGGGAATTTTTCTTGGTTCAGTTGTTGCTAAAACAAATACTACATGTGGAGGAGGCTCTTCAAGGGTTTTAAGAAAGGCATTAAAAGCTGATTGGCTGAGCATATGAGCTTCATCAATTATATAAACTTTATAAAATCCTTCCGCAGAAGCATAACGAATATTTTCTCTTAAATCTCTTATGTTTTCTACAGAAGTATGGGATGCGGCATCTATTTCTATAACACTCATTGCTCTACCTTCTTTTATTGCAACACATGAAGGACATTTATCACATGGCTTATTTTGGGAGTCTATGCAGTTTAAAGCTTTTGCAAGAATTCTTGCTGTTGATGTTTTACCAACACCTTTTGGTCCTGAAAAAACATAGGCATGAGAAATTTTACCAGTTTGCAATGAGTTTTGAAGAATTTTTATAACAACATCTTGTCCTGTAAGGTCTGAAAATTTTTGTGGTCTATATTTTCTTGCAAGTCCAAGATATTCCATATTGTTTCCTTTAATAAAGGGACCGACTTACTGCGGCACACAGAATTAAATGCTTACCGTTGCTTCCTTCCGGACCTGGCGGGGTTTGCATCCTTCTGTTGCGCAGGGTCGGTCCCAGTTGAATGTTCTTTTATTTCTATTTTACCTTTACATGCTTTATTATGGCAAATTAAAAATTCAGTTCCATTTCTATCTTTCTTTTTTAACATATATGAAGACTTACATTTAGGACATTCTGCAGGAACTGGTTCATTTGAAAGTGTAAATTTACATTTTGGATAATTTGCACATGCCCAGAAAGTTCTACCTTTTTTAGTTTGTTTTTTTAAAATATCACCTCCACATTGGGGACATTTTACTTGTGCAGTTATTGATTGGGTGAATTTACATTTAGGATAGTTTGAACATGCGATAAATTCTCCTCTTTTACCATTTCTAACTACAAGTTGAGCTCCGCATTGAGGACACTTTTTATCTAAGGTTTTCTTTGTAGATCCATTTTCATTATTATTTAAAGATCTGGTATTTTTACATTCAGGATATCCAGAACATGCTAAAAATGGCACTCCCTTACTCCATCTTATAACCATGTCTTTGCCGCATTTTTCACATTTAAAAGAGGTTTTTATTTCCTTTGGTTTTATTACTTTTGATATTTTGGATGCTTGGTCAAGGTCATTTTCAAATTCTTTATAAAATTCCTCTATTACTTTATTCCACTTTGCTTCATTTAATGAAATTTTATCAAGATCTTCTTCCATCTTTGCAGTGAAGCTATAATCCATCAGTTCTGGAAATTTTTCTTCAAGAAGGTCATTAACAACAAAGCCTAAGTAGGTGGGCTGAAGCTTTTGTTTAACTTTTTTTACATATCCTCTTTCCTGAATAGTGCTTAATATAGTCGCGTAAGTGGATGGTCTTCCGATTCCCTTTTCTTCAAGTGCTTTAACAAGAGTTGCTTCTGTATATCTTGGAGGTGGCTCTGTTGTATGTTTTTGAGCTTCAAGTTCTGAAATTTTGAGTGAAGTTTTTTCATTCAATTGAGGTAAAACAGTATCTTCTTCGGATTCTTCGTCTTTATAGATAATTAGAAAACCTGGAAATGTAATTACAGAGCCAGTTACTCTAAATTGAGCAATACTATCCAAATCTTCAATTATATATGTAGTTTGCTCTACTTCAGCTGGCGACATCTGGCTTGCCAGAAACCTATCCCATATAAGCTTATAAAGACTATACTGCTCCTTTGTAAGATATTTTTTAATGCTTTCAGGCGATTTATCAGGATAAGTAGGTCTTATACATTCGTGAGCATCTTGTATTGGAGTTTTCTGTTTTTTTGTTTCGTGGATTTTATGATTACCAACAAACTCTTTGCCGAAATTTTTTTCTATGATATTTTTTGCCCATTTTTTTGCTTCTTCAGCAACTCTTGTTGAGTCAGTTCTCATGTACGTGATAAGACCGATCCTTGTACCTTCTATATCTATGCCTTCATAAAGCTGTTGTGCAAGCATCATGGTTTTTTTAGGAGAAAAACCCAAAGTTGAAGAAGCCTGTGCTTGCAGTGTTGCTGTTCTGAAAGGTTCTGGTGGATTTTTCTTTTTCTTCTTTTTTTCTACTTTTGTAAGTATATAATTTAATTTTTTAAGTTCTTCAATAATTTTTTGAGCAGTTTCTTCATCAGTAATTAAAAATTTTGCTTTTTCTTCTTTACGGTCAATAATCAGTTTACCTTTATATTTATAAAGATTTGCACGAAGTTCTTTTAGATTTTCATCATTTTTAAAATTACCAACAATGGTCCAGTAATTTTCTGGCTGAAATATAAGAATCTCTTTTTCTCTCTCAACAACCATTCTTAAGGCAACAGACTGAACTCTTCCAGCAGAAAGTCCTTTTTTTACCTTTTTCCATAGAAATGGGCTTAGATTATAACCTACAAGTCTGTCCAGAATTCTTCTTGCTTGCTGTGAATATACTTTGTTTATATCTATTTTTGAGGGATTTGCTATCGCTGCTTTCACAGCATTTGGAGTTATTTCATGAAAAATGGCTCTATAAACTTTATTTTCTGGCACTTTTATTTCTTCTGCAATATGATAGGCTATTGCTTCGCCTTCTCTATCAGGGTCAGTAGCAATAAAAATTTTTTGAGCATTCTTTGCTGAATCTTTGAGTTCTTTTACAATTTTTTCTTTACCTGGAATTATGATATAGTCAGGCTGAAATCCTTTTTCTATATCAACACCAAGTCTGTCTTCTGGGAGGTCTTTTATATGTCCAATAGATGCTTTCACCTGAAAATCTTTCCCAACGATTTTATTAATTGTTTTTGCTTTTGCAGGTGATTCAACAATTATGAGATTTTTTCCTTTCAATTCCATACTATCTGTTTCCCTTTACTAAAAATGAAACTATATATGTCATCATCATGAAGTTCTGTTTCCCTCATAAGTAAATAAACAAGCAGTGCTCTAATCATATCAATTTCTTCACGGTCAAGAAGTTCGCTTCCTTCAATGAAATTCAGTTCTTCTTTAATCTGATGTAAATCAATGTCCAGAAGAGAGAAATCTTTTAATGTTTCATCGTTATAATCGTTATCAATAAGCTCTCTTGCAAGAACTCTCAGAAAATCAAGAAGCTTCATTCATATCCTCCTTACATATTTGCCTTCTATTTTATTGATTAATCCATCTATTTCAAGGCTGAGAAGTATTTCAAGAACCTTAGCTGTATTCATGCCTGTTTTTAATATTATTTCATCCAGATACAAAGGCTCATTCAATATATTAAATACTATTTTTTCATCATTATCAAGCCTGTCAGTTTTAGTTGTTTCGTTTGATAACTCAGTTGTTATTTTTTTTAATAATGGAATAAATTGTTCAATCTCCTCAAGTATATCTTCTACTTTTGTTACAAGTTTTGCTCCTTTTTGTATTAAATAATTTGTTCCTTCAGAGTTTTTTGAAGTAATGTTTCCAGGAACTGCAAAAACTTCTCTACCCTGTTCCAAAGCAAAAGATGCTGTTATTAATGCACCAGAATTTATCGTAGCTTCTGTAACAAGAGTTCCGAATGATAATCCACTTATTATTCTATTTCTTCTTGGAAAATTCTCTTTTCTTGGTCCTTCATCTGGATAAAATTCACTTATAATGGCACCATTTTTTATAATTTTTTCTGCAAGCATTTTATTTTCAGGAGGATATATACATGAAACTCCGCTTCCAAGAATAGCGATAGTTCTTCCTCCTGCTGAAAGAGTGGAGTTATGAGCAACTGAGTCAATTCCTCTTGCAAGCCCGCTTACTATGGTTATCCCAAGACATGCAAGGTCATATGCTAATCTTTCTGTTATTCTTCTGCCATATTCGCTTAGTCTTCTTGAACCAACAATGGATAGGGCAGCGTTATCTTCTGATAACAATTCCCCTCTACAGAATAAAACTACAGGTGGGTCATGGATTTCTTTTAAAAGCTTGGGATATTTCTCATCACTAAATGAATAAATTGCTATATCTCTATTTTCGCAGAGTTTTATTAATTTTTCTATAACATTCCATTTGTCAAAATTTTTTATTCTTTTTGCTTTTTCTATACCTATTCCTTCAACATAAGCAAGTTCATCAATGGTTGCATTAAAAATCTGTTTTGCTAAACCAAACCTTGAAAAAAGCCTTTTTAGAAGAACAGGACCTATGTCTTTTATCTCATTTAAAGCAAGACAATATCTTATTTCTTCACTAATCATTACTCTTTTTTAACATCCTTAATCTTAATGCATTAATTTTTATAAATCCTTCAGCGTCTTTCTGATTATAAACCCTGTCTTTTTCAAAGGTCGCATGCTCTATACTATAAAGAGAGTAGGGGGATTTTCTTCCGACAACAATACAATTACCTTTGTAAAGTTTGAGCCTTACAGTTCCTGTTACATTTTTTTGAGTTTCGTCAATTAACTTCTGCAAAGCTTCTCTTTCAGGCGAAAACCAGTATCCATAATAGATTAGTTCAGAATATCGTGGAATAAGGCTATCTCTTAAATGCATTAATTCTCTATCCATTGTTATTGATTCAATTGCTTTATGAGCAATATGAAGAACCGTCCCGGCAGGAGTTTCATATACTCCTCTTGATTTTATTCCAACATAACGATTTTCCACAATATCTACTCTTCCAATCCCATTTTCTCCTGCAATTTTATTTAATTTATTAAACAATTCTACACTTGAAAGTTTTTCACCATTTAATGCTACAGGATTACCGCTTTCATATGTTATTTCAATATAAACAGGTTTATCTGGAGCTTTCTCAGGTGGTATTACCATTGTATACATGTCCTGGGGTGGTTCATTCCATGGGTCTTCAAGAATTCCACCTTCATAGCTTATATGAAAAAGATTTCTGTCTATACTATAAGGTTTTTCCTTTGTTGCCTGCACGGGTATATTATGTTTTTGAGCATATTCAATAAGAGAGCTTCGTGAGTCAAACTCCCACTCACGCCATGGTGCAATTACTTTTATGTCAGGTTTCAGAGCATAATAAGTTAATTCAAATCTTACCTGATCATTCCCTTTTCCCGTAGCTCCATGAGCAACTGCTTCAGCTTTTTCTTTTATAGCTATATCAATCTGTTTTTTTGCAATAAGAGGTCTGGCAATAGAGGTCCCCATAAGATATCCTGTTTCATATACTGCATTTGCTCTCAACATTGGAAACACAAAATTCCGGATAAATTCTTCTTTAAGATCCTCTATATATACATTAGAAGCACCTGTTTTAATAGCCTTTTCAGCAATTTCTTGAAAGTTTTCTTCCTGTCCAATATCTGCACAGAAAGCAATAACATCTGCACCATATTTTTCTTTTAACCATTTAATTGCAACAGAGGTATCAAGACCTCCTGAATATGCAAGAATAATTTTCATATTTTACCCTCCTAATTTTTTATATGAGCCTGTTCAAAAATTTACAACTTCTTATAAATCAATGAATTACAACGTATTTAATATTTTAACTCATAATGTTTGTTATTTACCTCCATTTGTCATTCCGAGCGAAAGCGAGAAATCTCCTTCATTTTTCAACAAAGGAGATCCTTCGGGCAATGCCCTTGGGATAACCCTTTAGGGTCAGATTCCTCGGGGCATCATCCCTTCGGAATGATAGTTAGTAATTGAACAGCTTCTTATAAAGGTAAATAAGCTCTGGCATTAAGAAAAAGATCAGAAATTTCACCCTTTAAAAATTTATTATATCCAGTAATAGCTATCATGGCAGCATTGTCTGTACACAAAGATTTAGAAGGAAGATAAACATTTATTCCTTTGTCTTTTAACATTTCAGCACGTCTTCGTAATTCACTATTTGCAGCAACTCCTCCTGTGATAACAACTCTATTTAACTTTTCTGAAGATATCGCCCATTTTATTTTTTCAATCAATACATCAACAACTGAAGTTTGAAATGATGCTGCAATATCTTTTTTTATTTCATCTGGGACATTACCTTCTTTATATCCAAGATTTTTTAAAAGAACTTTAATAGCTGTTTTTAAACCACTAAAGCTAAAATCCAAACTTCCATGAAGATACGGTCTTGGAAGATTAAATTTTTCATTACAACCTTCCTTTGCTAATGCATCAATTACAGGTCCTCCTGGATATCCAAGTCCAAGCATTTTTGCTACTTTGTCATAGGCTTCACCAGCAGCATCATCACGGGTTCTTCCAAGTTCTTTATAAGCACCGAAATCATTCACTCTGTACAGACTTGTATGTCCACCTGAAACAATCAGGCAAAGGAATGGATATTCTGGATAAGATTTTTCAAGAAAGATTGCCTGAATATGCCCTTCAATGTGATTTACTCCAACTAATGGTTTTCCTGAAGCATAACTTAAAGATTTTGCAAAACAAAGCCCTACTAAAAGCGAACCAATAAGTCCAGGACCATAACAAACTGCAATCAAATCAATATCTTTTAAATCAGTCTTTGCCTCTGATAGAGCTTTTTCTGTCACATCCCATATCCATTCAATATGCTTTCGTGAGGCAATCTCTGGGACAATTCCTCCGTATTTGCTATGAAATTTTATCTGTGATGAAACAATATTACTCAAGATATTTCTATTTTCAAGTACTGCGACAGAAGTATCATCACAAGATGTGTCAATTCCAAGTATAAGCATGGGTCTACATGCTTCCGTAAGAGTGGAGTCCGCTTAAAAATAAATTTACTCCAAGATATGTGAATATTGTAACAATAAATCCGACTACAGCAATCATTGAAGTTTTTGTTCCCCGCCATCCTCTGATAAATTTTGCATGAAAATAAAAGGCGTAGACAAACCATGTAATCAAAGACCATGTTTCCTTTGGGTCCCATCCCCAGTATCTTCCCCATGCCTGATCAGCCCATATTGCTCCAAAAACAAGTCCACCAATAGTAAATATAGGAAAGCCGAAAGCTATTCCTTTATAGGTTATATCTTCAAGAAAATTTGAATCTATTTTGAAACTATTGAGAATTTTATTTAATATATGACCAAATTTCCATGTAATAAAAATCAAAAATATTAATATCATCCAGCTTATTATTGATATGAAAACTGACGGATTGCCAATTGTAGAATGAAAAATTTTAACAGTTTTTGGATTTGATGCAGTAATGATATCAATTATCACAGATATAAACATAAACAGCATAAATCCAAGCAAAGTTGTTGAGAAGATATATTTAAAGGATTTTTTATCCTGCGATTCCATAATAACATGAAGCAGTCCTGTTATAAAACTTATTCCAAAGGCAGCATAGGATATAAAACTGAGCGTTACATGTGCAAGAAGCCAATTACTTTTTAATGCAGGCACTAAAGGTTGAACTTCTTTTGAAATTCCAAGAAGGTCTGTAAGTCCAATTGTAATTCCTGCTACTATAGAGATAAAAACTCCAAAACTTTTCTTTTTATATTTCCACTCAATAAATAAATATCCCACTATTAAACACAAAACAAAGAAAATCAAACTTTCGTAGAGATTTGTAATAGGAATGCTTCTCATAATTGAATGATTTATTGCATACATTTCCTTAAATCTTTGAATAAATCCATAAATATGAATTAAAGCGCCAAAAGACAATGTAGCAGTTGCAATGTATCCAACTTTATTATTTTTAGTTAGAACGTAAACAATATAAATAGGCATTGCAAGTATGTAAAGTAATCCCGCAATTGAGATTGTTTGATAGCTCATATATTTTCTCCTTTCAGTTTGTTGATAATTTCATTAATCTGTTTTTCAATTATTAAAGAAGTTTTTGAAGATGGACAATAAAATATTAAATTATCTTTACTTATGGTTACAAATAATGTAATAGGTCGTAAAAAAAGAGAAATAAAAAGACCTATACACAGAAAGATTGAACCTATATAAATTAAAGGAATTCCAGGGTCTTTTCTTATCTGAAGTCCTGTAAATTGTGCTCCCCATAGTTCATTAAACTTTAGTTTTCCATAAGGGGTTACCCATGTTTCAGGAATTCTTGTTAGTATCCATTGTTCAGTTTTCTTGCCTTTGTCATCAAATTGCACTAAAACAGCAGGATTTATCATATTTGTATCCATATTGAAAAGTTTTCCCTGTTCATCAATCCCTAATGCAGGTGAAAAATCAATAACAGAAGCGATAGCAGATGTACCAGGAATATTAAATTTCTCTTCAAAGCGGGCATTTATTTTATGTTCTTTACCTGTTTTATCAAAATAGGTGAATCTAAATTCAGCATGTTCTGAAGGTTGAAAACCATAACTTGCCTGATAAAAAGTGATTCCTTTATATGAAAATGGTTGATTAACTTCAATTATAACATTTTCTTTATTATCAAATTTTATAACTTGTCCATTTTCTAAAATTCTTATGTAACTTCTATAAGCCTTTGGTATAGAAGAATTTTCATAGTATTCAGCTTCAAATTTATCGCATCTAACTTCAAAATCTAAAGGAATTGCTTTGCCACTATCAGAAATTGCAAAGTTTAATCCTGTTCCCTCTACTATATTCATAGAGCCTCTAAAACCCCAAAAAGTTCCCATGAGAGTTCCGACAAGTATAATAAGGATGCTCAAATGAGTTAAATATACAGCTAATCTTGTTTTACTCCATTTTTGAGCTTGAATTTGTATCCCTTCTTGGGTTTCAAAAACATGTATTGAAAAACCTTTATTTTTTAATATTCCATTAATTTTATCCAAAATATTAGGTTGAATATTATCTATTTTTTTCTTTATTGGCATTTTCTCTAAAACTTGAGCCGGCAGAGGATGGGAAGAGGTTTTAAATGATTTTAAAAGTGAAGGCAGTCTGTCCGTAGAGCAAACAATTAAGTTTAAAGCAAACATAAAAAGTAAAAAAGTAAACCACCAACTGTGATAAAGATTATTCAAATCTAAAAGGTTTACTATCTCATAAGCTTTCATAGCACTTACAGGAGGAAGAAATTTAGAAAAAAACCTTACTATTGCTTCAGGGTCTGTTTGTTGTGGGATGATTGTTCCGATTGCTGCACCAATTGAGATAATAATAAACAAAGCTATGGCAAGATCAACTGATGCGAAGAAATTCCAAATCTTTTCATTCCATCTATCAATTTTTGACATTAAAGCCTCCTAAATACAATAGTTGTGAAAGACTATGAATTGATTAATTTATCATATATATGCTATATTTTTCTATGATTAAGGTCAAAAGTTGGTATGTTTTAATATTAACATTCGTATTTTTATTGACTTTTTCCTCTAATCTCTCTTTTGCTGAAAACAAAAAATCTGTAATTCTTTATTTTTTCTGGGGTGAGGGTTGCCCTTACTGTGCGAAGGAAAAAATTTTTTTGACTACCCTAAAAAAGAAATATCCAAGACTTGAAATAAAAGATTATGAGGTTATACATAATCAAGCTCCCAGAGAACTTTTAATGACAATGTCAAGGTCTTATGGTATAAGTCCAACAGGAGTACCTGTTACTTTCATAGGCGACAAAAGTTTTGTTGGGTTTAATGAGGAAATTGCTTCAAAAATTGAACTAATTTTAAAATCATGCCTTAAAAAGACCTGCGAAGACCCTCTTTTTTATAAAAAGTATTAATTAATTCTTTAAAAAATTTTTATAGCTCTTCTCATTAAAATACATTGATATTCTTTCACTCATTTGTGTTATAATTTTGCAATTTAATTTAAAATCTATACATAAGGAGTGAGGGATGAGGGCAATTGTTATTAGTGGGGTAGTAATATTGTGTTTCTTAATCTCCTACTTAGTTCCTTTAAATGATGCAATTTCGGATGATACTAAAGCTTGTTTACGATGTCATGGAATGAAAACATTACAGAAAGCGTTAGATAGTGGTGGATCCCTTTCCCTTTATATTGATGGTAACAAATTTGAAAAATCTGTTCATGGCGCGATGGATTGTTCATCCTGTCATCCAGATATCACATTAAAAAATCATCCAAAACCCAAAAAAATAACTGACAGGAAGGTATATATTAAAGAATTTTCTAAAAACTGTTTGAACTGTCACCCTCAAGATTCATTAATGAAACCTAAAGTTCATGGAGAAGTAGTGAAAAAAGGTGAAGTTTTCTGTTCTGAATGTCATGGTTCACATTACATAACTTCAATGAAGGATTGGAAAAAGAAAGCAAGTTTTTCTGAATATTGTCTAACATGTCATCAGTCTAACATTACTAAAACTTTGCCAAGCAAAGAAAAGATTTCTCTTAAAGTTAATGAGTCCGAAATTAAAAAATCAGTCCATGCCAAGTTTCAATGTCTTGTCTGCCACGATGATTTTTCAAAGGTAAACCATCCTATATATAATTATAAAGATAAAAATCAATACAGAAAAGAAATGACAAGAATATGCACAAAATGTCATACAGACAAAGAATTACAGAAAAATCCAGCTCATTATGCTCTTACTAAGACAACATCCTGTATTGAATGTCATGGCTATCACGGTGTAAAGCCAACTAAGGTTGCCAAGACACTTCCAGAAAATCAATATTGCTTAAACTGCCATAGCAGACCTATTTCAATGAAAATGAAAAATGGAGAAACATTATCAGTTCAGGTAAAAGAGACAGATATTTTAAATTCGGTTCATAAGAAACTTAAATGTACGGAATGTCATAAAGAATTTTCTACAACGCAACATCCGGTGAGAAGCTTTGAGTCTGTGGCGAATTACAGAGCAAAGGCAAAAGATGTTTGCAACAACTGCCATCAAGATGCAGTTAAAAAATACGATATTAGCATTCATGCTGAAGCTCTTAAGAAAGGAAATCAACAATCACCAGATTGCCTAAAATGTCATGATTATCATAAAGTTGTATTAATCACTAAAGATAAATCTGCAAGCTCAGAGCTTTGTGTAAAATGTCACAATGAGTCAGGACGGGCATTTAAAGAAAGCGTTCATCAGAAAGCCATAAATGATGGTAAGCAGAATGCTCCAACCTGTGCATCCTGCCATAATTCTCACGATGTTCTTGCAGCAAATATTGCTCAACTTGGTAATTCATGTGTTAAATGCCATAAAGATGTCAAAACAAGCCATAACAAATGGCTCTGGAATCCTCCTGTAAAACTCACTACATTTGTAGATGCTCACTTTAATTCAGCATCCTGTGCTGCATGTCATACCACAGTTAATAAAGCTATTTATCTTACACTTTTTGATAGAGCTAAGAAAAAACCATTAACAGAATCTGAAGTTGCTAAAATTTTTGGTGTTGATCCAAAAGAGGTTAAAGGTAAAATTGATTACAATAATGACGGGAAAATTCAAGAACAAGAACTCTGGCAGTTTATGTCTTCAGTTAAGGCAAAAGCAAAGGCAAATCTTTCTGGAAGAATTGATGTTATAAATTCTAATGATGCTCATAAAATTGAACCAAAATCTAAAGCTATTAAAGACTGTGCAGCCTGTCACGATCCTTCAGCTTCTTTTGCAGCAAAGATTGAAATTAATAGGGAAGGGGGAAAGGCTGTTAAATTTGATTTGGAAAGAAGTGCAATAAACTCAGCCTATGCAATTCCAAATATTAAAGATTTTTATGTATTAGGACTGACAAAAATAAAAATACTTGATATTTTATTCTTCATAGCTTTATTAGGCGGTGTGGCAGTTCCTGTGGGACATTTAACGCTCAGAATTTTAACAGCTCCAATTAGAAGAAAGAGAAGGGAGGGCAAATAATGAAAAAGATTTATCTTCATCCGTTGCCAGTTAGAATATGGCACTGGATAAATGCATTAGGATTTATAATTTTAATAATAACAGGAGCACAAATTAGATTTGCTGAGAACATGGGAATTATGAGTTTTGAAACAGCGGTAGATGTTCATAGTTGGCTTGGATTTATTCTTCTTGCTAACTATTTTATATGGCTTCTTTACTATCTTTTTACAGGTAAACTTTTCAAAATATATATTCCACCATTTTGGAGGCCTGTAGAATTTATTAAGAATTCAATCAGACAGGCAAAATATTACGGATATGGAATAATGGTTGGCGATAAGAATCCTCATCATCCAACGCCAGAGCATAAATTTAATCCAATGCAGCAGATATCTTATTTAATGATTATGGTTCTTCTTATTCCTCTACAAATTATTACTGGATTAATGCTTTGGGATCCTCAATTATTTAGCTCAATAATCAGTTTAATTGGAGGAATTCAGATTGCTACTCTTATTCATACAGGATTGTGGATATTTTTCAGTGCTTTTATAATAGTGCATTTCTATCTTGCTACATTAGGACATACCCCTATGGCTCATATTAAAGCCATGTTTACAGGTTATGAAGAGGAACATGAAGAGCATTGATATATAAAAATAAATGAAAGGAGGTGAAAAAAGTGAAATCTAAAAAAGGTTTGATAGTTCTTATTGCTGTCACTTTTCTGTTTGCAATTTCTTTTGTATATGCTCAACCTCAGGATGTATACGATTTAAAGCTTGAAGGTGCAAAATTTCCACCTGTAAAATTTTCACATGCTAAACATTCCACAGATTATAAAGTAGACTGTAAAGTATGCCATCACAAAGAAGCTGACCCTAAGGTAAAAGTCCAAAAATGCACTGATTGTCATGATCCTGCAGAAGCTAAAAATGGAGCATCAAAAGCTATGGACGCTTATCACAAAAATTGTATAGACTGCCATAAAAAAGCGGTTGAGGAAGGTAAAGCTGCTCCAACAAAATGTAATGAATGTCATAAGAAAGGATAATATTGTCTTAATATGCTTAAAAAAGCCGGGAAATGAAATTCCCGGCTTTTTTATGGAGAATGAATGAATGGAAAAATTCAAAAAGTTTATTGGTAAACCTTTTAAATTAGAATATATTCAAAATCCTGAATTCTTAAAAAGTCTTTCAATCTGTTGTCAAAACATTCCTGAGAAAATAGAAGAGTTTGAAGAAATTGAATTTTTAATAGATGATATTGTTATGTGTGTTGCTGTACTTAATGGAAAAATTAAAAGAATAATGTTAGTTAAACTAAACAAAGAAAATCCAGATGAGTGTTCTCCTCTTACAAAGGAAGAACTTGAACAGTTCTTAAAGAAAAATGAAGAAAAACTCTTAAAATTCTTTGAAAATATAACCCTCTAAATGCTAAAATAAAAAAATCTGTGGAGAGGTGCCGGAGTGGCCGAACGGGCGCGACTGGAAATCGCGTGTGGGGTCTAAAAGCTCCACCGAGGGTTCAAATCCCTCCCTCTCCGTTTTTTATCTGGAAGATTTACGGTGTCTCTCCGAAGAATTCTTATTCATGAAAAATAAGAGAGCCCGATAAACGAGCTCTCTTAAAAAATATTATAGTTTTTTATAACAAAACCACCAATCAAAGCATTCAAATTGCTTCGGTCTTTCCTGTGCTGTCTTTACATCTGATGCAGGAGGAACTATAACTTTGTCTCCGATTAGTTCATTATTAGGCCAACCAGCTGGAATAGCTACCTTATTTGCATCCGAAATCTGCAATGCTTTTACAGTTCTTACGATTTCATCAATATTTCTTCCAATTTCCTGTGGATAATAGAGAATAACTCTCAATATTCCATTTGGATCAATAACAAATACTGCTCTTATTGTATTAGTTCCCTTAGCTGGACTTATCATCCCAAATGATTTTGCAATCTCTCCCATATCATCAGAAATAATTGGAAAAGTAATCTCTACTCCAAGTTTTTCCTTAATCCACTCAACCCATTTGATGTGAGAAAAAACTTGATCAATAGATAGTCCAATTAACTCACAATTTAACGATTTAAATTCATCAATTCTTTTCTGAAAAGCTACAAATTCAGTTGTGCAAACAGGAGTAAAATCTGCAGGGTGACTGAAAAGAATTACCCATTTCCCCTTATAATCAGAAGGGAAATTGATGATACCGTGAGTAGTTTTAATTTTTCTGTCATCCACTTTTTCTCCTAATAAAGGCATTTTTGTTTCCATAAATCCACCTCCAAAATTTATTTTATAATTATTATAATTTAATAAAAGATAAAAGTCAATAGAAAATTAAAAATTTATCTCCAACTAAATAATTGTTATAATGAAAAATAAAAGTTTTGAACTAACATTTTTTTAACAGAGGAGTTAAAGAAGGATGTTTTTCATAATATTTTTTACTATTTATGGAATAATTAATTTCTATTTTTTTGTTAAACTGAAATCAATTTTAAATTTTGGATGGCAATTTCAGCTAATTATAAGCGTTTTTTTATTACTGATGATATTTTCTCCATTAATTATTAGAGTATCTGAAAAAAATGGTTATGAGACTTTTGCAATAGGGCTTTCATGGATTGGGTATCTATGGATGGCTTTTGTTGTTCTATTTTTATTTTTTGGAATTCTAACTGATTTTGGAAGATTATCAATGCTTGTAATATCAAAAATATCAGGAAAGAATTTATTTATTATATTACAAAAAATTCCTAAAACAGTGTACTTTTTATTCCCCTTAGGTTTATCAGTTATTTTTCTAATCTATGGTTATTTGGAAGCAATGAATATACGAGTTGAGAGATTTTATATCAAATCTGACAAAATAACAAAAAATGTAAGAATTGTTCAGATATCAGATGTGCATATTGGTTTAATCGTGAGAGAAGGAAGAATTAAAAAGATTATTGAAAAAATTAAAGAAGTTAATCCTGATATTCTTGTTTCAACTGGCGATCTTGTTGATGCGCAGATAGATAGAATGAATCATATAGCGGAACTATTAAAAGAAATAAAAACTTCATATGGAAAGTTTGCAATTACAGGAAATCATGAGTTTTACGCTGGCTTAAATAAAGCTCTTTTTTTTACTGAAAAAGCTGGATTCAAGGTCTTAAGGAATGCTGGAGTGACAATAGAGGAGTTAAACATTAATATAGCAGGATTAGATGATACAGAATCTGCGAGATATGGTTTAAAGGTAAATCAAGATAAGGTCTCTCTTTTAAACTATTTCAAAAATAAAGGTTTTACTATACTTCTTAAACATAGACCATTGATTGATAAAGAATTAATAGGATATTTTGATTTGCAACTTTCAGGGCATACTCATAAAGGGCAGTTTTTTCCTTTTAGTATAGCAACAAAGCTACACTACAATAATAATGATTCTGGATTAACAAAAATTAACAAAGATGTTTATCTTTATATAAGTAGAGGCACAGGCACATGGGGACCACCAGTAAGAATATTTGCTCCACCAGAGATTACTGTTATTGATTTGTTTAAAAAATAAATTAAAAAGACTGTATTAAAATAAATTCCCTGCAAAAGTGCTGAGTGACAAAAGTAGGATAAATTTAATATATTAATAAAAAAATGAAGTAGGAGGGCAAAATGAAAGTAGTAGCTTTTAATGGAAGTCCAAGAAAAAATGGCAATACCTATCATGCTATTAAAGTTGTAGCTGAAGAACTTAAAAAAGAAAATATAAAAGTAGAAATAATTCAAGTGGGAAATAAAAGAATAAGAGGATGCATAGCTTGTTATAAATGTGCTAAAAATAAAAATGAGAAATGTAGTATTAATGATGAAGTTAATGAATGGATTCAAAAAATAAAAGAATCTGATGGCATAATATTAGGTTCTCCAGTTTACTTTTCAGGAATCGCAGGTACATTTAAATGCTTTTTAGATAGAGCTTTTTTGGTTGCATCTGTTAATGATGGACTATTCAGACACAAAGTTGGAGCAGCGGTTGTAGCTGATAGACGTTCTGGAGGTGTAACAACCTTTGATCAACTTTTACATTATCTACATTATGCAGAAATGATTGTTCCATCTTCTAATTACTGGAACGTCATATACGGAATGAATCCAGGAGAGGTTTTAAAGGATGAGGAAGGAATGCAGATAATGAGAATACTTGGAAAAAATATGGCATGGACATTAAAACTTGTTGAAAATGGAAAAGACAAAATAATAAATCCTGAAAGAGAGGCTAAAATATTCACTAATTTTATACGATAACTTTTGGGAGAGGATTTAATCTTTTTTCTGGAAAAAATTAAATGCATCAATTAATTGTTTCTTGCTACCCACATAAATTATTATATCTCCCTCTTTTAGAACAAAATCAGCAGAAGGGTTTAGAATCGTCTCTTCCCCCCTTTGAATAGCAATTACTGTAACTTTGGCTTTGTGTCTTATATCCAGAGATTTAAGAGAATGTCCAATTAGCCACGAGCCTTTTTTTACTAAAAAACTATCCATATCAAGACCTTCAAATATTACGCATTCAACCCCAGCCCTGGTTTTTGGTATATCAGTAATTCTTAAAATTTCATAGCCTTCAGCTCTAATTTTTTCTATCATTTGTAATATTTGATTTCTGGGTATCCCAAAATGATGTAATACTCTTGCAAAAATCTCCAGTGATGTTTCAAACTCTTCTGGTATAACTTCATCTGCACCTAATTTTTTCAATTCTTCAATTTCAGCAATAAAACGAGTTCTGACAATTATATGTATTTTAGGATTTTCAGTCTTTGCAAGTTGAACTATCTTTCTTGTTGCAGAAGGATCGGATATGGCAATAACAAGGACATTTGCTCTTTTAATACCAAGTTTATGTAATATTTCCTGACTTGTTCCGTCTCCATAATATATTGGCTCACCTTTCTTTTTCATTTTTCTTACTGTATCAGGATTAAGCTCTAAAATTATGTAAGGTATATTAGTTTCTTTAAGAACTCTTGCGAGATTCCTTCCATTTAATCCGAAACCAATAATAATAACATGATTTGATTTTTTTACAATTATATCTGATTCTTTTATTTTCCTCGTCTTTTCAAGAGTTTTAAATGGTTTCATCTGAACTAAATAATCAATTAATTTTGGAGAATACTTAATTATCAAAGGAGTAAATAGCATGGTAACTACAGAAGCAGAAATAAAGCTTTGGTAAGCATTTTCATTTAAAAGACCTAAGGATTTTCCTGTGAATGCCAGTATAAATGAAAATTCACCTATTTGAGATAATGATAGAGCAGATTTTAACGATACTCTTAATGAGTGAATAAAAATGTAAGCAATAACAATAATGACCAAGGCTTTAAAAAAGAAAATGCTACCGACAAGAATAACTTCTTCTAATAGATGAGCTTTTATATAATCAATATTCAAAAGCATTCCAACAGAGATAAAAAATATCCCTGAAAAAGTTTCTTTAAAGGGCAATATGTCTGATACAGCCTGAGCTGAGTATTCAGACTCTGATATGACTATTCCAGCTAAGAAAGCTCCAAGAGCAAGGGAAAGCCCTAATTTAGAGGTAAAATAAGCAGTTCCAAGACATATAAAAATGGTTGTGATTATAAAAAGTTCTCTGCTTTTTGTTTTAACAATTTCATGAAGAATATAAGGCACAGCTAACCTGGAAAATATAAAAACTATTGAAAGTATTATAGATGCTTTTAAAATGACCGTAAAAAAGTTATAATAGCTTTCTCCTTGTCCAGCAAGCAATTGAGTAAAAAGCATAAGTGGGACAACACAAATGTCTTGAAAAAGAAGGATTCCAAGACAGATTTTACCATGAGGAGAATTTAATTCTCCTTTGTCAGAGAGAAGTTTCATAACAATGGCAGTACTGCTCAAAGCAATTATAAACCCATAAAAAATTGAGTTATTTAAAGAAACATTCAATACCAATTCACTTATAATGCTTATAACAATTATGGTTAATGCAACTTGAAGACTTCCTAATAAAAAGACTTCTTTTTTTAATGCCATAAGTCTTGGGATAGAGAATTCAATGCCTATAGTAAACATAAGTAGAATTACACCTATTTCTGCGATTATTTCTACTTCATTAGGATCTTTTATTAATCCCATACCATAAGGACCTATAACTGTTCCTGCTATTAAAAATCCTACAATGGAAGGTATTTTAAGTTGTCTAAGAATATAAATAATTACACCAGAAATACCGAAGATAATAAGTATGGCTTGTAAGAATTCATAAATCATTTTTATATTATGCTTTAAGTATGAAAAATCATTCAAATATTCAGAGTTTGAAAACGTAGTATTCTTGCCTGTTATAATAAAACATGAAGGGTAGGGCAGTTTATATAAAAACATTTGGCTGTCAAATGAATGAACATGATAGTGAGAGAATGCTTGGTATTCTTGGGACTAAAGGATTTATTGAAGTTGATGAACCTAAAAAAGCAGATATTGTTATTTTTAATACCTGTGCAATAAGACATAAAGCTGAACAAAAATTTTTTAGCAGTCTTGGAAGAGTAAAACATCTTAAAAAGAAAAATCCTCAATTAAAGATTATAGTAGCAGGATGTTCAGCTCAACTTCAAGGTGAAAAACTTTTAAATAAATTACCATATATTGATTATATTATAGGACCTGACAATCTTCATGTTATTGAAAATATTATTGAAAATCAAGTTTCGCATAGAATATTTACTGATGAAAATCCTGAAGTAGCTAACATTAATCTACCGGTGAAAAGAAAAGACTGTGTAAAAGCATGGGTGAATATAATTTATGGATGCAATAACTACTGTACCTACTGTGTTGTTCCATATACCAGAGGAAAAGAAAGAAGCAGACCTGTAGATGATATTATTAAAGAGATCAGTCTTCTTGCAGAACAAGGATACAAGGAAGTCACACTTCTTGGACAAAATGTAAATTCTTATAAAGATGGAAATACTAATTTCCCTTTATTACTTGAAAAAGTTGAAAAAATTGAAGGTATTAAAAGAATTCGTTTTATAACCTCACATCCTAAGGATTTATCAAAAGAACTTGTTGATGTAATGAAAGATTATAAAAAGATATGCGAACATATTCATCTTCCACTTCAAGCAGGTTCAAACAAAATTCTTAAACTTATGAACAGAAAATATACATATGAAGAATATTTTGAAAAAATCTGCTGGCTTCGTGAGGCAATTCCAGATATTGCAATTACTTCAGATATTATCGTCGGATTTCCTCAAGAACAGCATGAAGATTTTGAAAAAACAATTAATGCTTTAAAAGAAATTAGATTTGATGGCATTTTTGCTTTCAAATTTTCACCAAGACTTGGAACTGCTGCTGCAAAACTTGATGGGCATATTTCAGAAGAAGTTAAAGCCGCAAGACTTATAGAGGTTTTAAAGCTTCAGGATGAAATAACTGAAAGAAAAAACAAAAGATTAGAAGGAAAAATCCAAGAAGTTCTGGTTGAAGGGAAAGATGAAGAAGGATTTACAACAGGTAAAACAAGAACAAATAAAGTTGTAAAAATTTATTCAGATATTAAAGCTGGTGAAATTGTTAATGTTAAAATTGCAAAAACTCACAGACACTCCTTAGAGGGAGACATTATCAGCACATGAAAGTATGTTTTATCACTTATGGATGCAGAGTTAATCAGGCAGAGGCTCAGAGATTGGAAAAACTTTTGACAACTAAGGGATATGTTGTTACCAGCAATCCAGAAGAAGCAAGTCTTTGGATTATAAATACCTGTGCTGTTACGCACAAAGCAGAAGTTCAGTCAAGACATATAATAAATAAAGCGAAAAAACTTGGTAAAAAAGCTTTTGTTACGGGTTGCTATGTAGAGCTTTGTAGAATTGAAAATTCAGAAAATTTAAAAGTTTTTTCAAATTTTGAAAAAGACAGTATAATCAATAACTTTGAAAATTTAAATAAAAGTGACACCTTAAAAATATCAAGGCATAGAGCTATTATTAAGGTTCAAGATGGATGTAATCAGTATTGTAGTTATTGCATTGTTCCATATTTGAGAAGAAAACCAAGAAGTTATAAAATTGAACAAATTATGAAAGAAATAAAAGATTATCAATCAATTGGAATTAAAGAAGTTGTGTTAAGCGGAATTAACATAGGATTATATGGAATAGATTATGAGAATAAAATAAGTTTAAATAAACTTCTTAAAGCAATACTTAAAGAAACCTCTGGGTTTAGAATAAGATTAAGTTCTATTGAAATTAATCATATTGATCAGGAATTTCTTGAAATAATATCTGATAATAGAATTTGTAAGCATCTTCATATTCCGCTTCAGCATGGTAGTGATAGAATTTTGGGGTTAATGAATAGACGATATGATGCTTTTCAATTTAGTCAAATAATAGAAAAAATTTTTAAACTTTATCCTGATATTTCAATTGGAACTGATGTTATGGTAGGTTTTCCTTCAGAGACTGAAGATGATTTTAAAAGAACATTGCAACTAATTGAAAAGATAGGCTTTTCATATTTACATGTCTTTCCATATTCAAAACGACCTTTTACAAAAGCATCCGAAATGACTGAACAAATTCCTGAGAATATAAAAAGACAAAGAGCTGACTGCTTGATAGAAGTGGGGAAAAGAAAAAAATTAGAATATATTAAAAAATTTATAGGTTCTGAGCTTGAAGTTATTATTGAAAATAAGAAAAATGGGTTTTTCTCAGGAACTTCTGATAATTACATAAAATGTTTTGTTGATAATAAGAAACTTGTCGCTGGAAATATTTTTAAAGTCATTGTAAATAATATTAAAGGAGAATATGCTTTAACAAGTTTAATTAAGAATAGATAACATCTAAAAAATCAATTTGCCTAACTAATACTCAATTTAAGATTTTTCCAAAAAATTTATTAACTTTTGAATTTTTCACACAAAAATACTGACAACTTTTCAACAATTTTTATTATTGAAATTATGTCTGATAATGTATATTATGTTAAATTTTATAATTTTGTAGATAAATTCTGGTTTATGCTGTTGTTGTTTTTAAAAATGTGCTATACTTATTTATTACTTTAATGTATGGGAGGATTTGATGAGATATTCTAAGTTGTTTATTCCTACAATGAGAGAAATTCCTTCTGGAATCAATGCAATATCTCATATTTTAATGCTTAAGGCTGGATATGTAAGGCAGCTTGCTGCAGGATTGTTCATTTTTTTGCCACTTGGTTGGCGTGTTTTAAATAAAATAAACATGATATTGAAAGAAGAAATGGAACGAATTGGTGCACAAGAAATTTCAATGCCCATTCTCCATCCAGCAGAGATATGGCAAGAAACAGGTAGATGGTATACCATAAAAGAGGAAATGTTCAGACTCAAAGATAGAACTGGTAGAGATATGTGTCTTGGAATGACTCATGAAGAAATTATGACATGGATAGCTTCTAAAGAAATAAAGTCCTATAGACAACTACCTCAAATATGGTATCAAATTCAAACAAAATTAAGAGATGAAGCAAGACCGCGCGGGGGTGTTTTAAGGACAAGAGAATTTATCATGAAGGACAGTTACAGTTTTGATATTGACTGGGAAGGACTGGATAAAAGTTATAATCTTCATGCAGAAGCATATCATAGAATTTTTACAAAATGTGGGTTAAAATACTATCAAGTTGAATCAGATCCTGGAATAATGGGTGACATGGAATCTCATGAGTTTATGGCTCCAACTCCAGCTGGTGAAGATGAAATTGTTTTATGTGATAGCTGCGGATATTCTGCCAATATAGAAGTAGCTAAATCTGAATTACCTACCCTACCTTCTTTAAATTTTGAATACAAAGAAATATACACTCCAGAGAAAAAGTCAGTAAAAGAAGTATCGGATTTTTTAGGATTAAGTGAAAAATATTTTATAAAAACTCTTATAGTTATATCTGAAAAAAACGGTCCTGTATTGGTTATGCTTAGAGGAGACCAAGAGTTAAATGAAAAAAAGCTTGCAAGAATTATTGGAGAATTCAGCTTTGCCACATCAGAACAGGCATTAGAAATACTTGGTGTAGAACTTGGATTTGTCGGACCTGTAGGACATAAAATCAAAAAAATAGCAGATTTTTCAATTCAAAAGGAAATTTCCTATATTTCAGGAGCAAATAAAAAGAATTATCATCTACAGGGAATTATTCCAGGGATTCACTTTGATGCTCAATGGGCGGATATAAGAAGAGTTAAAGAAGAAGACAGATGTCCTAAATGTGGCAACTCTTTAAAAATTGAGAAAGCAATTGAAGTTGGAAATATCTTTAAACTTGGCACAAAATATACTGAGCCTTTGCATGCTTATTTTTTAGATAAAGATGGAAAGGAAAAACCAATTATCATGGGAAGTTACGGAATCGGACCAGCAAGGGTAGCTGCAGCTGCAATAGAACAGAATCATGACAGTGATGGAATAATATGGCCCAAAAGTATATCTCCTTTTGACATTGAGATTATTCCTCTCAATATGGATGATGAAAAAACCGTTAGTATAGCAGAAGAATTATATGAAAAAGTTACTGAAATATATAATAGTTTTGCAGACAGACATATGGAAGTTTTAATTGATGATAGAGATGAACGACCAGGAGTTAAATTTAAAGATGCTGATTTAATCGGAATACCGATTCAAATTGTAATAGGAAAAAAGGGATTGAAAGAAAATAAAGTGGAAATCAAAAAAAGAAGGACAAAAGAAACTAAAAAAGTTTCTGTGAATAAAGCAGTTGTTGAAATAGTCAACAGCTATTATGAAACATATTGAAAATATTGCAGTTATAGATATTGGAAGTAATACTTTAAGACTGTTAATAGGAAATTTAAAAGAAAATAAAATTAATAAGCTTTATTCTGATAGAGTAGTAACTCGTCTGGGCAAGAATATTATTAAAAGTGGACTTCTTTCAGCTGAATCATCAAAAAAATCAATTAATACTTTAAAAAAATTCAAAAAAATATCTGAAAAATTCAATGTTTCGTGCATTATTGCCATTGGAACAAGCGCTTTAAGAGAAGCAAAAAATAGTAAAGATTTTTGTGAAACTATAAAAAAACTCATGGGAATTAATATCCATATAATTTCCGGAAAAGAAGAGGCATATTATACTCTATGTGGAGTTATGGATGAAAAATTTAACAAAGAAGATTCTATTTTTCTACTTGATATAGGAGGAGGAAGTACAGAATGGGTTTACTGGAAAAAGCAAAGTGTTAATAGTGGCTCTTTACTTTTAGGCGCATTAAAAATCAAAGAGAAATTTTTAAATATAGACCCCTATTCTCACGAATCTATATCTAAAGCGGAAGAATTCATAAAAAAAGAAATAGAAAAATCTTTACCCAAAATAAAAAGTGACAAGTTTATAGCAATAGGTGGAACAGCTTCAACTCTTGGTATGATTAATATGGAATTATCTAACTATTGCCCTGAAAAAACTCATATGAGCGAAATTGGTACTGATAAAATTAAAGAAATACTTAAAAAATTACTATCTATTTCTCTGGAAGAACGAAAAAAAATTAAAGGAATACCATCTAATAGAGCAGACATAATATGTTCTGGATTGCTTATTTTAAGACAAATTATAGAATATTTGAATATAGATAAAGTGATCATAAGTGAAAATGGAATTCTTGAGGGAATAATGAAAAAATATAAGAATTTCTGCTATAATGATTTGTTATGAAAAAAATCTTTTCAAGACCTGAATCACTAAAAAATGTTCCTTTTAGATACTGCCCTGGTTGCGGACATAGTATTGCTCACAGACTTATTGCAGAAGTTATTGATAAACTCAGAATAAAAGAGATAACAATTGGAATAGCACCAGTTGGATGTGCTGTCTTTGCCTATGACTATTTTGATATAGATATACTTGAAATTCCTCATGGAAGACCGCCAGCAGCAGCAACTGGCATGAAAAGAGCATGTCCTGATAAAGTGATATTTGCCTACCAAGGAGACGGCGATCTTGCTGCAATTGGAACTGCTGAAATAATTCATGCTGCTAATCGTGGAGAGAATATAACAATATTTTTTATAAATAATGCAAACTATGGAATGACAGGCGGACAAATGGCTCCTACAACTCTTAAAGGACAAAAAACTACAACCACTCCATTGGGTAGAGATCCTAAGGTTGCAGGATATCCAATTCATGTATCAGAACTTCTTGCTGTCCTTGAAGGCACAGCTTTTGTCGCGAGAGGAGCTCTTGACAGTTATAAAAATATTGTTATGGCTAAAAAATATATTGAAAAAGCTTTTAAATATCAGATTGAAGGAAAAGGATTTAGCCTTGTTGAGATGCTTTCACCCTGCCCTACTGATTGGGGTATGTCACCTGAAGAAGCTTTAAAATGGCTTAGAGAAAATATGATGAATGAATTTAAATTAGGAATATTTAAGGATAAATGGAGCAACGCATAATAATAGCAGGTTCTGGTGGACAAGGGATTCTTTTTTTAGGCAAGGTCATTGCCCATGCTGCTATGAAGGAAAATAAAGAAGTAACATGGTTTCCTTCATATGGTGCAGAAATGCGCGGAGGAACAGCTAATTGTATAGTTGTTATTTCTGATGAGCTTATAGGTTCACCAATAGTCAAAACTGCTGATTATCTTATAGTTTTGAATGAAGCTTCTTATAATAAATTTATTAATAGAGTGGCAAAAAATGGTTGTCTTATTTATGATGCGTCAATAATAAAAGATTCTAAATATCAGAATAATATTAATGTGTATCCGATTGAAGCTTCTAAGGAAGCCTCTTTAATTGCAAATCCAAAACTTGCTAATATGATTCTTCTTGGAGCTTTTATAAAAATATCTAAAATACTAAACATTGAAAAAATCATTGAAACCATTGAAGAAATAATTCCTGCCAAAAGAAAAACAATGATTGAAATAAATAAAAATCTTATATTAAGAGGTTTTTCCATTATTGAAGATTAGAAAAGCAACAGTATCTGATATAAAATTGATCCACAAACTAATCAATGAATTTGCCAAAAAAGGTGAAATGCTTCCTCGTTCTTTGAATGAACTCTATGAAAATATTAGAGATTTTTTAATTGCTGAACAGGACAATGAAATAAAAGGAGTATGTGCTTTACATATATTATGGGAGGACCTTGCTGAAATAAGATCTCTTGCTGTAAAAAAAGAGTCACAGAAAAAGGGAATCGGAAGTCTTCTTGTTAAAAAATGTCTTAATGAAGCTAAAAAACTTGGTGTTAATAAAGTTTTTGTTTTGACATACATTCCAGAATTTTTTAAAAAAACAGGATTTATGGAATTGGATAAATCAAAGCTTCCACAAAAAATTTGGGGTGATTGCATAAGATGTCCAAAATTCCCAGAATGTGACGAAGTAGCTCTTATTTATGAATTTAAGGTATAAAAATTATTTTAATCTCTGTATTCTGTCTTAATTCTTCAATATATTCTTTAAGTTTTTGATTAAACTCTTTTTCAAACAAATATTTTTCTATCTCATCTCTTATGTATATATAGGGTGTATCTTTAAATTTAATTTTATTTTCTTCGTAATATTCTCTTATTTTGTTTTCTGGAATTATAATGCCTGATTTTATTTTTAAATCAACATAGTTATTAATCAATTCCTCATCTTTCCCTTCAATAAAAAGTTCCTTAGCTTTCCTAAGAAGAAGAACCCTGTTAATCATCGTTTCTAATATTTCTTCATTTTTAATTTGTGGGATTTTTTCTTTCATCTTAGAAGCTACTTTTTCAAAATCCCTGAGTGTTATTGCATTGGAATCTACATAAGCAATTACTCTATCTATAGTTTCAGGAAAAACTGATGAAACAACAACTATATTAAAAAGCATGACCAATACTAAAATGAATTTCACCATGTGATTCACCTGCCTGTCTATTTAATTTGTATCCATAATCTATTCTTATTGGACCAACAGGGGTTTTATATCTTAACCCAGCTCCTGTGGTATATTTAAGGTTTGAAATATCTATATCTCCTACCCTTTTCCATACATTACCAAAATCAAGAAAATTAACTATAAAAAAGTTTTTGCCTAAGTAAGTTCTAAACTCAAAGTTTCCCATAAAAAAAGCATTTCCACCAGTCGGTTGATTATTCTGTTTTGGACCGAGTGTATTTTGAGCATAACCCCTGACAGTATCTCTTCCACCAAGAAAATATCTTTCAGATATTGGTAAATTGTCTGTACCTCCATAAAGCCATGCCCACCCTCCTCTCAAAGATGTTGCTAAAACCAGTCCTTTTGTTATTTCTGTATATTTATTAATGTAGAATGATGATTTTATAAAATTAATATCAGAACCTAAGAACTCATTGCTAAGTTTTGATGTAACTCCAGCAAGCCATCCTTTTGTTGGATCAAAAGGGTTGTCCCTGTTATCATAAATTAATGAGGCTTTTATTCCACTTATGAATAATTCTCCAATATCTTGATCAGAAATAACGACTTCAGGCATAACATCCCATGTTTTTGAATAAGTTGCTTCATAAAGAAGTTCAGCCTTAAAAGATTCAAAAAACTTTTTTTCAAAACCTGCAGAAGCATTATATCTCCTTATTTTATAAATAATATCTTTAGTATCAATGTTTTTAACATCCATTTTCTCAAAAAGCAAAGATGATTTAAATGTCAGATCTTTCCATAACCAAGGGTCAACATAGGTTATGTAAGCTCTATTTTCAAGAGTACTTAATTCAATTCTTGAAAATATTTGTTTATTCATACCGAAGAGATTTATATAAGATAAGTCTATAAAACCTTTTGCTTTCTCATATTCTCCATATCCAAGTCCAAACTCAAACGCTCCTGCTGGCATTTCTTCAAAGTTATAAATTAAATCTATTGATTCATCCTTAGATTCAGGTTGAAGTTCTATTCGTGAAAAAAGTCCTGTTTTATAAAGCATCTGTCTTTCTTCTTCTAAGGTATATGGATTATAAGGTTTGCCTTCTTTTGGTAGGAGTCTTTTATAAATAAATTTAGTTTTTGTTTTTTCGTTACCAAGAATAATTGATTTACCAAAATATTTTTTATTACCTGCGTCAATTTTAAAATTTATATATGCATCAGCTTCTTTAATTTCATACTTCCCTTCAATATACACATCAGAATATCCATTTTTGATATATATTTCTCTGATTTTTCTTTTTATTTCAAGAAAAATTGTCTCGCTAAATGGATAATCTTTATATGTTTTTAATACTTCTGATACTTCTGATTTTAATAAATTATCTTTTACTTCAATATTTATTAGTTTTATTTTAACTTGCTTACCTTCTTGAATTTTAAATAAAATGTTTATTTTGTTATCTTCATCTTTTAGTTGAGGAGGAAACACTTTAGCATAAAAATATCCTTTTGTTTTAAGATATTCTTCTATTCTCTGTCTATCATTATCTAACTCTTCTGGATTAAATGGTAACCCTTCTTTGTTTACAAGAATATTTTTCAATTCTTCTTTAGGAAATTCTGTGTCTATTCCAATTTTTTCAATAAACTTCCTGTCACCTTCATTTATAAAGTATGTTATTTTCCATTCCTTTTCTGATTCTTCTATAAGAGGAATGACTTTTATTTCAAGAAAGCCGTTTATTTTATAAAAAGTGATTAAACTATTTATACTATCTTTTATAATGTTCTCATTTATTTTATCCTGAAAATGAGCTATTGTTATATCTTTTAAGTCTTTTTCATTTAAAGAATTAACTCCTTTAAATTCTATATTTAGTTTTTTACCTTCTTTAATTTTTAAAATGAGTTCTCCATCTTTAAAGGAATATGTAATGTCTGAGCCAATTAACCCTTGTTTAGTAAAGTATTTTTTTACTTTATTAATAAAATCTTCAAGTAACACTTCATCAAAAGGTTCTCCAACATTCAAAGAGAGAAAATTTGTAATGTAATCTTCAAAATATCCTTCCCATTTTATATTTTTTATTTTCAAAGGTTCCCCTTCATGTATATAAATTACTATATTGACATGGTTTTCATTAAAGTTTTTATTTATCTGGACACTGGAGTTTGTAAATCCATGTTTTTTGAGTTCTTTTTCTATGTTATCCTTTGTTTTTTTAATCTCCAGTTCTTTTAATCTATCACCTTTTTTGAAAGTAAGTAGTTTTCTAAAAAAGCTCTCTGAAAAATGTTCATTACCTTGTATTTCTATTTTATTGATCACGATTTTTTCTTTAATTAAAATTTTTATTATTTGCTCTTTATGCTCAACAATGATATCATCAAATAAATTTTTTAAAAAAACTCTTTTGATTCCCTGAGTTATTTGATCCTGAGTAAAGGGTTCATTTTCTTTTATTCCGAAAAGATAAAGGAACTCTTCTTTTGATATAGATTTTAAACCTTCAATTTCAATTTTTTTTATAATCTCTTCTGCGTAAGCAACATTAAATAAGATTAAAAAAATACTAATGAAACTCAAAACGAAACTTAATTGCACCTGAAAGCCCTCCAATTTCATCCTTTGTTCCTACAAGAGAAATACCCTTTTTCACTAAATATTCTATTTTTATAATTTGTTCAGCTGTGGTTCCTGTTGTGGTTGAATAAGTAACTGTCATTCTCCCATCCATAAGTTTCTTACCAACTGTTACCCTTGGACCGATAGAACCTGTTGTTTTTGATATCCCTGGTTCAACTGTCATAACATCAAGCCCTGTTAGTCCTCTAACTCTTTCTTCTATGACTTCTTGCATTTGTCCTGTAATAAATGAAGCAGCTTCGGAAGCTCCTGGAATTCCTTTGCCTGTTACGCCATTTTGTCCCAATACCAACATATTAAGTAGTTCTGATTCTGAAAGAGGTGGATTTGAGCTGAGTATAAGATTAAATTGGTCAATATATCCATTAATATTCAAATTTATATTGTATTGAGATATGCTTGTTCTTGCGGAAATATTGAGATATGGTTTTATTGAAGTAGGATCATTGAACTGGATAAAAAGCTTTGAAATCTCAAATTTATTCCCTCTAAAATAAATCCATCCATCTTTGGCATTTATCCAACCAATTAAAGAAGGTTCAGGAATGCTTCCTTTTAAAACCATATCGCTATTAAGGTTTACCGTAGCAAGATTATTATTAACAAAAAAATTGTTGGTCTGGACACGCAAATTAAATCTTAAATTGTTAAACCAGCTGTCTTTTGTTACAACTGTTTTTGAAGAACTTGATTTAAGAGCCAGTTTTGTCCAATCAAATCTTTCTGTATAGACACCATTTTGAATATTTACCTGACCTGATAAAAAAGGTTGATTATAAGAGCCTGAAAGATAAATCTGTCCATTAAGATATGCCCAACATCTGGGAGCAAAAATCCATCTAACTTGAGAAATTTTTCCTGAAAGAGCAAGCTGTTTTATAGCAAACTTTTCAAGATATACAGTTCCGTCCATCTGAATATTACCTTCTGAAAATGTGCCATAAGCTTTTTCTATCACAACTTTATTCTCATTGAAAGATACAATAGCATTCAAATTATTTAAACTGGGAATATCCTTCCTTAAAGTGATTGATGCATTGTCTATATCAACTTCTCCTGCTATTTCAGGATTTTTTCTGCTCTCATAAATATAAACTTGCATTGATGCTCTGCCTTTTATGTCATCAACTTTAAATAAAGCTTTAAGGGGTCTCAAATCAGTAGAGCCCTCAATGAGGATGTCAAAGTAATCAACTATTTTACCTTTTATTGTTAGTTCTGTAGATTGTCCTAAAAGAGTTATAGGATTAAAATATACATTTCCCTTTTCTATATTTATGTTTACAGGATTTTTATTATTAAGTCCTATTCCATAGAGTCTTGTAAATATTTGTTTTAAATCAATCTGAGCATTTAGATTTTGATTGACCAATGAAGCTTTTATTTTTCCATCAATTAAGATTACTAAATCCTCTGGAAGATTATTAATGAAAAGTCCAACTAATGGGTCTACTCTTGCTGAACTAAAATTACCTGCTATATTCCATTCTTTTTTATCTGTAAAACCTTCAAGGCTAAACAAAATACCCTTTGTAATATTAGCCTTAGCAATCAAATGATTTTTTTCATAATTAAGACTAATTAATCCATCTATTTTTTTACCATTTTTAAGTTTTGTTATTAGTCCTGTATTTACAGTGACTGTTGGTTTTTTTATTGAACCCAAAATATTAAAATGCAAATTAGTTAGATTCATTTTTTCCATGTAGTGTATACCTAATTTTTTGACATAATCTTTTGTTATATTTGTTATATCAAAAGCTTTTGATTTGCCTGAAATATTTAGTTCCCCGCGTAAATCTACATACCCTGATGCATTTAATATATTTCCATTATTATTAATATCCAGATTTTTTATAAAAATAAAATTTCTATCAAATACAATCAATGCAGTAAGTTTATCAATAATTTTATTATCTCTAAAAAATATCGGACTAAAAATAATTTTTCCTGTAATATTCCCTTTATCTTTTATGGAACCATCCACGGATATGTAAGTATTAACTTCTTTATCAATACCTTCTATATATAAATTTCGGATAGGTATGTTTTTTGCTGAAAATAAAATATCATATATAGGATTTGTTATCTCAAACATATTTTTTGCCTGAGGAAATAAAATTTTTCCTTTTATGGAAATATCCTTTCCCGCAATGTTATTTATTAGTAAAAGATTCTTTTTATAGACAATGTCGCCTTTAAGATGGTCAAATGTAACTGGATGTTCTGGAATAGATTTTTCAATTTCATGTGCCAGGATATGAATTTTTTCTGATGAAAAGTTAATAGCTATTTCTGGATTTTCAGTATTTCCATACAGCCTACCTTTAATATTCATATCTCCATAGATACCCTTTTGATATGGGATTAAAAGTTCATTTATATCTTTACTGAATGCAATAAACTCAATGTTAAGATGATTATTATGCACATCTATATATCCACTTGCTTTTGCCATAGTTTTAGATAAAGCAATCTCTAATGAACTAAATTTATAAATTTCATTTATTGAGCTAAAATCACCCTTTATCCATTCAATTTTCCCTCTTAAATCATCAGGTTTTTGAGATTTTCTTAAATAAACAAATGAACCTTTGGGAGAAAAATTTTCTCCCTCGGATATCAACCATCCTTTTACTGTTCCTTCTGCAATGTTAGGGTTCCAATGAATAACTTCAAAAATTCCATTACTTGATACATTATCCATGTCTATAAAAACATAGTGTTTTATTACTTTAGGAAGAGTTATCCAGACATACGCCTGTGCAACTCCTCCGTAAAGCCTTACTTTCCCATTTTTAAACTCTAATATTCCATCTTTGTAAAAAGCTTGAGTATTTATCTCATCTACTTTCACTCCAAGAATGTTTCCTTTTTTTAGACTTGCTTTGGCAGAAATTTGAGGCGAAGAAATTGTGCCTTCTACTTTTCCTTCAGATTCAGTGAATCCACTTAGTTTTTCAGAAACTTTCAAAATCTGCATTAATTCTTCAAGAAAAAATGAACTATTGAATGTTAAATTTAACCTTATTCTATCTTGCCATTTTTTACCTTTATCAAATATTAACTTCCCATCAATGTTAACTTCTCCATAACCTTCTCTATCTATACCAAAAATTTTCATGAGAGATTTAAAAAATATCTTACTTGAAACAACAAACTCTCCTAAGAAATTGCTGTAGTTTATTCTTCCAGAAGCTTTTAACAAAGAGTTAATATCAAAAAATTTAAGTTCTTCAAGAATTACTTCTTGATTTTTAATTTTAAAAGATGCTTTTAGATTAGTATCAATATTAGGATATTTAAATGAGATAAGTTTTATGTTGGAAAGGACTGAGATGTCAGGTTCTCCCTTTAGAATTACTCTTCCATAAAGATCTTTCAGATTTAATTTTAAATCACTGTCATAAATTGAACCAGAAAAGTTTTCTATTTCAAGAGAATTAATCTTCACTTTTAATGGAAACTTTGAAGGCTTTTTCAAGTATTCAGAAATATTTTCTATATATCTGTTTAATGTTGAGTATTTTACTGAAAAATCAGCTGAATACAGAACTGCTTTTCTTATTTCTATTTCTTTATTGAAAATTTTGGTTAAACCTATATAAAGTTTTACTTTTTTAAACTTAAAATTATCTTTTTCATCTGTTACCGAATTAAATGTAGTGACATTTTTAAATTCAAAATAAAGAGGTATAAAATGTATATAAACTTTATCAATTGATACTTCCATTCCAAGTATATCTTTAAGCTCATTAATAGCTGGTTTAAGAAAAATAGAGGAAACATCAGCTTTGCCGATAATAAAAAAAATTATAAGAGCTGAAATTATCAGCAATATTAAAATCTTTTTTTTCAAAACATAGCCTCCTTTATAATCTTTTCATTCTATATATGTTTTAATCTATTGGTCAACTAAGTGTTATACTATTTTTATGAAACCCAAATGGATTATAGCAGGAATATTAATTTCAATAATTGTTCATATAAGTATAATGATGGCTCTTGGTAAAATTCAGTTGAATCTATCTTTTACAGATTTTATAGATACATATATCTTTGAAAGCAAAAAAGAAAGCGAGAAGCATAAAATTATTCCCAATACAGAACAATTAAAAAACTTAGATAAAAAAGAAAATAATAATGAAAAAGTTTCTGAAAATGTTAAACCTGAAAATTTTACAAAAAATACAGAAGAATCTTCTCAGACCGAATTTAGTCAAGAAAATGAAAAAATACAATCTGAAATAAAAAATAATCCTTTTAATCGGTTTATTAATGAGTCAATGAAATTTGATATATACTGGATGGGAATTTATGTCGGTTCAGCAATTGTTTCTGTTAAGGGAGATTCAAGTGAGGTTACGATAACTTCTATGGTTAAATCAGCGAGCTTTATTTCAAATTTTTACTATGTAAATGACCATGCGGAAAGTAAAATAGAATATGGTAAACCGAAACACTTTAAATTAGTTCAAGTAGAAGGTAAATATAGAGGCAATAAAGAAACCATATTTGATTATAATCAGAAGGAAATAATCTTTATTAATCACCTTAAAAATAATACAACATATCACAAGGGAATAGATAAAGTATTCATGGATGTTCTTTCAGGATTTTTTTATCTTAGAACATTACCAATAAGCCTGAAAGAACCTGTATCAGTAGATATTTTTGATAGTAATAAGTTTACGACTGTCCAGGTTCAACCAATTAAAGAAGAAAAGATAGAATTATCAAATAAAAAAGAAATTGATGCAATTGTTATAAAACCTTTGCTTGATACAGAAGGACTTTTCAAAAGAAAAGGAGACATTATTATCTGGCTCAGCAAAGATGACAGTAAAATTCCACTAAAAATTGAGACAAAAGTTCCTGTTGGAAGAGTGACTGCTGAGTTAAAAGAATACAAAAAAGAATAACTATGCAGCAAAACATTGTAATAAAAAAAGCAAGACAACACAATCTTAAAAATATTGATTTAATACTTCCAAGAAATAAGATTATTGTCATTACAGGACCTTCTGGCTCTGGAAAATCATCTCTTGCTATGGATACGATTTTTGCAGAAGCCCATAGAAGATACCTTCAAAGTCTTCCAATAGAATTAAGAACAATTTTTGATCAGTTACAAAAACCAGATGTTGACTTTATTGAGGGACTTTCACCAGGAATCTCTGTTGACCAAAAAACAATATCAAAAAGTCCTCGTTCAACAGTGGGAACAATTACCGAAATTTACGATTATTTGAGACTTCTTTACGCTAAAATTGGAATACCTTACTGTCCAAGATGCGGCAGAAGACTTATTTCTCAGGATATAAATAAAATGCTTGATTTTATATTAAGTTTGACTGAAGGAACTAAAATTCAGATTCTTGCACCTGTGGTTATTGAAAAAAAAGGAGAACATAAGGAAATTTTTGATAGAGCAAAAGCTGAAGGATTTATAAGGGCAAGAATTGATGGAAATATTGTTGAACTTACACAGGAATTTTCTCTAAAAAAACATGTAAGGCATACGATTGAACTCATTGTTGATAGAATTATTGTTAAAGAAAAATACAAAAATCAAATAAAAAGAGCATTAGAACTTGCAATGAAATATACACAGACAGTTGTTGTAAATATTGTTAATGAAAATAGAGATATTATTTTTAGCAGTGTGCTTGCCTGTCCCAATTGTGGAATAAGTTTACCGGACATTGACCCACGACTTTTCTCTTTTAATAGCAAATACGGTGCTTGCCCGAGATGTAAAGGATTGGGTTATGAAAATATTGAAGAAGAGGAGGAAATAGATGTTTTAAGTTTAATTCCTTGTAAACTTTGCGAAGGCACAAGACTCAGGGAAGAAAGTCTTGCAATAAAAATTAATGGAAAAAACATAGCAGAGCTATCAACCTTTTCAATTGATGAATTAAAAAATTTTTTATATGGATTAAAATTTTCTTCTTATAACGCTCCAATCGCGGAAAGAATACTAAAAGAAATTTTTATAAAAATTGATTTTCTCCAAAAAATTGGAGTTGGGTATTTAAGCTTAAATAGGCCTTCATTTAGTCTTTCAGGTGGGGAGGCCCAAAGAATAAGACTTGCAACCCAGCTCGGATCACATTTAAGTGGAGTTCTTTATGTTCTTGATGAGCCAAGCATAGGACTTCATCCAAGAGATTGCTTAAAACTCATAGAAAGCATGAAAGAACTTTCAATAAGAGGAAATACTCTTATTGTTGTTGAGCATGATGAAAGTACAATAATGAATGCTGATTTAGTAGTTGAACTTGGTCCAGGAGGAGGAAGAGATGGAGGATATCTAACTGGAGTATACCCTCCTGATAAGCTCTTAAAAAGTAGAAATTCAATTACTGCTCAGTATTTAACAGGTTCAAGCAAGATTTCAATACCCGAAGAAAGAAGAAAATCTCAGAAATTTATAAAAATTATCGGAGCACAAGCCTACAATCTTAAAAATATAAATGTTGAAATTCCTCTTGGAGTATTTGTATGTGTTACAGGTGTTGCAGGTTCTGGTAAAAGCACATTAATATTTGAAATTTTATATAAGGCTTTAGTAAAAAAACTTTATAATGCAAATGTTTATCCTGGTAACTATAAAGCAATTGAGGGGATTGAACAGATAGACAAAGTTGTATGCGTTGATCAATCTCCAATTGGAAGAACATCTCGTTCAACACCTGCTACATATACTCAAGTTATGACTGAAATTAGAGAACTTTTTTCACTTCTTCCAGACGCAAGAGTTCGTGGATATTCAAAATCTCGCTTTAGCTTCAATCTTCTGGGTGGAAGATGTGAGTCCTGTCAAGGTGATGGAATAAAAAAAATAAAGATGCATCTGCTACCAGATGTTTATGTTGTTTGTGACAACTGTAAAGGAAAAAGATACAATGAAGAAACACTTCAAATTAAGTATAAAGGGAAAAATATAAGTGAAGTGCTTCAAATGACAGTAAGTGAAGCTCTTGAATTTTTCTCTGCTGTACCAAAGCTTAATCAAAAACTCCAAATAATGGAAGATATAGGACTTGGATATATAACACTTGGACAGCCAGCAACAACACTTTCAGGAGGAGAAGCCCAAAGAGTTAAGCTTGCTAAAGAACTGAGTAAAAAGCCAACAGGAAAGACTCTTTACATACTTGATGAACCTACAACTGGACTACACATGGTTGATATAGAAAGACTGCTTAATATACTTCAAAGGCTTGTTGATATGGGAAACACTGTTATAGTTATTGAACATGACCTTGAAATAATAAAATGTGCAGATTATATAATAGACCTCGGACCTGAGGGTGGTTCATCAGGAGGCTATCTAATAGCAAAAGGAACTCCTGAAGAGGTGGCTTTGAATCCAAATTCATATACTGGAAAATTTTTAAAAGAAAAATTAGGGTTATGAGCATTTTGTTACAGACTGAAAAAGCTGATGAAGGTAAAAGACTTGATATTTTTATTTCTGACAAATTAAATATAAGTAGAGCAAAAGCTCAAGAAGCAATTGAAAAGAAGTTTGTAAAAGTTAATAATTATGTTAAAACAAAGAGTTATAAGATAAAATTTAATGATTTAATTGAAGTTTCAGATGAATTTTCTCTGAAATTAGAAAACTCTGAAAAACTAATTCCACAAAATATACCAATTCAAGTTATTTATAAAGATGATTACTTAATTGTCTTATCAAAACCTGCTGGAATGGTTGTTTATCCTTGCGCAGGGCATCCTGATGGAACACTTATGAACGCATTAGCTTATCATGTAAAGAAGCTTGCAAATGTTGGTGCTCCTTTTAGACCTGGAATTGTTCATAGACTTGATAAGGATACATCAGGCGTAATGGTTGTTGCATTGGATGATGAAACTTATTATAAATTAGTGGAAGCCTTTAAAAAAAGAGAAATAAAAAAAGAATATCTTGCTCTTGTATATGGACAACTAAGAGGTTCAGGTAAAATAACAACTCCAGTAGGAAGAGCAATTTATGATAGAAAAAAAATGTCTATAAAATCAAAAAAAGCTAAAGAAGCAATAACTGAGTGGGAAGTGATAAAAAATTTTAAAAACTATACTTTTTTGAAAGTAAAAATTCTTACAGGTAGAACTCATCAGATAAGAGTTCACTTTTCATCAATCGGACATCCTGTTATAGGAGATAAAACTTATGGAAGAAAAACATATATTGAAATAGGAAATAAAAAAATACCTGTGTCAAGACAGATGCTTCATGCTCATAAAATTGAACTAATACATCCAATAACTGAAAAACTTCTTCAGTTTGAGGCTTCCTTGCCTGATGACATTCAATATATTTTAAACATTTTGGAGGACAGATATGAGTCTGAATGATAAATTACTGAATGAAATTCTTGGGACAGTTGAACAAAATTTTATATGTCTTAGATGCGCTGAGTGTTGTTATCAATGGGCTGTACCTCTTCTTGATGGAAAAAAGAAAGCAGAAAATCAAGAATGTCCATATTTGGTTAACATATCAAAAAATGGAAATCAATGGACAGAAGCATTTTGCAAAATTTATGAAAGCCGTCCTGATGTGTGCCGGAATTTCAAAATAAGCTTTGCTACAATCTGCCCTATTGGATTATGGAAATGGCTCAAAATAAAAGAAAAAAATCCAGATATTGATATTCCTGAAAGAGTTAGAAAAGTTTTAGAATTTATTAAAAATTTTACTTAAAATCTAAAACTTTTTTTATTTTTTCAACCAAAAATAAATGAATTTCTCTATTACCAGCAATTATATGCCCTGTTTTTAAATAATCATTTTCTCCTTTAAAATCTGAAACCACTCCACCAGCTTCTTTTATTAAGATTACACCTGCTGCAATATCCCAAGGACTCAGTGCAAATTCAAAAAATCCATCAACTCTTCCGCATGCAACATAGGCAAGGTCAATTGCCGCAGCACCAGCTCTTCTAAGATCGCTGACCGAGTAAAGTAGTTCGCGAAATATTTTTATATAGGTATCAATGTATTGTTTATGTCTGAAAGGAAACCCTGTGGCAATAAGACTCAGAGCAGGCTCTTTCATTGATGATACTTTAATTTTTTGTTCATTTAAAAATGCACCACTGCCTTTTTCAGCATAAAAAGTCTCATTTTTTATCGGGTCATGAACAACTCCTAAAACAAGTTCTCCTTTATACATTAGAGCAATAGATATTGCAAAGACAGGAAATCCATGAATAAAATTTGTTGTTCCATCAAGAGGATCAACTATCCATAGGTATTCTGCTTTTTTATAGTCATTTGATGATTCTTCAGACATTATCTGATGTGTTGGAAACTGTTTTTTTATGCACTCAACTATTATTTTTTCTGATTGAACATCAACTTTTGTGACATAGTCTGAAATGCTCTTTTGTGTTATTTCTTCCTTTGAAATTGTGCCAATTCTATTTTTAATAACACTTTCTGCTTGCTTTGCAGCTTCTATAGCAACTAAAAGAAAATTTTTCATTCAATAAACTCTATAGCCTCATGAATTGAAACTCTTGGAGGAACTGAAGGTACATAACCTGGATAACCAACAGGCATAATTACGACAGGTCTTAAATGTTTTGGTAATTCTAAAATTTTTGAAACTTCTTCTTCTCTGAAAGCTCCTACCCATACAGTACCAAGACCATTTTCATGTGCTACAAGCATAGCATTTGTAATACTACAGGCAACATCTTGAATTGCATAAAGATTTACACCTCTTTCTCCATATCTTGGATAGATTTTTTCTTTGTCTATGCATCCAACAATAACAAGAGGAGCATCTGCAATGAACATCTGACTTAATGCTGCCTGAGCGAGCTTAATTTTCATTTCTTTATTCTTTACAAAATAGAACTTCCTTGCCTGAAGATTACCAGCAGAAGGTGCCCATATTAAGGCTTCAATGAGCTTTTTGACTAAATCTTCGGAGATATCTTTTTTAAGAAAAGATCTGACGCTTCTTCTCTCTTTTACTGCCTTTAAAACTTCATCCATGTTTATATTGTAACAACTTTTCTTTAAGTCTGCAAATGCTACACAGTTCAGAAATTGTCATATATCCACAATTTTTACATGACTGAAGAGATATATTGTTTATATTCTCTGGATAGAATCTTTTTGCTCTTTTTAAATAGCCTTTATAAAATCCTATAATTGAACCTGGAAAGTCATAATTTATTTCATAAACAACTTTTTTAAATAATTCATAAACTTCTGATTTATATGGACATGGTTCGTCAATATATTTTATAGATAAAGTTTCACAAAAAAATCTGGTTTCTTCTTCTGTAATAAGGCAAAGGGGTTTAACTTTTCTACTAAAACCTTCTTTTTCATGCAAAACAGGATAGATTCTTGCAAGAAGTTCATCGTTCCAAAAAATCATGTTTTTCAAAATAAAAGCGACTTCGTCATTAAGAGTATGACCTGTTACAATTGTTTGACCTGAGGATTCCCTGTTTAAAATATATCTTCTGAGCATTCCGCATACTGCACAAATAGGCCTTTTTGATATTTTTGATAGTTCTTTAAGTGGTAACTGAATTTCTTCCTGTAATTTTATAGTTTTTAATGGAATATCTTCTTTTTCACAGAATTCTTGAACAAACTCTTTTGATTTTTTTGAAACTTCTCCTATTCCAACATCTATGTGCAATGCCTTTATATTATATTCCATATCTTTTAGTGCTTTAAGAATGCTCATACTATCTTTTCCACCTGAAACAGCAATTAAAATACTATCTTTTTTACTAAACATTTTGAATTTTTCTATTGTTTCTTGAACTCTTTTTTTAAAAAAAGCAGGAAAACATTCTAAGCAGACTTTTAAATTATAGTGTTTTAAAACAAGTCCTTTCTTTAAAAATCCGCAGAAATTACATCTTATTTTTTTGATTTCCATGAAGCTTCTTTAGCGAGTTTGTCTGCTATAAAATTATTTTCTCTATAGATATGAAATATCTGATATTTTTTAAAGTTACTCAGAAGTTTTTTAGCTTTTTCATAAAGTGGAACCAAATTTTTGTTTCTAACTTTATAAATTCCATTTATTTGATGGACAAGAAGTTCGCTATCTGAAAAAATCTCTATTTCCTGTGCCTTTTGTCTTAATGCTTCTTCCAGTCCTTTAATTAATGCTGTGTATTCTGCTACATTATTGGTAGTTTTACCAATATATTCTGAGATTTCTACTTTTTTGTTATCAAAAATAATTACACACCCGATACCAGCATCTCCAGGATTTCCTCGCGAGGCACCGTCGCAGTAAATCTTTGCTTTCATTTAAGACTGAACCTGAGCTTCCTCTAATTTTTCTTCAGGTTTGTAGTAAAGAAATCGTCCACATTGAGGACAGTGATAAATGGATTGATTTATTTTTATTTCTACATAAAGCTGGGGAGGTATATGAAGAAAACAACCTTGACAGATGAAGTTTTTTACCTCAACAACTGCCAGTCCTTTATGTTTTTTCATCAATTCTCTATATTCTTCATAAAATTCTGGGGGCAATTCATTTATTAATTTTTTTCTATCTTCTTTAAGGGCTTCAATTTTTTGATTAATAATATTTCTTTCTTTTTCCAATTCTTTTTTCTGTTCATCTATCTCTTTTTTCTTTAATTCAAGATTTGATTTAACTTCATTAAGATTTTTCTGGGTTTCATCAAGATTATAAAGAATTAAAAGAAGGTTTTCCTCTTCTTTTTTTAAATTTTCCTCAATCAATTCAATTTCTTTTAATAGTGCTTGGTATTCTTTATTTGTTTTTATTTGTGATGTTTTTTCTTTTAGTTTCTTTATTTTTTCATTTATATCCTCTATTTCTCTTTCCTTTTCTTTTTTATTTTTTTCTAAATTTATAATTTTTTTCTTTTCATTTTCAAACTGTTTATCAATTTCTTGTATTTTTTCTTCAAGTTTTTTAATTTCCAGAGGAATTATTTCAAGTTTTTGTTTTAAAGAAATGATAAGAGAATCAATTTTTTGTAACTTTATAAGAGTGTTTAATTCCTCACTCACGTTGCATTTCTCCTTATAAAATATGGGCCCACCAGGATTCGAACCTGGGACCAACCGGTTATGAGCCGGTAGCTCTGGCCAGCTGAGCTATGGGCCCTTTAAATACTTGCTACAAAATTACTATAACCTTACAAAGGCAGATTAGTCAAGATTCTCTAATAAACTCCCGCAACCATTTGAGCCTGCATAACCGTTTTAATTTTCTCATTGCTCTTAATTCAATCTGTCTTATACGTTCCCTTGATACTGAGAATTCCTTACCAACTTCATCAAGACTTTTTGGTTTTTCTTCATTTATTCCGTATCTTCTCATCAATATTTCTTTTTCTCTTTTACTCAATAAAGAAAAAACTTTTTCAATTAAATGTTTTAGATCATCATGTAATGCTTCTTCATAGGGATTCGGAGAATTCATATCTTCTATAAACTCTTTTAGCAAAGAATCATCATCTCTGAGTGACATGTCTATTGATACAGGTTCTTTACTTATTGCAAGAAAATCTGCAATTTTATCGCTCGGTATATTTAAATTTAATGAGATTTCTTCAATATCGGGTTCATTTTCAGAATTTTGATATAACTCACGATATATTTTATTTATTTTGCATATGTTATCTATGACATGCACAGGAATTCTAATTGTTTTTGAATGTTCTGCAATTGCTCTATTGATTGATTGTCTTATCCACCATGTTGAGTATGTGCTGAATTTAAATCCTTTTTTATATTCAAATTTTTCAACTGCTTTCATAAGTCCTATATTCCCTTCCTGAATTAAATCCTCAAGATTTAATCCTCTTCCTGTATACTTTTTAGCAATGCTTACAACAAGTTTAAGATTTGATTCTATCATCTTATTTTTAGCCTCAGTAAATTCATTGAATATCTTTTTTATAGTCATAAAATGATCAAGAAATTCTTCATTTGTCATCCCTGTAATAGGCTGTAAATTCTCACCTTTTATAATTTCTCTTCTGAATTTATCAAGTTCTTCTACAAACATATTTGTTAACTCATCTCTTAAGGGAATATCAAAAATTTTTTTCAAAAATTCTTTTGTAGTTTTTTTCCTTCTCATAATTTTTTTTATGTTTTCTGAAACTTTAATAAATCTTTCCTTAATTTGTTCAATATCAATCTCTTCTTCATCATCCAGCATTTCTTTAGCTTTTTCAGGATTTTTTGAAAAGACATTACTTAATTCATAAATTTTTTTCTGAACAAAAGGTATATGAAGCAGTTCTTTTATGAGCTCCATTTTTTTATCAGTTATAGTTTTGGCAAGATTTTTTTCTTCCTGTTTTGACAAAACCGGAAATGAACTAATACACTTAAAATAAAGGTTTAAAGAATCATAGGTTGGTGAAGTTTTATTCACTATTTGATCTTTTTCTGCAAGTTCCTCTGAAAAATTCTTACTTTTATCCATTGTGATTTTTTATAATATTTTTTTTCATTCTAATTAGTTCCTGAAGAGTTTTTTCATCTCCTGATTTTGCAATTTTTTTGATTTTTTTATCAATAGATTTAATAGCAAGACTTTTAAGACAATCATTCATATTTTGCATTATTAACTCTTCATCAATTTCAGAAGTCATAATCAATTTTGAAATAAATGTCTTTTCTTCTTCATCAATTATATTTAAAAGTTTATTCAATGAAAATTGACCATATTTTTGTAACTCTTCTATTTTAGAAAAAATATTCCTTATTATCGTCACTTCAAAATCTTCAATATTAATTTTTTGCAATATATAATTGATTTTTTCAGGATAAGATAATGCTATACGAAGAAGAATTTCTTCTTCTTTAGAGACTAAATAATTTTTAATATTAATTTTTTCTTTTTTAAAGTTTTTATTATGAACAATTTGCTTAAGTTCATCTCTGAGGGTCTTTTCATTAATGCCCGTTTTTTCTGAAAGTTCTTTTAAAAGCTCATCCCTATAAATTAGGTCTTTGAGATAGCTTAAACTATTAAGAAAACTATGAATTCCTTCATTTAATTTATTTTTTGGATAGGTTTTTATAATTAAATCAATAGGAGACAGAGCTTTTGAAATATAATTTTTGAATGCTTTATCTCCATATTTTTGTAAAAAACTGGCTGGGTCTTCTTTTTCAGGTAATAAAACTATCTTGGCTATAAAACCACCATAAAAAAGTGGTAATAATGATCTTTGTGCGGCATGAATTCCGGCTTCGTCTCCATCAAATATTAATAATATTTTATTGGTGAATTTTTTTAAATTATTCAAAATTCTTTTTGTTTTTTCTAACTGTTCTTGGGTAAGAGCAGTTCCCAAAGGAGCAACTACATTTTTAAATCCATATTGATGACAGAGGATTACATCCATATATCCTTCCACTACAATTACATATCCTTTTTCTCTAATGTGTTGTTTTGAATGCCATAATCCAAAAAGATTTTCTCCTTTTTTAAATATCGGCGTATCTGGAGAATTAATATACTTTGGGAGTTCAGATGATGAATCTATCAGTCTTCCTCCGAATCCTATAACTCTACCTGTTAAATCATGAATTGGGATAATAATTCTGTTTCTGAAAAAATCATAAGAGTTGCTAACCAGTCTGGATGAGTTAATTAAGATATCATCAAAATTTTTCTCTTTTAAAAAATTATATAAAGAATTTTTTTCTGCAGGAGCATATCCAATTTGAAAAATTTCTATAGTTTTTTGATTAATTCCTCTTTTTATAAGATATTGCTTGGCGTTTTCAGAATTGTTCAACTGTTTCATATAATAACGTGTAGCACTCTCGTATATTGCATAAAGCCTTTCTTTGGAAATATGAGATACACTTTTTTTTACAGATTCAAATTCTAAACCTGTTTTTTGGGCAAGAATTGAGATAGCTTCAAGAAAGCTTACTTTTTCATATTCCATCACAAAAGTGACAATATCGCCGCCTTTTCCGCATCCGAAACAATGGAAAATTTGTTTTGAAGGGTTTACAAAAAATGAAGGAGTTTTTTCTGAATGAAAAGGACAAAGAGACTTATAATTTTGACCTGTTTTTTTTAAATCTATGTATTCAGAAATAAGTTCTACTATATCTAATCTGTGTTTTATCTCTTCTAAAACTTTCTGATAATCCATTCCAAAGGCTTAATGCCTTTTAATACGTTTAAATCCAGAACATTCTAAAATTTTGATATCTTCCCCTTCAGTTATTTTATCAAGAAGTAAATTTAGTCCAACAGTGTCACTGGCTATATGTCCAGCAATAACTACATTTATATGATTTTTTTCTGCTTCTTTACGATGGTCTTCACTTAAATGCATAGCAACTACTGTATTTATACCACTTAAAGCCATGCTCTGGAAGATATCTTTTGAGCCCTCTGTTCCACCTGTCATATCTACAAATATTTTTCCTGCTTTTCTTTCTTTACTTCCAATGAGAATTTTAGGTCCTGCATTATTTTTTTCTGCATCTCTGTATTCAGGAATCTCTAAAAGTAATTCTATAACATCGTCCAATGTATAAGGTTTCTTTTCATCAAAAAGTTTTTGTAAATATGTAGCAACCATATTATCTGCTGGTGTATGCAGACACATAAAAGGTATATTGAGTAATCTTGCTGCATCCACAGCTCTTGTATGATTAACAGGCATTAATCTTCTTTCTACTTCCTTTATTCTACCTTCCATTAGGCTTTCAGCTATATTTATTGGGACACCAAATCTTCCAAGAATATCTGCCTGCATATACATTACAGAAAAAAGTCGTGCATAAGCTCCGCCTTCGGGATGATGTGAGAGAACTAAATCTACCTGAGTGCCATTTTTTCTTAAAGAATCCGCTAAAACCAATTCCCCTACTTCCATATCTATTCCAGCAATTATTGTCTTTATCTCTTCATCACCTGTACCAAAGAGAATTCTTGAATCGCTATAAGGATTTTCAAGAGATTCTGTATCAAAAAATTCTTTTTTCTTATCAGGAATTCCCTCATAATCCTTTTTTCTTTTTTCAAGTTCTTTTAAAACTACTTCTTTACCTCTTGGATCATTTTCAATTCCTGTTTGAATGGCTTTTTTATATAGCTCTATCAGTTTCATGAATCCTCCTGGTTATCAAATAAAATTGAGGAGATTCTGCTTTCACAGAATCTCCCGCATATTAGTAGACAGAAATTACCTTGATAACATTTTCATTTTTTTTGCTAATTTTTTTCTGGCAGCAAGAACTTTTTTCTTTCTTTTAACACTTGGCTTTTCATAATGTTCTCTTTTTTTAATTTCAGAAAGTATTCCTTCTCTTTCGCACTGCTTTTTAAACATTTTCAGCGCTGCCTCAAATGAATCCATATCCCTAACATTTACAGAGGGCATCCAGTTTCTCCCCTCCTCTCTTTTTAGAATTTTAATAAATACTTTACCAGCAAAAGATTATTTTAGTCAATAAAAAACCTAAAAAATGTTAATATATAAATTGAAATGATTGTAAAAAAAACCCCTGATATCTACGAAAGACTATCCCTTCTTGCAAATGGTGCAAAATTTGATGTTTCTTGTTCACCATCATTTGATAGAAAAAATTTTTCAAAAAAAGAAAGTTTTTCTAAATTTGGAATACATAACACATGGACATCTGATGGAAGATGTGTCGCTCTTCTTAAAGTATTACTTACAAATTTTTGTGTAAATGATTGTGCTTATTGCATAAATAGAAAAAGAAACGATATTCCAAGAACAGTTCTAAAACCTGAAGAATTTGCAAAAATTGCTTATGAATTTTATAAGAAAAAACAGATTGAAGGAGTTTTTTTAAGTTCTGGAATAATTGGTAATCCCAATAAAACAATGGAAATGATGGTAGATACGGTTAAAATTTTAAGAACAAAATATCAATTTAAGGGTTATATTCATTTAAAAATTATTCCAGATTCTGATGAAACAGCCATCACTGAAGCAATCACATTAGCAGATAGAGTAAGCATAAATTTAGAATTACCAACTGAAAAATCTCTTTCATTAATTGCTCCAGAAAAAAGATTGCTTTCTATTGTTAATGCAATTGAAAAGATTAATAAAATTATTGAAAGTAAGCCAAAAGGTGCAAAAAGTCAGACAACTCAATTAATTGTTGGAGCCACCCCGGATACAGATTATCAAATTCTTAAACTATCTGAAAATCTTTATAGAAATAACAGTAGACTTAAAAGAGTTTACTACTCAGCATATATTCCAGTAAATGATGATCCGAGACTTCCTCAGATTTCAAAGCCGCCACTTCTTAAAGAACATAGACTCTATCAAGCTGACTGGCTCATAAGATATTATGGATTTCATACAGAAGAAATAGTTTCAGATGAAAAGCCTTATTTAGATGAAAAAATAGACCCCAAACTTGATTGGGCGTTAAAAAATATTAATTTATTTCCTGTTGAAATTCAAAAAGCTTCTTTTGAAACACTTCTTAGAGTTCCAGGAATAGGACCTACTTCTGCAAAAAGGATTTTAAAAGAAAGAAAAAATACAATGTTAACACTTGATGGATTGATTAATCTTGGAGTTGTAATAAAAAGAGCAAAGCATTTTATAACAATTAATGGTAAATATTACGGAAATAAAAATATAATTCAAAATTACAGGCAAAACTATTTAAAAGACATTCAGCAATACAGTTTAGCAATCTAATTAACAGACAAAAATTCAATTAATTAAAATAATATCATGCATTTTAGGGAATCTTTGGCAAGTGCTGTAATATCATATGCTTTTTTAGTTTCGTTAAGCTTGAATCTGTGAGTAATAAGCAAATTAGAACGCACTATACCAGTTTCTATAAAATTTAATGCTCTTTTCATATCATCAGAGCCACATGAATAACTTGTGGTAATAGTTATATCATTAAAGTAAATATCATTTACAGAGAAACTTAATTTTTCTTCAGGTGGTGTTGGAGTAAATATTAAAAGCGTACCACCCCGTGAAACAAGTTTCAAAGAATCCGTAATTAAATTTACATTTCCTGGACCAACAATTACTTCTTGAGCCATTAGTCCATCTGTTATTTTTTTTATTTCTTCATAAATATTTTTCTGTGAAACATCAATTACATAATCAGCACCAGCTTGTAAAGCTTTTTTAAGCCTAAAACTTACCATATCTGCCCCAATAACTCTCTCAGCACCAAATTCTTTAGCAAGCATTATATGTATTTGACCCATTACGCCAAGTCCGATTACAACTATAGTATCACCTTTTTTTATGTTTGCTCTTTTTAAAGACTTAACAACACATGCAACTGGTTCAACAAGTGCTCCTTCTTCAAAGGATACTGAATCAGGAAGCCTTAAAGTGTCATTTTTTAAATTAACTTCTGGAACAACTATGTATTCAGCGAGTCCTCCAGGAATAATCTTTGATTTTTTCCATGTTTCGCACTGAACAAAGTCACCTCTTTTGCAGAAAAAACAGCTCATACATGGCGCATGATGATGAACCGCCACTCTGTCTCCTTCTTTCAAAGATATTTCTGATTTAATTTTATCTCCAATTTTTATAATCTCTCCTGAAATCTCATGTCCTAAAACTAAAGGTGCTTTCTTTTCAATATACCAAGGCATTACATCACCAGAGCATATTCCGCATGCTTTTACCCTTACCAGAGCCTCTTTTGGTGAAGGTTCTGGTAAGGGTATTTCTTCTATTCTTATATCTCCAAACTTATAAAGTTTTGCTACTCGCAATTATATTTTCACACCTTTTATTGAATCTGTAAGTTTCCGTATCACATCATTGAGATTCTCAACTTCCTGAACTACCATTTCTGTTGTTCCTTTAACTTCCTGTGCAAGTGCACTTGAACGTTCTGCATAACGCGCTACCTCTTCACTGGCTGAGGATTGTTCTTCAGTTGCCGTTGCAATCTGTGTAATAGAGTCTTTAACTTTTTGGGAAAAATCAGCAATTTTGTTGAGAGATTTTTTCACTTCATTTAAAGACTTTAAAGCCTCTGCAACTTCCTTTGCAGTAATATCCATGCTTTTAAGGGATTCACGGGATTCGTTCTGAACAGCTGTAATTTTTTCTGTTATTTCATCTGTTGCTTTGATTGTTCTTTCAGCAAGTTTTCTTACCTCATCAGCAACAACTGCAAAGCCCCTACCCTGCTCGCCTGCTCTTGCTGCTTCAATTGCTGCATTTAAGGCGAGAAGATTTGTCTGGTCTGCTATGTCTTTAATAACTGTTACGATATCACCAATCTCTTCAACTCTGCTATTTAAAGCATCCATTGTCTTTTTTAACTGTACTGTTGATTTATTTGCAGATTGAACTGTTTTCATGGCACTATCAGAAAGGGCAACACCCTCATTTGAAACATTTCTTGACTCATTTGCAAGGTCAGAAGCACTGGCTGCATTTTTAGCAATATCAGTAATTGTCTGACTCATCTCCTCAGCAGCGGTAGCAATCTGATGTGCCTGAGCTGTCTGCTCATCTGTCTTAGTCTTTACATTATCAATGTTTTGCTCTAAGGATCCTATAACACTATTGACCATTGTAGCTGAACTTTTTATTTCTTTAACCAATGCCTGAGTAAATTCTTCAACTTTAATTATGCTTCTTGCAATAAGTCCTATCTCGTCTTTTCTGTTTCTGTAGCCTTTTCCAAAACCTATTTTACTAAAGTCTCCTCTTGCTACATCCTCAAGCTTATATGCCATATCAGGTAATGGTTTTAAAGACCTCTGCGTGACAAATAATATAAGTAAGGATACTAAAATAGCACCAAGAATATTTACTATCCACATTACATTTCTTATAGTTGCGACTTCGCTTGCTATTTCATCCACATATGTCCCTGAACCAATTAACCAGTTCCATGCAGGATAATGAGTATAAGCAACAACTTTTTCCTTTGCAAATATTTCATTTGGATTTTTCCATGGGTAATAAATTAAACCTTCTTTCTTTTGTACCATTTCTTTTATAAACTCTTTTCCCTTGGCATCTTTGCTATCAAGAATATTCTTTCCTTCTAAAGCAGGATGAACAATTAGTGTACCTTTATTTTTTTCAGATGTATCAAGAACATACATATATCCTGTTTTACCAACTTTGATAGAGCGAATAAAATCTTTTAGATGCTTCATTGTCTTTGATATATCAAATCCTATAAAATATACACCCACTACATTACCTGAAGAATCTTTAACAGGAACATACTTGGTCATGTAATCTTTACCAAAAAGAGTTGCTTTCCCAACATAAGTTTCACCTTTAAGAAGCAAAGGATAAGCAGGATGATTTCTATCAAGTGTTGTTCCTACCGCTCTTGTTCCATCTTCTTTTTTAAGAGATGTAGCAATTCTTAAAAAGTCATCTCCTTTTTTCTCAAAAATTGTTGCTACTGAACCACCTGTCAATGAAGTGAATTTATCACATACATCATTATTAGGTTTAATGCCTGGAGCCATGCTTTGGAAAATCTTCATAAATTTTTCTGCTGAATCCTTTGCAGTCTCATCAAAACAACTAATCTGCTCTTTGATAAGTCCTACTTCTCTCTTCAGTGATTCAATATTATAATACTCAATTTTGGATTTTGTTTGAAGATAAATAACCAATGCCACAATAGAATAAACAATAAGGATTGAGATAACAGCAAGAATAAAGACTTTTTTACTCAACGAGAAAGAATTAAAAAAATTCACCAGCTTTTCAAACATAATCCCCTCCTTTTTATTTTAGAATTTTTATTATTTTCAATTTTGGATTATAATTATATAACATGGAAAAGATAAAAAAGCAAAACAATTTTTGTGATATTCAAAATAAAAAAAATTTATCAAAAAATAAAATTATACGATTTAAAAACAATCAATGGAATACGATAAAAAGCATTCCTTATAAAGATAAATCTGGAAACTGGGCTTTAATTGAAAGATTTCCCCTTATAGCAAGCAATGCAATTAAGTTTGAGGTGAGATATTTTGAAATAGCTCAAGGAGGATGCTCTTCTTTGGAGTATCATAAGCATGCTCATGTTGTTATATGCCTTAAGGGTAAGGGTAAGATTAGATTAGGAAATAAATATAAAGTTTTAAAATATCTTGATATAGCCTATATTGCACCAAATGAAATTCATCAACTTTTAAATCCCTATAAAGAACCTTTTGGATTTTTATGTATTGTTGATAAAGAAAGAGATAAACCAGTGGAAATTAAAGATTAACTATTTTTACCGCAGCATTTTTTATATTTTTTCCCGCTTCCACAAGGACATGGGTCATTGCGTCCAATTTTTTTAGGTTTTTCTACAGGACGGCGTGCACCATCTCCGTCACTTCTCTGAATTTTTTGAGCCCTTGCTACTTTGACCTGAGATTCCTCTTTTATCTGAATCTTAAACAGCCTTGTAAGGATGTCTGATATAATATTTCTTGACATTTCCTCAAAAAGTTCAAATGCCTCTTTTTTATATTCTACAAGAGGATCCCTTTGAGCATATCCTCTTAAACCTATTCCTTCTTTTATATGGTCTATTCCTAAGAGATGGTCCTTCCATTTTGTATCTATTACATGAAGGAAAATCATCTTTTCCACATCACGCATAAGTTCTTGTCCAATTTTTTGCTCTTTCTTTTCATAAGCTTCTCTAAGTTTTTCAAGTAAATATTCCTTTATCTCATCCTTTGATTTGTTGCTTAAATCAACTTCTATATCAAATCTTGCACTTAGCTGTTCTTTTAATTTTTCAACTCCTTCACTTTCTTGAGCTAAATAAAAATCAACCATTTCATCAATTTCTATCTCAAGAAGTTCAAAAACTTTATCTTTTAAAGAATCACTTTCTAATACTTCTTTACGAAAAGAATAAATCTCCTTCCTTTGACTATTCATTACATCATCATATTTAAGTAAATGTTTTCTTATATCAAAGTTGTGAGCCTCAACTCTTTTTTGAGCGTTCTCAATGGCTTTTGAAACCATTTTATTTTCAATGGGAGTATCATCTTCAATCTTTAAAAAATGCATAAGACTCTGAAGTCTTTCTCCTCCAAAAAGCCTTAATAGTTCATCTTCAAGAGAAAGATAAAACCTTGATGACCCAGGGTCACCCTGTCTACCTGCCCTACCCCTTAGCTGATTGTCAATTCTACGGGATTCATGTCTTTCTGTTCCAATAATATGCAATCCTCCAAGGGATACAACTTTGTCATGTTCTTCTTTACAGATTTCTTTCGCTTTTTCTAAAGCTTTTTTGTATTCCTCTTCTGTATAGTCCTTTCCCGCAAGCATTTCTCTTGCAAGAAATTCCGGGTTTCCACCAAGAAGTATATCTGTTCCTCTACCTGCCATGTTTGTAGCAATTGTCACAGCGCCAATTCTTCCTGCCTGACCTACTATTTCGGCTTCTTTATCATGGTATTTGGCATTGAGAACATTATGAGGAACTCCTTTTTTCTTGAGCATTTTACTTATTAATTCAGATTTCTCAATTGACGTTGTTCCAACAAGTACAGGTCTCCCAACTTTATAACATTCTTCAATCTCTTTTACAACAGCCTCATATTTTGCTTTTTCTGTTTTATATACTGCATCTGGATAATCCTCTCTTATCATTGGTTTATGCGTTGGAATAACAACAACTTCAAGATTATATATCTCTGCAAACTCTGATGCTTCAGTATCAGCAGTTCCTGTCATTCCTGCAAGTTTTTTATACATTCTGAAATAATTCTGAAATGTTATTGTTGCAAGGGTTTGATTCTCTGCTTCTATTTTTAAGCCTTCTTTTGCTTCTATTGCCTGATGCAGTCCATCAGACCAGCGTCTTCCCTCTAAAAGTCTTCCTGTGAATTCATCAACTATGACGATCTTTCCATCCTTAACAACGTAATCAACCTCTTTTTTAAAGAAATAGTGAGCTCTAATTGCCTGATTTATATGATGAACAACCTGTATATTTGAAGGATTATATAAATTATCTATTCCGAGAAGTTTTTCAGCCTTTTGAGAGCCTTGCTCAGTCAATACAACTGTTTTAAGTTTTTCGTCAATCTTGAAGTCATTTTCAGGCTTTAAATATTTAATAATTCTGTTTACAGCATAATAAATATCTGTTGATTCTTCTGATGGACCTGAGATAATAAGGGGTGTCCTTGCTTCATCTATAAGAATGCTGTCAACCTCATCAACAATTGCATAATTAAGTTCTCTCTGACATAGTTCACCTATGCTGTATCGCATATTATCTCTGAGATAGTCAAATCCAAATTCATTATTCGTTCCATAAGTTATATCTGCAAGATAAGCTTCTTTTTTACTGCAAGGACGAAGTCTATCAAAACGTCTATCAGGTAATCTGTAATTAGGATCATAAAGAAATGAAGCATCCGGCTGAATTACACCAACACTTAATCCAAGAAAATTGTATATTGCTCCCATCCATTGAACATCTCTTCTGGCAAGATAATCATTTACAGTTACAATATGTACACCCTTGCCTTCTAAGGCATTTAAATAGGCAGCAAGAGTTGCAACGAGGGTTTTACCTTCACCTGTTTTCATCTCAGCAATTTTGCCTTCATGCAAAACCAGTCCACCAACAAGTTGAACATCAAAATGTCGCATTCCAAGAGTTCTCTTTGCAACTTCACGAACAACTGCAAAAGCTTCTTTTAAAATGTCATCAAGGCTTTCACCTTTGGCAAGTCTTTCTCTGAATTCATCTGTTTTTTGCTTTAGTTTTTCATCTGAAAGAGAGGATATCTGACTCTCCAATCTGTTTATGTCTTCAACAATTGTAAAGTACCTCTTAAGCTCCCTCTCATTTTTTGTGCCAAAAATTTTCTCTAAAATTTTAACCATATTTGTATGTTAAACCACAGTAACCTATTTGTTCAAGAAAAACCTGCTAATATGATATGATAAAACTATGTTAAATCCTGAATTTTTTAATACTGTTAAATATAATTGTGATGTTTCAGATGCTAATTATTGGGGATACTTTTCAATCTGTACGTTACTTTTGCGTCTTAGAGAACTCTTTAAAATTGAAAGAGAGCTTGAACCATGGGAAAATATAAAAAATGAGGAAATATTCCCCTGGATTGAAAAAAAAGAAAAAAGATGGAAAGAGCTTGAGAATGCTAAATTAATCCCAATTAAAATTAATGGCAATTTTTACTCTCCCTTTGATATTGATGATATAAATAGTATTACTGTAAAAAATGGTTTTGTTTATGGCGCAGGATATGCTTTATTTATGAAACCGAGCTTTTTTATTGGTTCAATACATAGATTTGAAAAGATTGATGGTTATAATGTCTATTTTATTGATAAGGAAGTTGTAAGAGATATCTTCTCATCACCCGGAATGAGTATTGGGGAAAATATTTTTATAAGATTAACTGATATAAAATACAGGTTATGGGAAAATTTACAGAGTTGGGTTAGTAAAAAAGGAGCGATATACGAAATTATTTTATCAGAATTTGGTAATCCCAATGAATGGAAATATCCCTTTGAAAAGTTTAAAAATATTGTTGATAAATATTCTAAAATCGTGCTTTATCATGAGATTGCAGAACAAAAAGAAAATACTCTTCAGTGGAATGAAATTATAAAATATTGTGACACCTCTAAAACCGAACATATTCTGAGAGGAATTAAAGATTTTGTTGCTGATTTATCTGAAAATGGACCTGTTCATAGAGCATTTATTGAAAAGGATAGAAAGCTTCTTGGATTATATATTCTGTCACAGGGAGTATATCAGAAAAAAATTTTGAAAATTACTATGCATCAAATTGAAAAAGCATTGATATTAAATGATTGGCAAAAGATAGAAGAAATAAGAGTCAATGAATTTAATAAATGGAAAAACAATCTTGAAAAGATATTAAATACTTTTAATATATACGGATTTAAAGAAGTTAAAAATTTAACAGATAAAATATTTGAAGAGGGAGGAATGAATTGAAAGAGTTTATAGGAGTCATTGAAAAACTTTCAAAAAAAATCCAAAGACAGATAAATTTAATGGAAGTATGTGGGACTCATACTGTCTCAATTTTTAGGCATGGCATTAGAAGCCTGATACCTTCAAATATAAAACTACTAAGTGGACCAGGATGTCCTGTATGCGTAACTCCGATTGAAGATGTTGATAGAATGCTCTATATATCAAAACAACCTGATGTTATTCTTACAACTTTTGGAGATATGATGAGAGTCCCTGGAAGTAATGGTTCTCTGTATAAAGCCAAAGCTGAAGGAGCTGATATAAGAATGGTTTATTCCCCTCTTGATGCTTTAAAAATAGCTGAAAACAATAAAAATAAAAGAATTGTTTTTTTTGCTGTAGGATTTGAAACTACTTCTCCACTTATTGCTGGTACTCTTTTTGAGGCAGACAGGAAAAACATTGAAAATTTCTATATTTATTCTGTGCATAAGTTAGTTCCTCCAGCATTAGAAGTCCTTGTAAATACAGAGGAGCTTAAACTTGATGGTTTTATTCTTCCAGGGCATGTAAGCACAATAATCGGTAGCAAAGTTTATGAGTTCATTCCTTTACAGTATAAAAAAGCATGCGTAATTACAGGATTTGATGCTGACGATATTCTTCATGCAATCGCAATGCTATTAAAACAAATCTCGGATAATGAACCAAAGGTTGAGATACAATACAAGGATGCGGTGAAACCAGATGGAAATCCTAAAGCAATTGAATTTATAAACAGATACTTTGAACCTGCTGACAGTAACTGGCGTGGCATTGGAATAATCCCAAAAAGCGGGCTTAAGCTAAAAGAAAAATATGCTTATAGAGATGCTCAAAAAATATTCAGTATTTCAGGGATTAAAGTAAGAGAACCACAGGGATGTAAATGTGGGCTTGTTTTAAGAGGTGTTAAACTACCAACCGAATGCCCCTTATTTGCGAAAATATGCACTCCGGAAAATCCTGTTGGCGCCTGTATGGTAAGTTCTGAAGGAAGCTGCGCAGCCTATTACAAATACGGACGCAGTTAATCCACCTCAACTATCTTGTATGAATGAATAATTTTTGCTGAATGTTCAAGCGTTGCCTTAACAGAACAGTATTTTTCCATTGAAAGCTGAATAGCCCTTTTTACTGCCTCTTCTGATAAATTTTTCCCCTTCACAATAAACTCTATTTCTATTTCTGTAAATCTTTTTGGATATTCATCAGGCTGCTTGCCATTTACATTTATCTCTATGCCTCTTACATCCTGCTTTTTCTTTGCAAGAATTGAAGCAATATCCATACCACTGCAACCACCCAAACCCACAAGCAAAAGCTCCATTGGACGCATTCCAGAGTTTTCACCACCATAATCAGGACTTCCATCCATAACAATTGCATGACCTGTTCCAGACTGTCCCACAAACTGTAAACCACCAGTCCATTTTACCTTTGCCTTAAGCATGAAAACCTCCTTTTTGGTTATGAGACTTCCTCAAAAACTTGTAACCTATTGAAATTCAATAAATTACAAGCCCTAAAATTTTTCAATTACCTCTATATGTCATTCCAAGCCGAAGGCGAGGAATCTGACCGTTATTAATTGAGCAGCATCAGTGATCTTTTCATTTTGTATATACCACAACAAATTCTTAATGGTCTATTTTCTTATGGAATAGCTATTACTTTTTCTTTTACAACGCTTGAAAGAGAATTCAGAATAAAATCTTTTGCATCAAGTATTTCCAAAAGAACTGGTTCTCCATCTTTTGAAAAATGAATAATTATTTGTCCTTCTTCTTCTGCATAGTCTATAGGTTTATCAGAAAGTTCTATCAAAAGAGCGTCAACATCTTTACTGTACCTAATCTTTCTCATACCTTAACCTCCTTCCCGGATAAACTGTTACTACATAAATCTTTTCTGAACTGGATTCATAAACAACTCTGAGAACATGGATTTCATCAATAACCTTCTGAGCTATTAGTCTTTCCTTATATCCTAATTCTATTTTATCAGGAGTTTTGATAATTTCTTCAATTTTTTCTTTAGTTATCTCAATCCCATGAGATTTCAGTATATCTATTTTTAATAATGAATGTTTGCTAAATTCAATTTCAAGTGGCATAAATTATTAATTAATATTTAAAGTTTTTTTGTCCCTTTAATTATCAATTAAATTACTATAGAATTTTTCTAATTATACCATTAAAATATCTTTTATGCATAAGGTTTATCTTTTGCTTGGTTCAAATTTAGGGAACAGGGGAAAAAATATTGATAATGCTATAAATGAACTGAAAGCCTGCGGGTTAATGATTTCAAAAAAGTCTTCTCTGTATAATACTTCGCCCTGGGGATATACTGAACAGCCTGAGTTTTTAAATCAGGCACTTGAATGCCTGACTTCTTTGGAGCCTCTTGAATTGTTAAAAGAGATAAAAAAAATAGAGAAGAAGATTGGGAGAAAGAAAACTGTGAGATATGGACCCAGAATTATAGATATTGACATAATATTCTATGATGACTTGATTTTCAAAAGTGATGAACTAACCATACCCCATCCACTGATGCATGAAAGAGATTTTGTATTAAAACCTCTTTGCGAAATTGCACCTGATTTTGTTCATCCAGAACTAAAAATATCAGTAAGAAAATTACTTGAAAAGCTTTAATAACTCTATTTTAAATTTTAATGGCTCTTTCCTTGACATTTTAAGTATGAAATTGTCAAAATTTTACAATTTTAAAAAAATTTTTTTAGGAGGGAAAAGATGAGCGATATTTATGTAATCGGCCATAAGGCACCAGACACAGACACAGTCTGTTCAGCAATTGTTTATGCTGGCATTAAGGGGTACAAAGCAGCAACAGCAGGTCCAATTAATGAGGAAACAGAATTCGCACTTAAACAGTTCGGTGTTCCAGCCCCTGAAATTTTAGAGAACGCTGCAGGGAAAACACTTGTTCTTGTTGACCACAACGAAGAAAAACAAAGAGTTGACGGAGCAGAGAAAATACTCGCAATTATTGACCACCACAAAATGAACTTTAACTATCCTGACCCTATTTTCATTCATGTTGAACCAGTAGGAAGCACAGCAACAATTCTTGCAAAAATGTTCTCTAATGAAGTAAAAGCAAATAAAGCATATGCTGGTTTGCTTCTTTCTGCAATTCTTTCTGATACAGTAATATTTAAATCTCCTACCACAACAGAAGAAGACAAAAAAATTGCTGCAGAGCTTGCCCAAGTTGCTGGGATTTCTGATATAACAAAATTCGGCGTTGACCTCAAAAAAGCTAAAGCAAGCATCAAAGGAAAACCAATTGCCGATGTTGTTCATGTTGACTTCAAAGACTATGACTTCAAAGGACTAAAAGTTGGTATTGGACAGACAGAAGTTGTTGATATTGAAGAAGTCTATGAAAGAAAAGATGAATTTGTTAAATATCTCAATGATTTAAAGAGTAGCAAAGGCTATGACATGGTTATTTTTATGGCAACAGACATAGTAAAGGAAGGCACCGAACTTTTCTATTCAGGAGATGCTTCAAAAATTGAAAAAGCCTTTAATGTAAAAGTATCAGGTCCTTCTGTTTGGTTACCTGGAGTATTGTCCCGTAAGAAACAAGTAGCACCACCTGTTGAAAAGGTTTATTTAGAAGGTTAAAATAAAAGAGGGGGCATTGTCCCCCTCTTTATGATTGAAAAGATAAACAATCAAAAAATACTTCAGATTATCAACTGTCTTGGAGAGTATCTTCAGGGTAAAGAAACAGCAATAATTCTTTCTCTTATTTCCATATTTTCAAAGGGGCATCTCCTAATTGAAGACTTTCCAGGACTTGGTAAAACATCTCTTGCAATTTCTTTATCAAAAGCACTTAATTTAAGCTTTGGAAGAATCCAATGCACAAATGATTTGCTGCCAACCGATATTACAGGACTTTCAATATACAATAAAAATACAGGTGAATTTGAGTTCAAAGCAGGTCCTCTCTTAAACAATATAGTGCTTGTTGATGAAATAAACAGAGCAACTCCTAAGACACAGTCTGCTCTTCTGGAAGCAATGGCAGAAGAACAGGTTACAGTAGATGGAAAAACATATAAACTTCCAAAGCCTTTTTTTGTGATAGCAACCCAGAATCCGATTGAAATTTATGGAACATTTCCGTTACCAGAAAGTCAGCTTGATAGATTTATGATGAAAATAAGTATAGGATATCCTGAAAAAGAAGCTGAGAAAAAGATACTTCAAGAAGGAAGTTCAAGAGAAAAACTGTATAAACTCACCGCTGTAATGGATAAAGAGGAAATAATCAGGCTTCAAGATGAAATAAAACAGGTTTATTTATCGGATAAAATTATTAACTGGATACTTGATTTTATAAATATTACAAGGCAAGACAGCCGTATTTTATTGGGTCTTTCTACAAGAGGAGGACTTGCAATTACATACACTGCTAAAGCTTATGCAAAATTTCGTGGAAGAGATTACGTAATTCCAGAGGATGTTAAAGAAATGATTCCTTTTGTTGTTCCCCATCGCATAATACTTAAAGAAGAAATTGTATCAAAAGAAGAGGTGATATCATCAATCCTTCAAACTATTTCCACTCCTCCGTAAAAATTACAAATACTGGGTGGATATATATAGCAATTACTCTTTTAATAGGCTTCGGAGCAGTAAATACAGGAAACAATTTATTGTTTCTGATGGTGTCTTTCCTTTTAAGTATTATGACTTTAAGTGGCATTGTTTCATTTTTTAATCTAAAAAATATTGAAATTTCAATTATGAAATCACAAGATATTTTTGCATTAAAACCTGCGAAGTTAAAAATTAAAGCAAAAAATAAATATTTTTTTGGACTTTTTCTTTTAAGAATTAAAGCACTTCAGAATGAAATAGTCATACCCTACCTGAAAGGTGAAGGCATCTTTTATATAAATCTAATATTTCCTAAGAGAGGCAAATATATTCTTGAAGAAATAATAATTTCATCTTTCTTTCCTTTTTATTTTTTTAAAAGATCAACCACTATCCCAATAAATTTTGAAATAATAGTGCTTCCACATCCCTTAAAGTGTGATTTATCATTTTTAACATTAGAAGGTAAAACTCTTAAAGAATCAAGTATTTCAAGAGGAAAATCTTATGATGGTGAAGTTACAGGAGTAAGAACCTATGTCCAGGGGGACCCTTTAAAATATGTCCACTGGAAAGCAACAGCAAAAACATCTTCTCTCAAAACAAAAGAGTTTTCACCTCCACAGGGAAGTCCTATTATTATCAGCTTGAATGACTTCCACGGAAACATTGAAGAAAAGATTAGCAAAACAGTTTATGCACTGATTGAATTTTCAAAAATGGGAAATCCTATAGGATTAAAACTTGGTAAAGACTTTTATCCTCCAGATACAGGACAACCTCATCTAAGGAGAATGCTTTATGCTCTTGCAATTTATAACCCTGAGTAAAGTTCAGAATAGTATCTTTGCCTTGAGTATTTTGATTGCAGTAATACCTTTTACTGCAATTTTCCCTTATATTTCTTATTATGTAAATTTTATATTTGTTTTAATAATTATCAGTTCTATATTTCTACATATCAGAAAAATTTTTTTACCAGTATGGATTCTAAATATTATTTCTGTTGTTCTGATTATTATGCCATTTATGATTTCCTCTCCAGAAGATATTCTTTTGCCATCAATAGAATCTTTAACATTAATTCTTTCTGTAAGATTTCTGAGTAAAAAAAGTTCAAGAGAATATTTTCAAATTTATCTCCTTTCATTGCTTTTGCTTGGGAGTTCTTCACTTTTTAATTTTTCATGGATATTTCTTTTAAGACTTCTTTTAATGCTTATTGTTACGATTTTTGCAATATTATTGCTTACATACATCAAAGAAATAAAAGAGGAATCTATAAATTTTGAAAGACTCTTAAATCTTATGAAGATTGCAATTTTTATTTCAATTGCAGCAATCCCCTTAAGTGCGTTCTTTTTTATTATTTTACCGAGAACTCCTGTTCCCTTAATGGACGTAGGTTTTACTAAAACTAAAACTGGTTTTTCATCAACTGTAAATCTTGGTTCTATCAGGGATATAGAAGAAGACAGAACAATAGTAATGAGAATAAAAATGAATAAATTACCAGAAAAAGAACTTTACTGGAGAGTTATTACATTTGATACATTTAATGGCAAGGTATGGCAAAAAAAAGTTTCTGGAGCAGATAAATCAAATATTTATGGAGAAAAAATAAATTATACTATAACCCTTGAGCCTTTAACAGAACAGTATCTGCCAACTCTTGATTATCCCTTGAATGTTTCTTTAAAAAATGTTTTATATGAATATCCTGGAACTTACAGGATAGGTTTTCCATTAGAAAAAAACATAAAATATTCTGCCACTTCTTTTATAAACTACCAACTTAAGGAAGATAACCCTTCATCTATTTATATTACAGTTCCTCCTGATACTTCAAAAAAAATTGAAATGCTTACAAAAGAAATTACCTTTCAAGCATCAGATAAAAAAGAAATTATAGACAGAATATTAAAATTTTTAAGTAACTATCAGTATTCTCTTAGAGATCTGCCCACAGGTGAAAATTCAATTGAAGATTTTCTATTCAAAAAAAAGAAAGGAAACTGTGAATATTTTGCAACCGCTATGGCTTTGATGTTGAGAATTAAGGGTATACCGTCAAGAGTTGTTGGCGGATTTAAAGGAGGAACATATAATTCTTTTGGGGGCTATTACATTGTAAGGGCTTCTGATGCTCATTTATGGGTTGAAGCATGGATTGATGGAAAATGGCTTAGATTTGATCCGTCAGGTAAAATATCTCGTGATATAGAGCCTGTTATTTTTCACCTTATTGATTATCTATGGAATAGTATTGTGCTTGATTATGATATAAAAGCCCAGCTTAAATTAGCAAAATCTATAAAAATCCCAGCGATTAAATTTGATATAAAAACTTTTTTTATTCCATTATTTTTAATTATTTTGTATGTATCTTTTAAAATTTATTGTTATGTTAAAGAAAAGAGAAGCCCTTTAAACAGATTTTTTAGTATAATGAAAAAATACGGATTTGAAAGAAAAAAATATCAAGGATTGGAAGAGTTTATTTCAATAATAAATGATTCAACCTTAAAACAAAAAGCAGAAAGCTTTATTAAAGAATATCAAGAAATTTATTTTAAAGATAAAGAAATTGGAAAACAAGAGTTAAAAAAACTTCATGCATTACTTGAAGAATTAGATGAAAATCGTAAAAGCTGAAGAAATAGATATAATAGAAGTGTTAAAAATACTTGAAAATGATGGAATAATAATTTATCCTACTGAAACTCTTTATGGAATAGGTGTAAAATATAACAGTAAAAAACTTCTTAGAAAACTATTTGAAATAAAAAAACGTCCTGAAGAAAAAAGCTTTCCACTGATTGTAAATTTACAACATCTTGACTTAATTACTGAATTTATACCTTCTATAGCAAAAAAGTTTATAGAAAAATACTGGCCTGGACCTTTAACTTTACTTCTTCCTGCAAAAAAAAATCTGCCTAAAAGAATAACAAAAGACAATAAAATAGCAGTGAGAATGCCTGGAGAATCATTTGCTTTGAAGCTGATTCAACTATCTCAGTTTCCGATTACCGCAACTTCTGCAAATATATCAGGCTATCCTGCTGCAGATTGTGTTGAAACTGTAATGAAATACTTCAAAGATTCATTTATTGATTTATTAATTGATGGAGGAAAGCTTCCTGGAATACCTTCAACAATAGTTGATGCTACTGTTGATCCTCCTCAATTAATAAGAAAAGGTGCTATAGAGGTTGATTTATCTTTTTACTGATATAACTTCACCAATTTGGGAAATTTTATTGATGATATCTGAAAGATGCGTTCTGTCCTTTACTTCAATAGTGAAATCAATTAATGCCCTTTTATCTGATGTTGAATTAGCCTTTACTGCAGTAATGTTAACCTGATTTGCTGACAAAAGACCTGTGATAGTTGCAAGAATCCCTGGTGCATCAATACATTCTATGCTTATCTTTGTTTGAACTTTTGAGTTATCATCGGCTGTCCAGAAAACCTCTATTAATCTATCATGTTCCAAATGTTGAATGTTTAAACAATCCTTTCTGTGTACTGATATGCCCTTTCCTCTTGTGATAAAGCCTATGATTTCATCTCCTGGCACAGGCATGCAGCATTTTGCTATATGATATAGAACCTCATCAACTCCTTTAAGAGAAATAAACTGCTTATGCTCTTTTCTGGGAATGACTTTTTTGGGGACAACTATTTCATCCTGCGGAATTTCAGGAGAAAGTCTATTCACAACCTGATGAACAGATATTTTCCCATGTCCGATAAGAAGATATAAATCCTCAATAGATTGAACAGAAAAAGCTTGTAAAATTTCTTCCATTTTTTCAGTTTTAAGAATAGATGATTGAATGCCCTGTTTACGTAATTCTGCTTCAAGCAATTGTTTTCCTATATCAATTCCCTGCTGTCTTTCTTCCTGCCTGAGAAAATGTTTTATTCTATTTCTTGCTCTCTGAGTAACAACAAACTGTAACCAGTCTTTTCTGGGTTTCTGATGAGGGCTTGTTATTATTTCAACTACATCACCACTTTGGAGTTGATAATTAAGAGGAACTATTCTACCATTAACTTTTGCACCAGCACATCTTGCTCCTACTTCAGAGTGTATAGCATATGCGAAATCTACTGGAGTAGAATTTACTGGAAGTTCTTTTACATCTCCCTTAGGAGTAAAAATATAAATTGTATCAGGCACAACTTCTGCTTTTACAGCATCAAGTAATTCTTTAGGATCAGATATTTCTTTAATAAGGTCTCTAAGCCATGAAACAATTTTTGCTTCTCTTTCAGTTAAATCTTTTCTTTCTTTATATCTCCAATGTGCAGCAATACCCTCTTCTGCAATTATATCCATTTCTTCTGTTCTAATCTGGAATTCTACCCTTTCACCACCAGGTCCTATAACAGTTGTATGAAGTGATTGATAATAATTTGATTTTGGAAGACTTATAAAATCTTTAAATCTACCCGGTATCAGTGTCCATAATGAATGAATAATCCCAAGAATATCGTAACAATGTGGAACTGTGTCTGTAATAATTCTTATTCCTATAACATCGTAAACCTGTTCAAAAGGAATTTTTTGTTTAATAAGTTTCTGATATATTCCATAATAGTGTTTCACTCTCCCATATATCTTGAATGGAATATTCATTGCTGAAATTTTTTCAGAAAGGATATTTATTACATTATCAATATATGCCTGCTGGTCTTCTTTTCTTTTTGCCACTTTTTTGACAAGGTCATCATATTCATCAGGGTAAAGTACTTTAAATGAGAGGTCTTCAAACTCTGAACGCATCCATCCAATTCCAAGTCTATTTGCAAGTGGAGCATATATTTCAAGAGTCTCTTTTGCTATTCTTTTTTGTTTATCCGGAGGAAGAAACTCAATTGTTCTCATATTATGAAGCCTATCAGCGAATTTTATTAAAATAACTCTTATATCTTTTGACATAGCGAGAAACATTTTTCTGAAACTCTCTGCCTGTGCTTCTTCAACAGTTGAAAACTGAAGTTTGCTTAATTTAGTCACAGCATCTACAAGAAAGGCAACATCTGGAGTAAATATTTCACCAATGTCATCAATTGTCATTTCAGCATCTTCTACTGTGTCATGAAGAAGCCCTGCTGCTATGGTAGTGGAATCAAGTTTCATATCTGCAAGTATTGCTGCAACAGCTAAAGGATGATATATGTATGGAATACCTTCTTTTCTTTTTTGTGCACAATGAGCTTCTCTTGAAAAAATATAAGCCTTTCTTATCAGCTCAACATTGGCATTGGGTCTATATTGCAAAACCTTTTCTATTACATTTTCTATTGTAAGCATATTTCCTTATCCTCTTATTTTAGTTTAATATATTTAACATGGATAAGCTACTTATTTTTGGAGGATTACCCTTAAAAGGTGAAGTTACAATAAGCGGAGCTAAAAATGCAGCCCTTCCAATTATGGCATCTACTCTCCTGGCTCAAGGGGTGCATATCTTTAAAAGAATTCCAAAATTAAGAGATGTTTTTACAATGACTGAACTTATAAAAAGAATGGGAGGCATAGTTGAATTTAATGAATTATGCAAAATCAATACTATAAAGATAAATAAATTTGAAGCATCATATGACCTTGTTAAAACAATGCGAGCATCAATTTTAGTGCTTGGTCCACTTGTAGCAAGATTTGGTAGAGCAAAAGTATCTTTGCCAGGTGGGTGTGCTATTGGTGCAAGACCTGTAAATCTTCATATTAACGGACTTCAAAAAATGGGCGCTAAAATATCTCTTCAGGAAGGTTATATAATTGCAAAAGCTTCACGACTTATGGGAACTAAAATATATTTTGATATTCCAACTGTAACAGGAACGGAAAATTTAATGATGGCTGCAACCTTAGCAAAGGGAACTACAATTATTGAAAATGCTGCAAAAGAACCTGAAATTGTTGACCTTGCAAATTATTTAATATTGATGGGCGCAAAAATTGAAGGTGCTGGAACAAGTATTATTAAAGTAGAAGGAGTAGATGAACTTAAGCCTCCTCAAGAATATGAAATTATACCTGATAGGATAGAAACAGGGACATTTATAGCAATTGCTGGTGCATGTGGGGGTGATATAAGTTTAAAAGGGTGCAGAATTGACCATATTGATGCTATAATTTTAAAAATGAAGGATGCAGGAATAAGTTTTAAAGAAATAGAAAACGGAATAAGGGTTATCGGTCCTAAGAGACTTCAAGCAGTTGATATAAAAACAATGCCCTATCCTGGATTTCCAACAGATATGCAGGCACAATTTATGGCAATGATGACTGTAGCAAATGGAACAAGTGTAATAAAAGAAACAATTTTTGAAAACAGATTTATGCATGTAGCTGAACTTAGAAGAATGGGAGCAGATATAACAGTAGAAGGAAATACTGCTACTATTAGAGGAGTAAAAAAATTAAAAGGCGCACCAGTTATGGCAACTGATTTAAGAGCATCAGCATCCCTTGTAATTGCTGGATTAATTGCTGAAGAAGAAACACTGATTGATAGAATTTACCATCTTGACCGCGGATATGAAGAACTTGATAAAAAACTTATTCAACTTGGTGCAAGGATACAAAGAATAAAATAAATCCTCAAAAAATAAAAATTTATTTGAGAAAAAACAATAATTTTTGTTTTTTACTTGACAAATTGTTTTCTATCAAATTAAATAATCAAAATGAAAAACTTTTTAAAAATGGAGGAAAAATGAGTTTAGAAAATTACAAATTTCACAAAGAGCATACCTGGGTAAAAATCTCAGGTAAAACTAAAAAAGTAAAAGTTGGAATCTCTGATTACGCCCAGGAATCTCTTGGAGATATTATTTATATTGAACTGCCTGAGATTGATAACCATGTTGAAGCAGATACAGAAATGGCAGAAATTGAGTCAACAAAAACTTCCTCACCTGTAATAGCTCCTGTTAGTGGCACAATTGTTGAAATCAACGAAGAATTAATTGACCACCCAGAGATTATTAATGAAGACCCCTATGGAAAAGGCTGGATTGCTGTGATTGAGATGGATAATCCTCGTGAATTAGAAGACTTAATGGATTATGAGGATTATGAAATTTACCTTGAAGAAGAAAGAGAATGAAAGCAGTTGTAATTGGTGGGGGTCCTGCGGGTTACGTTGCTGCTCTTTCCTTGAAAAGATTAGGTGCAGAGGTATTATTAATTGAACGAGAAGAACTTGGTGGCACCTGTCTTAATAAAGGATGCATTCCTACAAAAACAATAATTCATTCTCTTGGATTACTGGAAAAGATTAAAAATCAAAAAATCATTAATGAGATAAATTATCCCAACATTTCAGTTGATTTACAAACTTTGATGCAAAAAAAAGACAATGTAGTAGATACTCAAAAAAAGGGACTACTAATGCTTTTAAAACATTCGGGGGTAAAAATTATTAAATCAGAAGCAGAATTGATTAATCCACAAACAGTATTTTTAAAAGAAACTTCAGAAAAAATTCAGGCTGATAGAATAATCATTGCTACAGGTTCAAAACCTGCTAAACTTCCAATGCTTAGTTTTGATGGTAAAAAAATTCTTTCAAGCGATGACTTATGGAATCTAAAAAAAATACCTGAATCAATTACAATTATTGGAGCAGGAGCTATTGGATGTGAGTTCGCATGGATATTCCATCTTTTAGGAAGTAAAGTAACTTTAATAGAATTAATGCCCAAAATTTTACCAATGGAAGAGGAAGATATCTCAAAAGAAGTAGAAAAACTTTTCAAAAAAAGAAAAATACAGTTTTATACCGGAGTCAGAATACAGGACTTAAAAATTTTTGATAATTCAGTTCAGATAACTCTTTCAAATGAAAAAATATTAACATCTGAGATTGTTCTTGTATCTGTTGGCAGAGCTTTCAATACTGACTGTATTAAAACTTCTGAAATCAAGCTTGGCAATAAAAAAGAAATTATTGTAAATGAAAGAATGCAAACAAATATTGAAAATATCTTTGCAGCAGGTGATGTTATAGGAAATTGGTTACTTGCTCATGTTGCCTACAAAGAAGGAGAAATAGCAGCAAAAAATGCCATGGGAGATAACAAAAAGATGGATTATACTGTTATCCCTTCAACAATTTTTACAGTAACTGAAGTTGCCTCAGTTGGATTAAAAGAAGCTGATGCTATACAGAAAGGATTTAACGTTAAAAAAGGAATTTTTCCTTTTAGAGCGATTGGCAAAGCTCACGTAGTTGGAGAGATTGAAGGCTTTATAAAAGTAATTGCAGATAAAGACTCTGACATTATAGTTGGTGCTCATGTAGTTGGTGCAGATGCTTCTGAACTTATCCATGAACTTGCAATGGCTGTAAAATTTAAGATAAAGATAAATGACTTAAAAGAATTAATTCATTCCCATCCTACTCTTTCTGAGTGTATAGGAGAAGCAATTAAAGACATATCTGGTGAAGCAATTCACAAAATAAAATGATTGATATTGTCAAAGTTTGTTTTATCTTTATTTTTATCCTATTTTTACTTCGTAAAAAAGTAAATGTGGGATATGCTCTTTTTGCAGGTTCTTTAATATTCTTGATTTTTTATCGGTTTGATTTTCAAAATTTATCATTAACGCTTTTAAAAAGTATTAGTTCACATACCTCAATAAATCTTTTTTTATCTCTTACTCTAATTAAATCTTTTGAGTATGCTCTAAGAAAAACAGAATTAATGCAGAAAATGACAGAAACCTCTCAGTCAATGCTTAATAATAAAAAGCTTTCAATAGTATCAATGCCTTTGATAATTGGCATGTTACCTTCTCTTGGTGGAGCATATCTTTCAGCACCAATGGTTGATTCAGCTACGCGAAATCTAAATATATCAAAAGAGGAAAAAGCATTTATAAACTACTGGTATAGACATCCATGGGAACTTATTTTACCACTTTATCCTGGGATAATTCTTGCATCAGCAATCTGTGGTGTTTCTTTAAGAAAACTAATATTATTAAATCTTCCTATTGCCTTAATACTCTTCATTACAGGTTTTATTTTAAGTATGCATAATTTAAAAAATGATAAAAAATTTGATAAAACCAAAAATCATATGAAAAATTTATTCAGCTTTACACCAATATTGCTTGTTCTTTTGACTGTAATAATCTTTAAAATTGAACTTTACATCGCTCTTATTATAAATATTCTAATAGTATGCTTATATCATAAAAAGAACCTTAGAGAAATTTTATCAATCATAAGATATGGTTTTACATCAGATGTTTTTATCCTTGTAGCTGGAGTAATTATTTTTAAAGAAATGCTTCAAATTTCAGGTGCTGTAGATGGGATAGCTAAAACAATTACACAATCGGGGATTCCTTACTTAGTTATTTTTATAACACTCCCTTTATTTATTGGACTTATTACAGGAATAAGTGTAGGATTTGTAGGAAGCACTTTCCCTCTGCTTTTACATTTAAAAGAAACATTGGCTTATGAAATCTCTATTGCCTTTGTTTCAGGATATGTAGGTGTTCTTATTTCTCCACTTCATCTTTGTTTAATCCTTACAAGAGAGTATTTCAAAGCAGATATGTTGGGAATTTATAAAAAAATTATTCCAGGGTGTGTAATTCTATTCTTTACTGCGTTGATTGAATTTGCCATTTTGAGATATTATAGTTAAACTTTATCTAAAAGGAGGTTTTATTATGGGAGAAATTATTGATATAATCGCAAGAGAGGTACTTGACTCAAGAGGAAATCCAACAGTTCAGGTAGATATTTACCTTGATAGCGGAGTTATGGGGAGAGCTACCGTACCCTCTGGAGCTTCTACAGGAACAAGAGAGGTTCTTGAGCTAAGAGATGGTGATAAAAAGAGATATTTTGGTAAGGGAGTGCAAAAAGCTATTGACAACATAATAAATGAAATTGCACCAAACATCATTGGTATGGAATCTCTTGATCAAGAAGGCATTGACAGATTTCTTATAGAACTTGACGGAACAGAAAATAAAAGTAAACTCGGTGCAAATGCGATTTTAGCAGTATCAATGGCTGTTTGCAAAGCTTCTGCAGAAGAAGTCGGACTTCCACTTTATAGATATCTCGGTGGTACTAATGCAAAGGTTTTACCTGTTCCAATGATGAATATAATAAATGGCGGAATTCATGCAGATAACAATCTTGATATTCAGGAGTTCATGATTGTTCCTGCTGGTTTTGTAAAGTTTTCTCAAGCCCTAAGAGCAGGGGTTGAAGTTTTCCATAGTTTAAAGGGAATTCTCAAAAAGAAAAGACTAAATACAGCAGTTGGTGACGAAGGCGGATTTTCTCCAATGCTTGAAAAAAATGAAGATGCAATTAAACTAATTATTGATGCAATAAAAGAGGCTGGATATGAACCTGGAAAAGATATTTATATAGCTTTAGATCCTGCTGCATCAGAATTTTTTGCTGAAGGATTTTATACTGTTGAAGGTAAAAAGATTGATTCAAAAGACATGGTTGATTATTATGAAGCTCTGGTTGATAAATATCCAATAATTTCAATAGAAGATGGAATGAGTGAGGCAGACTGGGAAGGATGGGAATTAATAAGTCAGAGACTTAAAAATAAAATTCAAATTGTGGCAGATGATCTTGTTGTTACAAATCCCAAAATAATTAAAGAAGCAATGAAAAGAGGAATTGCAAATTCAATCCTTATTAAACTTAATCAGATTGGAACAGTTTCTGAAACTCTGGAAGCCATTGAACTTACAAAGAATAATAAATACACCGCGGTTGTGTCCCACCGTTCTGGTGAAACAGAAGATACAATAATAGCGGACCTTTCAGTGTCATGTAATACAGGCTTCATAAAAACAGGTTCTCTTTCAAGGGGTGAGAGAATTGCTAAATATAATAGGCTTCTACAGATAGAAGAAGAGCTAAATGATGTAGCTCAGTTCAAGGGGCTTTCAGCTTTTTATAATCTTGGCTTTTAAGATGAAAAAATATTCTCTTAAGGAACAACTTTTAAGAGAGAGAAAGAAAAAAGATAAAATATTCTTTTTCCTGTTTTTATTGATTATTCTCTTTCTTGGTTATAGTTTTTTCTTTGGAGATATGGGCTATTTAAAATACAGACAATTAAAAAAGAATGAACAGAAAATTCTGAAAGAAATTAATGAAATTTCAACAGAAAATAAGCTTCTTAAAAATGAAATAGAACTTTTAAAAAATGATCGTTCTTATTTAGAAAAATATGCCAGAGAAAATTTTGGGCTTGTAAAGCCGGGAGAAATGGTTTTTCAATTCCAAAAAGAAGAAAAATGAGCATTAATTTAGCAATTCTCTGGCATATGCATCAACCATACTATTATGACCCATTGAAGAATAAATTTATGCTTCCATGGGTAAGGCTTCATGCAACAAAAGATTATCTTGATATGCTTCTTATTTTAAAAAAATTTCCTGAATTAAAGATTACCTTTAATTTAGTGCCTTCTTTATTAAAACAACTTAAAGAGTATGAAAATGGAGCAACTGACATATTCTTTGAACACACTATTATTCCTGCAGAAGAACTCAATGAAGAGCAAAAAGTTTTTATTCTTGAAAATTTCTTCCTTGCAAACTGGAAAAACATGATATATCCATTTAAAAGATACAGAGAATTACTTGAAAAAAGGGGGAAAATTTATGGTGATCCTTTAAAAATATCAAAGAAATTTACACCTCAGGAATTTAGAGATATTCAAGTTCTTTTTAATCTTGTATGGATAGACCCTTTACATAGAGAAAAAGATTTTTTTCTAAAAGAATTACAGAACAAAGAAGCCAATTTCACAGAAGAAGAAAAAAAACTCCTTCTTGACAAACATATTGAAATTATCAAACAGATAATTCCATCTTATAAAGAAATGGCTAAATCAGGACAGATTGAACTTTCAGTATCTCCATTTTATCATCCTATACTTCCTTTAATTTATGATAACTATAAAGCAAAAGAATGTATGCCTTATGCATTATTACCTCAGTATAATTTCAAAGCACCTGAAGATGCTCAGACTCAAATAAATAAAGCCATTTCCTATTTTGAGGAAATATTTGGCTTTAAACCTTATGGAATGTGGCCATCTGAAGGCTCAGTAAGTGAAGAAATAATAAAATTGATTGCACAAGCAGGAATTAAATGGATAGCAACAGATGAAGAAATCTTGAGCAAATCAATAAATGAGAAATTTAGAGTTGGTGAAAATTTAATTAATCCCTCAATGCTTTATCAGATGTATGAATTTGAAGGAGTAAAAATTTTTTTTAGAGATAGAATTCTTTCAGATTTAATAGGATTTGTTTATTCAAGCTGGGATGCTCAGAAAGCAGTAGATGATTTTTTAAAAAGAGTTCGTTCCTCAACGACCTCTGGAATAGTTTCTGTAATTCTGGATGGAGAAAATGCCTGGGAATATTATGAAAATGATGGAAATATTTTTCTTGAAAAACTATACGGAAGTCTACAAAAAAGTAAAGATATAAAAACTATTACATTTTCAGATTATCTTAGACAAAATCCTTATGCAACAACATTAAAAAAAATTTTCCCTGGCTCTTGGATTAATGCAAATTTTTCAATATGGATAGGACATGAAGAAGACAATCTCTCATGGGATTATCTTTATAAAGTGAGGCAGGAACTACTTTCTTATCAAAAAGAAAATCCTAATAAAAATACATCTCAGGCATGGGAAGAAATATACATTTCAGAAGGAAGTGATTGGAACTGGTGGTATGGTGATGAACATTATACAGAAACAAAAGATGTTTTTGATGATATTTATAGACATCATCTAATGAGTGTATATTTAAAAATTGGCAAAGAACCTCCATCTTTTCTCTATATTCCTATAAGTAAAAAAATGAGAGAGATTAAGCCAGAAATAGAGCCGAAGGGATTTATATATCCAAAAATTGATGGAAAAATAACAGGTTATTTTGAATGGCTTGAGGCAGGAAGGTTTAACTTACAAAGAATGGGCGGAAGCATGCATAGGGCAGAAAGCCTGTTTTCATATCTTTATTACGGATTTAATAGACAGAGTCTTTTTCTTAGGCTTGACCCTTTTTCTTCGCTTAAAGATTTTGAAGATTTAAAATTACACATACAAATTATTGAACCCAAGAGAATAAAGATAGTTTGTGATAATATAAAAGCTCAATTAGCAGAAGTATTTTTTCAAGAAAATGAAATATGGATAAAAAAGAAAGAAATTGAAAGTGTTGTTTTTAATGAAATATTTGAAATAGAACTGCCTTTTGAAATTATAGACATAAAACAGGAAGAAAATATATATCTTTTTATAGAGATTTTTAAAAATTGTTATTTAATTGATCGCGCTCCAATTATTGGTTTTATAAAAATTCACATTCCCCCATATGATTTTGATAAACTAATGTGGTTTTAATAGGAAAAATCTATTTTACTTTTCGGAAATATTTATTTTAAAGTTATCAGGAGGGATGCGAGACTGGTGTCTCTCCTGGTCTGCAAAACCAGTGATGCACGAAGATTTCGTGCAGTGGGTTCAATTCCCACCATCCCTCTCCACGAGAAAGAGGAATTTATTTGACTTTTTAGGGCAAAATGTATTATTTTTAAATAATCTTCGTTGCTTTAAATGGGCAGGTAGCTCAGTCGGTAGAGCAGGGGCCTGAAAAGCCCCGTGTCGGCGGTTCAATTCCGTCCCTGCCCATTTAAAATGTAAAACTCTAATGATATTTGACAAAAATTTCTTTAAAAGTTTAGATTATTAAAGTATTTAATGGGCCGCTAGCTCAGCAGGCAGAGCACCGCCCTTTTAAGGCGGGTGTCGTTGGTTCGAATCCAACGCGGCTCATTTTAATGTCCCCATCGTCTAGCCAGGACTAGGACATCGCCCTTTCAAGGCGGTAACAGGGGTTCAAATCCCCTTGGGGACGTATAAAAAAGCCGTGGTTTATGCCACGGCTTTTTTATTTTACAGCGTAGAAGCCAGGTTTTTTAAATTTACAAATAGGGCATGCATTTTTAATTTTTTAAACTTTTTCCATTGTGCCTGTTTTACCACATTTTGGACATTTTTTCGGTTTACATTTCCCCTCTTTCGTTGTTCCGCAGTTACTACATTTAAAAGTTGCCATTTTTACATCCCTCCTTTATTGTTTAATAATCATTCTAAATTAGAATTATTTTAAATTAAAATTTTTATAAAGTCAATTTCAAATTAAAACTAATTTTGAAGAAGTCATTCAAAGACATGCTTTATTTAGAAAGGAACAACAATTCTGGGAAATAATATTTTTTAGTAATTTCAGACAGAATATATAGATAAGGTATAATATTAAATACAAAATTTATATAACAAGGGGGATTATTCATGCATATAGCTATAATTGGGACAGGGTATGTTGGACTTGTTACAGGTGCATGTTTTGCTGAATTCGGAGTTTTTGTAACTTGCGTAGATAAAGATCATGAAAAAATTAAGAAACTTAAAAAAGGAATTATCCCATTTTTTGAGCCAGGACTTGAAGATATTGTAAAAAGAAATTTAAAGGAAAATAGATTAAAATTTACAACTCGTATTGATGAAGCTATTAATGAATCTCTTGTAGTATTTATTGCTGTAGGAACACCACCTCGTGGAGATGGCTCTGCAAATCTTGAATATGTTGAAGAAGTTGCAAAAGAAATCGCAAAAAATATGAAAAGTTATAAAGTTATTGTTACAAAAAGCACAGTTCCTGTTGGAACAGGATTAATGATAAAAGAAATTATCAAAAAAAATCTTGAAAAACCTGTTGAATTTGATATTGTTTCAAATCCTGAGTTTTTGAGAGAAGGCTCGGCTGTTGAAGACTTTATGCGTCCCAATAGAGTTGTAATCGGAGCAGAAAGTGAACAGGCAATTGCAATAATGAAAGATCTGTATAGACCCCTATATTTAATTGAAACTCCCTTTGTAATTACAGACATAGCAACATCTGAATTAATAAAATATGCTACTAACAGTTTTCTCGCCACTAAGATATCTTTTATCAATGAAATATCAGCATTATGTGAAGCAGTTGGAGCAAATGTAAATACTGTTGCTAAGGCAATGGGACTTGATGGAAGAATTGGTTCTAAATTTCTTCATGCAGGTATAGGTTTTGGAGGTTCATGCTTACCAAAGGATACAATGGCACTTGTTAAAATTGCTGAGGAAAAAGGAGTTGAACTCAGTATTGTTAAGGCTGCAATTGAGGCTAATCAGAGACAAAGAGAAAGATTGACTGCAAAAATAATAAATGCATTTGATAACAATATGCAAGGGAAAACAGTAGGTATACTTGGTTTATCATTCAAACCAAATACTGATGATATTAGAGAATCTCCAGCACTATACATAATTCACACTCTTTTAAACAAAAAAGCATTACTAAAAGTTTATGATCCTGCAGCAATGGAAAATACTAAAAATATTTTTCCTGATATAATCTACTGTTCCGATCCCTACTCCGTTGCAAAAAATGCTGATGCATTAGTAATTGTTACAGAGTGGAATCAATTTAGGAACCTGGATATTGAAAAAATAAAAAATCTTATGAATGGTAATCTCTTTTTTGATTTCAGAAATATCTATGATCCGCAGAAAATAAAACAGTTAGGGTTTAAATATTTCTGTGTGGGAAGATATTAAAAACTTTTTTCAAGAATAGCTTGAAAGCATGGATGGTTTCTTATAGAATCATATGTTTTTGATGTTTTAAGATATTTCCAATTATTATAGCCTTTTGTGATTGCTTTTTTTAACCACTTACACGCTTCCTCAGGCATTCCTTTTATAGCAAAAAGCTCTGCCATGCTATTTAATGCATATATATTATTAGGATTAAGCTCCACTGATTTCTTTATATCTTTTTCAGCTTCTTCAATCTTACCCATTAATAAATAAGTAAATCCTCTATTGTTATACGGCATACCATTATGGGGTTTTAATTCAATAGCTTTATTATAATCAGCAATAGCTAATTCATAAAGTCCAAGAACAGAATAAACTATTCCGCGATTATTGTATGCAAGAAAATATTCAGGATTTAACTCTATAGCTTTGGTATAGTCTGCTATTGCAAGATGATAAAGTTTTTTTCTGTAGTATGCATTTCCTCTTTCTTTATATGCTTGATAATTATCAGGTTCTTTTTCTATGATTTTTGTATATTTGGAAATAGCAATATCATGCTTTTTTCTTCTTATAAATTTTAAATTTTTATTTAATTGTTGGGGCATATTTAAATTTTATTTTGTTTTATATTTTTATTTCAACAATGGTTAACCAATCCACACAGTTTTGTGAAAATCAAACATTCCTTCAACAAAATGATTTGTTGTACCTCTATATCCAACTTTTAAACTATCCTCAAGATTGTAATATTTAAGACATGTTCCACATGTAAATATTTCCGTTCCCATTTGTTCAACTTTTTTAAGAATGGATATAAATTCTTCATCTATGGTTGATAACTTGACAGCTGTATTCATTAAAAAAATCATTTGAGGTAACTGCCCAGTTACTATCATTGTATCAAAAAAGGCTTTCATAAGAATCCTTCCGAGATTTTCGTCTTTTCCTATCACATCTGATGAAATAATAACAAGTAAATTTTTTTTAATTGCTTTTTCAGATATGTTATTGAGCTGGCATGTATAACCTTTAACTATTTTTAGCTTCCAGTAATTTTCATTTTTTTCAACTTCATAGTAATATCCGAATCTTGTAGCATATTTTTTTAAGTTTTCTAAAGACCCTTCATTGTCAACAATTATAGTTAATACCCCTTCTTCAATTTTTGATAATGCATTCTCAGCAAGTATAATGGGTTTAGGACATTCAAGACCTCTTGCATCTATTTCCATAATACCTCCTCCTACGAATAATTTTGAGACTGTTCAAAAACTTGTAACCTATTGAAATTAAATAAATTACAAGTCCTAAATTTTTCAATTACCTCCCTCTGTCATTCCGAGCCGAGCGAAGCGAGCCCTGAGCTGCAGGCGAAGGGTCTGCGAGGAATCCTCAGATTCCGATTTAAGGAGGAGATCCTTAGGCTTCGCTTCAGGATGACCCTTTGGGTCAGATTCCTCGCACCCATTGAGGGTGCTTGGAATGACCTTCAGTAATTGAACAGCCTCATAATTTTTCCACATATTCAAATTATAGCAAAAAAATATTATTTGAGTATTAGTAATTATTATTTGAATCTAATTTACTTTTTTATATAATCTTTTATTATGAGTGAAATCAGGGAAACTATAGTAAATATAACCGATAAGGTTGAAACGACAGATGAGAACCTTATTGTATACTCAAAGCCTTCCCAAATAAAAGAAGTTGCAAAACTGCTTGTAATGCAAGGAGCAAGATTTGCTCATCTTACAGCAATTGATTTCATTAATCAAAAAAATCAAATTGAACTTAACTACTTTTTTTCACTTATTGATGACAGCATGAATGTTATTGTAAAAATTCCTCTGGAAGCCTCAGAACTTTCAATATCCTCAATCTCCGAAATAATTCCTGCAGTTATATGGTCTGAGAGAGAATGTAATGATTTATTTGGTATAAATTTTGAAGGTCATCCTGATCCAAGAAGACTTGTTCTACCAGATAATTGGCCCCAAGAAGTTCATCCATTAAGAAAAAATTTTTCTTACAACAGTAAACCACCTGAATCAAAACAACCTGCTCCACTTAAAAAACCTGAAGAAGGTAAAACAGTTATTCCAATTGGACCATTTTATCCATCACTTGAAGAACCCGCTTACTTTAGATTGATTGTGGATGGAGAAGAAATTGCTGATTTTGACTACAGAGGTTTTTATGTGCATAGAGGTATTGAAAAACTTGCTGAGAGTGTTTTGAATTATCAACAGATTCCGTTTCTTGCAGAAAGAATCTGTGGTATCTGCGGATTCGTTCATTCATGTGCTTACTGTCAAGCAGTTGAAAAAGCTGCTGGTATTGAGATTCCTTTAAGAGCGAAATTTATTCGTAGCCTTTTTCTCGAACTTGAGAGACTCCATAGTCATCTTTTATGGGTAGGTTTAGCAGCTCATATTGTTGGTTTTGATACGCTTTTTATGCAGGCTTGGAGAATTCGTGAACCAGTAATGTATATCTGTGAAATTATTACAGGAAATAGAAAAACTTATGGCATAAATATTGTTGGAGGAGTGACAATAGATGTTCATAACCAGCACTTAAAAGATATAGACAAGGTAATCTCTCAAATTGAAAAGGAAGTAAGAGAACTCAGAGAAATTATTCTTGATGATGAGGTAATACAATTAAGATTTAAAAATGTAGGGGTCTTAAAATACGATGATGCTAAAAAGTACTGTGTATGCGGTCCTGTTGCAAGAGGTTCAGGAATAAATATTGATATGAGAACTAATTTCCCATATGCTGCTTATCCGATGTTAAATATTAGAATTCCTTTGAACAAATCAGGAGATGTATGGGCAAGAACCATCGTAAGGTTAGAGGAAATTTTAATTTCAATAAATATTATCAGACAGATTCTTGAGAATATTCCAGAGGGACCAACTTCAATAAAAATCTCAAAAATTGAGCCATGGAAAGAGGCAGTCTCATATATTGAAGCACCAAGAGGACAACTTTTTCATTATGTCATGACAGGACCAGAGGGAAGACCTTACCGATGGAGCGTAAGAGCTCCATCATATCAAAATTATCAGGCTCTCTCAGTTATGCTTAAAGGGGCTTCAATAGCTGATGCTCCTTTAATTATTGGAAGCATTGACCCGTGTTTTTCCTGCACTGAAAGATATGAAATTGTTGATCTAAAAACAAATTCTATAAAGGTCTATACAGCAGAGGAATTAAAAAATGTTTAAAAGCAAGATAAAAGCACTTTTACTATCATCAAGACATAAAAAAATCACAAGACCCTATCCATTTGTTCCGGTTACTCCACCGGAAAATCTAAGAGGAAGGCTTGAGGTTGACCCTAATAAATGCATAGGATGTGGCAATTGCGTGAGAACATGTCCTTCAAGATTAATAACTATTGAAAATTACAAAGATGAAAGAATAGTAATGTTTTCGTCAGGAAGATGTATATATTGCGGAAGATGCGCTGCTGCCTGTCCTGAAAAAGCAATTTGTATTACCCATGAGTATGAACTTGCAACTGATAATAAAAAAGATCTTGAGATTACTATAAAAATAAAAATGGTTAAATGCATTGTTTGTGGCAAGCCGTTTACTTCATTGAATATGTTGAATAAACAAATAGAAAGACTTCAAGATAAAAGTGAAGAGCAGATTAACAAACTTAAAATATGTGCTGAATGTAAAAGAAAAGGAAATGTTTAAGGATTATCTATGGATTTTCTTATATTAACACTAATTACACCATTTATAGGAGCATTTTTTGCTTACATATGCAAAAATAAAGCTGGATTTATGGCTTCTATTTTTTCTTTAATTACGCTTTTATTTGGACTGTTCAATTTTTTTGAGATTTCTATTTCAAAAATTAAGATTTATTACAATTTTTCACTCTTTAAATGGTTAAATAGTGAAATAAATTTCGGACTTATTTGTGACCCTTTAACATCAATTTTGCTTATTCTTATAATTGTAATTGGCTTTTTAGTAATTTTATATTCCGCTGGATATATGTCTCCTTTAAATGCTGATCATCAATTTTATAAACCCCTCGGAAATTATTATTTCTTCATGCTTCTTTTTATAGGTGCAATGGTTGGAATTGTTACAGCAGTTAATTTTTTACAGCTATTTTTCTTTTGGGAAATAACAACTCTTTGTTCGTGGGCATTAATTTCATATACAAAAGAACAAAAAGCTCTCTTTTCTGGATTAAAAGCCTTTATAATGACTCATATTGGAGGACTTAGTTTCTTGATTGCTCTTGCTTTAATGTATTCTGAAGCAAAATCATTTGATTTTTCTGTAATCGGGTCATTATCTACTAAGTCTCTTGTTTTTATCCTTTTATTTTTTGCAGCATCAGCAAAATCTGCTCAAATACCTCTTTTTACATGGCTACCAGATGCAATGGTTGCACCAACACCTGTAAGTGCTTATCTTCATGCAGCAGCAATGGTTAAGGCAGGAGTTTATTTAATGGCAAGAATTTATCTTTCAAATGCTTCTTTGGCAGAAAGTGAAGCTTTTGTCATAGGAATAATTGCTATTTCAACAATGATGGTTTCAGTGATTTTATATTATTTCCAGGATGACTTAAAAAAACTGCTTGCTTATTCAACAATCGGTCATCTTGGATATATTCTTTTTGGTATATCTCTCGGAATTTATGGTTCAAAAACAGGGGGAATAGGAGGAATTTTTCATATAATAAATCATGGGTTTGCTAAAGGATTACTTTTTCTCTCAGTTGGTGCAATTGCCTATGCCACTGGCTCAAAAAGTATTAGAGAACTTCAAGGAGTCTCAAAAAGATTTCCTCTTTTTACGGCATGTTTTCTTACAGGAATGTTTGCGATAATTGGGATTCCACCTTTTTCAGGATTCTGGAGTAAATTTATGATTTTTACGGGAGCTTTTGAGCTTAAAAATGTGACTACAAATCTCTTTGGTTTAATTGCTATTTTTGAAAGCATTCTTGCTTTTTGCTGGTATATTTTTGTCGGACACAAAGTCTTTTTCGGTGAAGCATCACAAAAGGTATTGAACGCTGCTGATAAAATCCCTTTATCTATGAAACTTAGCTTAATATGTCTTTTAGTTCTGAACATTGTATCTCCTATAATTGGCTATCCTTTTATTAAAGCATTATTAGGAGGATATTAAATGCAATATATTGATGTTTCCTTTTTAGCTCTAATCTCAGGGATGGTTTTAACATCTTTTATTAAAAATAAAAATTTTTCTGGATTTATAACATTAATTATGATGATTTTTTCTTCATTTTGTATTTTTTATTTTTCCTTAGATGTAATAATTGAAAACAAATTTATTGAACAGGAAATCTTTTCACTTAAACCACTACTGAACTCTTCTTTTACTATAAGTATTGATTCTCTCTCTGCTTTATTTCTGTTGATAATATCTCTGGTTTCTTTTTGTGTATCTTTATTTTCATGGAAATATCTTGATGTATATAAAACGAACTCGCCAAAAAGATTTTATCCATTTTTAATACTACTTTTTATTGCCTCTATTGGAGTAGTCTCTGTAAAAGATTTTCTCTTTTTCATAGTGTTCTGGGAGTTGATGACACTAAGTTCATGGTTTCTTGTTATTTTTGAAAGAGAAAAGAAATCAGCACTTAAAGGAGGACTTCAATACTTTATTGCAACACATGTGACAACAGCTTTTTTAATTCTTGCTTCTGTAATACTTTATTCATATAGCAATGATTTTTCTTTTAAAGAAATCAATAAAAGTTTTTCATTAATAATAAAAAATCAACCTTATCTATCTCATTTTATTTTATTCTGTATTTTCATAGCTTTTGTGACAAAAGCTGGTGTTCTTCCTTTTGGATTCTGGTTACCAAATACATATCCTCAACCTCCATCATCAGCTTCTTCTTTTTTTGGTGGAGTAATGTCAAAGCTTGCAGTTTATGCACTTTTTAGATTTTTCTGCTCAGTAATACCTTTTTCATTTCATACTCAAATATGGGGATTTATAATCGCATCTTTCGGAGTTTTTTCAATCTTTGTGGGAACAATTGCTGCTCTAACACAGGATGAAGCTAAGAGACTTATGTCATTTCATGCCATTGGACAGGTTGGATATATGTTCCTTGGGATAGGAGTAGGACTTTATTTTATAAGAATTAATCCTTTTCTTGCTTCTATTGCATTAGTTGGAGGATTATTTCATGTTTTTAATAATTCTATCTATAAAAGTCTCTTGTTTCTCAATGCTGGCTCTATTTTTTATAAAACAGGAACTACTGACCTGAATAAGGTCTCAGGATTGATGAAAGTAATGCCTCTTACAGCAATCACCGCGCTGATTGGTTCTTTATCAATAGCGGGAGTTCCACCTTTTAATGGTTTTATATCAAAACTGCTGATTTTTGAATCATCAATCTGGTCAGCAAAACAGTCAGAAGTATTCTTCTTGATAAGGGGAGCATTTATAGTTTTTGGAATTATCTCTGTTTTTATCTCTGCCGTAACCTTAGCATCTTTTCTTAAATTTGTAAACTCAGCTTTTATGGGAAAGCTTCAAGGTACAATTGATGAAAAAAGGAATCTACCATGGAGTATGGTTTTATCTCAAATAATACTTGCATTTATTTGCCTTTTAGCAGGGCTATTTCCTTTTATTCCTTTAAAAATTATTTATAACGCGGTAATTGCTTCATCTGGTTCATTACCAAAATTTTCCTCAGTATTTGTTGGTAATATGTTAGGAGTTGGTATCAATTTTGTTGAAAATTATTCCCAAGGTGCCTGGTTTCCTATTTTTATCATGATTCCTTTAATAATTCTGACTATTTTAATTTTTTCTTTTGAACGATATGCTAAAGCACCAAAGAGAGATGTAGAAACATGGTATGGCGGTAAAGAACATGCTCCTGAAGAAGTGGTATACAAGGGGCATAGTTTTTATCAGCCATTTAAAGATCTCGTGAGCTTCAAAATAGGAAAGATTCAATTTAAAGGATTTTATCCAGTTGGAATTCCAGCAATTAAATTTTCGGTACCAGAAAGCTTTTTAAAAATTCTTCGAGTTGATGAATGGCTTTACTATCCCATTGTAGATAAACTGACAAAATTTTTTGAATTTTTAGCTCAGATTTATAATTCAATAACAGAAAAATATATTATATGGCTAATATTTGGTAGCATCTTCATTTTTATTTTACTTTTTTATTTTTCAGGAGGAAGGTAATGAATCCTGAATTTGTAATTTTTTCATCCATTGTGAATATATTAATTGTTTTAATTTTATCCCCATTTTTTGATGGATTTACAAGAAAAGTAAGAGCATTAATACAAAGCAGAATCGGACCTCCTCCCCTTCAATCTTACTACGATATTATCAAATTAATGGGCAAAGAAGATTTAAAGTCAACAATAAATCCGCTTTTCAGACTTTCACCATATCTTTCAATTATAAGTATCGGTATGGCATCTCTTTTAATCCCCATAACAGAATTAACTCCACCATTAAACTTCTGGGGCGATATATTTCTTTTTATTTATATAATCACAGTTGTTGGAATTGCAATAATTATTACAGCCTCTGCCTCAGAAAATCCCTTTGCTTATATCGGAGCTTCAAGAAAAATGATGCTTCATCTTTCAGTTGAACCAATTCTCGCAATTGCTCTTATAACAGGTGCTATAAACGCTGGTTCTTTTAAAATTGGAGATATAGTCTTATGGTATTATTCAAATGGTCCAAATGTTTCAATGCTTTTGTCAACAGTATGCGTATTTCTTTCACTTCAGGCACTGATTGGTAAAATTCCTTTTGATATATCTGAAGCTGAACAGGAAATCGCAGAAGGTGTTTTAATTGAATTAAGTGGTCCTAAGTATGCGTGCGTTAAATGGGCAAACATGTCAAGACAGGTTCTTTTCTGCCTTGTATTTACACAAATTTTTGTTCCTTGGCCCTTTTTAGAAAACGATTTACTGAATATATTAATTGCATTAGTAAAAGTCACAGCAATTATTTTTATAAGTACACTTATTGAGGCTTTAAATCCAAGACTCAGGATTGACCAAGCATTGAAATATAATTTAACTCTTGCTCTTTTTTCATTAACATCTATACTTTTAGCTCTATTAGGAGTGTAATATGGAAATAATCTACATCGCAATTTTATTTTTTACTTTTCTTACAGGCGAAGCTAAAAATTTAAAATTTTCAGTTTTAAGTCTTGTCCCTCATTCTCTGTTTATTGTTATTGCAGTTTTTACTATCGGATACATCAATGAAATATCATCTCTTTATCTCATAGGAATATTAGATTTAGTTGTAAGAGCCATTTTAATGCCAATTCTTTTACTTAAATGTCTAAAAAATAGACTTGAAATAGAAACAAAACCATCAATATCTCATCCTCTTTCTATAGCTTTATCAATAGTTGTGCTTTCTGTTGGTTATCATTTTGTTGAAATATTTAAATCATTCTATCTCCCTTATGTAATTTCAAGCTTTTCATGTGGATTGACTCTTTTTATTTATGGTTTTTGTCTCTTTATGTCTAAAAGAGACATTGTAAAAATGATAATAAGCTTTTTTATTATTGAAAACGGCATCCATTTTTTAATAATAAGCATGATTCCACATATGCCAAAATTTATTGAGATTTCTCTAACTTTTAATTTCATCATGGCTATACTATTTTTTGTTTATCTTATTATCAGACTAAATGAAGTATTTGTTAAAGAAGAGATTAAAAAATTTAAAGAATCAAACTCTCAAAGGAGTCAATTATGAGCTTTGAATGGTTGATATATTTCTTTAGCTTCATTGCTCCTTCTTTGGGAGCCTTAATAGTTTTTCTTTTCGGCAAAAAAAGATTTATAAAAGAAACAATTTCAACTTTATCAATAAGTTTAGCTATATTCTCTACAATTTTATGCTGGAATGCTTTAAATATATCAGATAAAAAGGCGTTGTTGCTTGTTCAAATATTTTATATAGATGGATTCAGTATAATCATGCAATTAATGGTTGAGTTTGTTGCTTTAATGGTAATTTTATATTCATTAGCTTATATTCCCAAAGTGTACAGCCATAGAAAAGAAAATTTTCATATTTACTATAGTGTTATCCTTCTTTCAACAGGATTTATGAATCTCACATTCAGTCTGAATAATCTTTTCTGGCTGTACATTACACTTGAACTTAGCAGCATTCTTTCAGTTTATCTTATTGTCTTTAATTTAAATAAAGAATCACTGAAAGCAGGATTTAAATATCTTATTTTAATTAATGTGGGAATTCTTTTTAGCTTGTTGGGAATTATTTTACTTTTCCATATGGCTGGAAATCCTGTAATGATAACCAATATTGGAGAAGTTATTAAAAGCTTGCCCAGAAATATTGCTTTGTTATCAGCATTTTTATTTATTATAGGATTTTTTACAAAAGCAGGCTTAATACCATTCCATCTATGGCTACCTGACTCATATGCAGAATCTCCTACAGCAGTTACAGTATTTTTAACCGGAGCTGTAACAAAACTCGGATTTTATGGATTGGTTCGTACAGTAACAATATTCTCTTTTAACTATGAAGAGATAAAGGTTTTGGTGATCACTCTTTCATCATTGAGTATGTTATTTGGAGCTATTCTTGCATTTAATCAAAAAGATATCAAAAAACTTATAGCCTATGTAAGTATCAGTGAAATGGGATTTATTGCATCAGCTTTAGTTTTAAAAACATATGAAGGAATATTCGGAGGGGTGTTCCATCTAATCAATCACACTCTTATGAAAGGAGCTTTATTTTTTGCTACGGGTGCAATAATTTATACATGTGGAAGTAGAAAGCTTGAAGAAATAAAAACATTAATAATCAAAATGCCTGCGATTAAAATATCATTTTTTATAGGAACCTTAGCAGTAGGAGGGATGCCTCTCTTTGCAAGCTTTTTAAGTTCAATTACAATATTTTTTGCGATTACAAATGAGGGATTTTTATTGGCATCTATAGTATTAATTGTTTCAGAGTTTTTAAGTGTTGTCATTCTTTTAAAAACTGCTATATCAATATTCTGGCAGAGAAATGACAAAAGTAAAGTTTCTAATAGTTCAGTACCATTTCTGATGATATTTTGTACTGGATTATTTGTTGTATTGCTAATAATTTTTGGAATATATCCAGAAATTATTTATCCTATAATTGACAGTGCAACAATAGGGATTATTAAAATTATAGACTGAGGGGGCTAAAATGTCCTTGCTTAAAAAATTAGCTGAAAAAGCACTCAAAAAATCAGTATGGATATTTCATGTGAATACTGGAGCATGTAATGGCTGCGATATAGAACTTCTTGATGTACTTACACCTTATTATGACATTGAAAGGTTCGGGATGAAAGCGGTCAGTTCACCAAGACATGCGGATGCTCTGGTTATTTCAGGTCCTGTAACAAGACCTACTGTAGAATTTGTTAAATCAGTCTATGAGGCAACTCCTGAACCAAAAATTGTTATTGCTCTTGGCTCATGTGCCACAGCAGGCGGAATATGGTTTGACAGTTACAATGTGGTTGGCGGAGTTGATAAAATAATACCTGTTCATTTATACATACCAGGATGTCCTCCACGTCCTGAAGCAATTCTTTTTGGAATTGCCCAAGCACTTGGTATATCAAAAAAGAAAATAAAGCCTCTCGTAGCTGAACAAATTGGAATTAAATGAATTTTTAAATAACATTAGGGGAAAAGTTTTAATTGCAGGAATAGGTAATCCTCTTAGAGGAGATGACGCTGTTGGCTCATATATTGTTAAAGAACTTAGCAATAGGAAAACAAATGCAATTTTAATTGATTGCGAAGAACAACCTGAAAGATTCATTGAAAAAATAATCCAGGATCAGCCTGACACTATTATTTTTATTGATGCTTTCCATATGCAACAAGAACCAGGCTCTGTAGCTTTTCTGAAAGAAGAAGATTTACAAAACATTAAAATTTCAAATCATCAGACGAATCTTAAAATGTGTATTAAATATATAAAATCAAGAATCAAAAGTAAAGTTCTTATAATCGGTATTCAACCTGAAAATACAGACTTTGGTAAATCAATGAGTGAAAAAGTTTTAAATACAGCTGAGATTCTAAAGAATTTTTTAATCCATCATATTATTCAATAAAAAAATTTTTCATCTCCGGATACTGTCTCTTAACCTTAGAGAGAAGAGATATTGACAATTAAAATTTTATTTGTTAATATTGATTATAAAATTTACAGAGGCTGTTTAATTTATAAGTGTGATTCTGGAATGACACCTCTATTGTCACTCTGAGGGACAAAGTCCCGAAGAGTCTCCTCTGTAAAAAAGAGGATTCCTCACTTCGTTCGGAATGACAGTGGAGGTAATTGAAAAATTTTAGAACTTGTAATTTGTTGATTTTCAATAAATTACAAGTTTTTGAACAGTCTCAAATCTATAATTTAGGAGGTAATTATGCCATATGAGGCAAAGGATTATTCAAAACTGATTGGCATGCCAGGTTTTAGTGAGACACTTCTTAAAAATCACTTCACACTATACCAGGGATATGTTACAAACACAAATAAAGTTCTTGAGATTCTTGAAACAATGTTAAAGGAAGGCAAAACAACCATACCCGAGTATGCAGAACTTAAAAGAAGGCTTGGCTGGGAATGGAATGGTGTTAGACTTCATGAGTACTACTTTGAAAATCTTGGTGGAGATGGAGTATTTCCAAAGGATGGGAAATTAGCAAAACTTATCAATGAAAACTTCGGAAGTTTTGAAAACTGGCTTAAGGATTTTAAAGCCACAGGCACAATGCGTGGTATAGGCTGGATAATTCTATATCAGGATATCCTCTCAGGAAAATTAATTAATTTCTGGATTAATGAACATGATGTAGGGCATCCAGCTGGCTGCAATCCCCTTCTAATAATGGACGTTTTTGAACATGCATTCATGATTGATTATGGACTAAAAAGAGCAGATTACATTGAAGCCTTCTTTAAAAACATAAACTGGAAAGAAGTAGAAAAAAGAATTAGATAGGAGCTAAAAATGGCTTACACAATTGAAGATTTAAAAAATAAAATATTTGAGATGTACCCGGAAGTAAAACAACAGAGTTTCAACGTTAACATTTATTACAGTGAAGAAAAACAATCCTACATAATTAGATTTCAAAAGGGAACATCTGAACTAATAACCCATCTTGATAAGCAAGATGCAGACGATTGCATGAATAATGTAAAATGTGTTTATCTTGGAGTGCAGATTGGACAGTTCATTAAAAACTTCACCGAAAAGGAACGATTTGAAAGGGAAAAACCTGAAGAAGTGGCTCAGTACAAAGCAATTGAGAAGACAGTCGCCCTTGATGAAGGAGGATACCTAAAAAACATCAATGATTGGAATGAAAAAGTAGCTCAGATGATTGCAATAAAAGAAGGCGTGGGAATTCTCACAAAAGAGCAACTTGATATAGTTAAATTCATTCATGAGTACTATAAAATTTACAATTATTTCCCTGTTTTAAGCCATGTCTGTAAAAACATTAATCAACCAAAGGATTGCATTGCAGAAAAACTAATAGACCCGATTGTTGCATGGAAAATTGCAGGTCTTCCAAAGCCTGATGACAATTTAATTAACATCGTCAAATATGGCGTAACTCCTACATAATGGATTATTCAATAAAAATAGGTGGTGAAGCGGGACAGGGAATCCAGACAATAGGTGAGACCCTGTCCCGCATATTTGCTCGGGCAGGTTACTATGTTTTCACCCATCAGGACTATGAATCCCGCATAAGAGGTGGACACAATTTTTATCAGATTAGAATATCCAATAATCCCGTAACTGCCTCAAAAAGTGTCATTGACATTCTCGTTGCCCTTGACAATGAAAGCATAACCCAGCATGAAAGAGAATTAAAACCAAATGGACATGTCCTTTATGATTCCTCATTTTTAAGACAAAAATTTGAGAAATCTAATTTTCTTGATATTCCACTATCTGAATTAGCAGTAACTTATGGTGGAAGCAAAATAATGGCAAATACCGTTGCAGTTGGTGCAGTAATTGGAATGCTTGGAATGTCTCCTGAGATTATGTATGAACTTATAAAGAAAACTTTCAAGAAAAAGGGTGATGATGTTATATCAGCAAATTTAAAGACAGCAGAGGCAGGTTATAAATTTGCAAAGGAGCGATGCCTTACCTGTTCATTCGTGATATCAGGGTTGGAGACTTCCAAAATGCTGATTACAGGCAATGAAGCAATTGGCGCCGGTGCAATTGCGTCAGGATTAAATTTTTATTCAGCCTATCCAATGACTCCATCAACGGGAATTTTTAATTTTATTGCAGAAAACGTAAAAGATTTCAGCATAGTGGTTGAGCAGGCTGAGGATGAAATTGCTGCCATAAATATGGCAATAGGTGCATCCTTTGCTGGAGTAAGGGCAATGACTGGAACTTCAGGGGGTGGCTTCGCTTTGATGGTTGAGGGAGTATCTCTTGCAGCGATGACTGAGACTCCTCTTGTAATAGCCCTCGCTCAGAGACCTGGTCCTGCAACTGGATTGCCTACAAGAACTGAACAGGCTGATTTACTGTATGCTCTCTTTGCAGGACATGGAGAGTTTCCAAAAGTCATATTTGCGCCGGGAAGTCCTGAAGAAGCGTTTTATCTTACTAATAAAGCTTTTGACTTGGCTGAAAAGTATCAGATTACTGTCATAATTCTCACAGATCAATATCTTGCAGACAGTCAATGGAGCTATAAAGACTTTGACCTTACAAGTTTGAAATATACTGATTATAGAATTAGAGAAGAATTTCAAAAGCTAAAAGAATACAAGCGTCATACCTTTACAGAAACAGGGATTTCACCCTTAGGGATTCCTGGACGTTCCTCTCATCTTGTGGTAACAGACAGTGATGAGCATGATGAGGAAGGACATATTATTGAGGATGCAGAGACAAGAATAAAGATGGTTGAAAAGAGGCTTTTTAGAAAAATGCCTCTTATCAGGAAAGAAATTGCTCCACCCCAACTTTATGGAATTCAATCTCCAGATATTGTAATTGTTTGTTGGGGGTCAATGTATGGAATTGTAAAAGAAGTTGTTGATGAACTTTCTGATAGTTTTAAAATTGCTATGCTTCATTTCAGTGAGATATATCCTTTTCCTGAACAACAAAACTGGATAAATGTGCTAAAAAATGCAAAGTTATCAATAGGTATTGAGCAAAATGCTACGAGTCAATTTGCAAGACTCGTAAGAATGGAAACAGGATTTAGCATTCAAAATCACATAAATCGTTTTGATGGAAGACCTTTTACTGTTGATGAACTAAAGGAGAAAGTGCATGCCTACCTTAGAAGACTATAAAGGAAGAAAACCTGCTTGGTGTCCAGGCTGTGGTAATTTTTCAATACTTAAAGCCTTCAATGAGGCAATGGCAGAACTTGGACTGAACCCTCATGAATTTGTAATAGTCTCAGGCATTGGACAGGCTGGAAAATTTCCCCATTATACGAGATGTAATACCTTCAATGGACTTCATGGAAGAACACTACCTGTTGCAACAGGAATTAAGCTTGCCAATCATAAATTGAAGGTATTTGCTGTGACAGGTGATGGTGACTGCTATGGGGAAGGAGGAAATCATCTCATTCATGCAATAAGGCGAAATATAGATGTAAAGCTCTTTGTTCATGATAATCAAATTTATGGACTTACAAAAGGACAGGCATCGCCTACATCTATGAAAGGCACAATAACAAAAATCCAGCCTTTTGGGGTTTTTTCAGAGCAGTTTAATCCATTGGCAATGGCAGTTGCGCTTAATTGTAGTTTTGTTGCAAGAGGTTTTGCCGGTGATATGGAGCATTTAAAAGCACTAATCAAAGAAGCAGTAACTCACAGGGGATTTAGTCTAATTGACATTCTTCAGCCATGTGTTAGCTTTAATAAAATAAACACCTTTGAATGGTACAGACAGAGAGTATACAGGCTTTCTGAAAATTATGATCCTTTTGACAGAGCTAAAGCCTTTGAAAAATCCCTTGAATGGGGTGATAGTATCCCTATAGGAGTTGTTTATAAAACATCAAGACCTGTATTTGAAGAACAAATTCCTGTGATTAAGGAAAAGCCTCTTGTTGAGCAAAAACTTGCGTTTGAAAAGATTAAAAGCCTTATCGGAAAGTTTTATTAGTTTCAGTTACTTTTAGAAGTTTTTAAAAATTTTATAAATGCTGGAGAAGTCTTCATTTTCAACTCCTTTTAATAGAGCTGTAGCATAAATCTCCTTGACAATGCTTCCAGTGAATAATGGTCTTTTCAGGAGTTTTGCTAAATCATGAATATAGTCTAAATCTTTGTAAATCAAAGCGTTTGTAAAATGTGGTGTAAAATCTTCATCAATAATCTTTTGTTTCTTTACATTGAGAACCATAGAATTTCCCGCACCTGAAAGTAATATTTCAATTGCCCTCTCTTTATCTATACCCGATTGTTCAGCAAATACAATAGCTTCTGCCAGAGTTGCCATAAAACTGCCAAGAACAAGGTTATTTATCAGCTTCATTTTTGTTGCAACTCCCTCTTTTTCAAGATAAAATATACTTTTACCAATTTTCTCCAGTATGAACTTTGCTCTTTCAAAAGCAGTTTTATCACCACTGACAAGTACTGTTAAAAGTCCTTGAGAAGCTGGAATTACACTTCCCAATACAGGAGATTCAAGATAATAAGCACGTTTCTCCTTTAGAAGACTATAAAATTCTAAAACTTCCTCAAAATGATTTGTTGTGGTATCAATAACTATTTTATTTTCACAATTACCATAAATAAGCCCATTTTGATTGATTAGCACATCCTTTACAGCAATACTGTCTTTTAGATTAAGAATAAGCATATCTACTTGAGATATAAGCTCCGACGGAGTATTAGCTATAAGACATCCTAATTCCTTTGCTTTGTCAATAGTTCTATTCCAGACAATCAATTCAACACCTTCTGAAATTAACCTTTTTGCCATAGCCTTTCCAAGATTTCCAAGTCCTATAAAACCTATTTTCATCATTTATCCTCCTACAAAAATTTTTTCCTATTTTAATCCATCTTTATGACATTACATCAATATGTTACTATATAAAATAATGGAGAAATTTATTTTAGCAATAACAGGAGCTTCAGGTATAATTTACGGAATCAGACTTCTTGAAGAACTTATTAAAAATTTTGAAATATCTTTAATTTTATCTAATTCAGCCTTATATGTGATGAAACTGGAAACAGAAATTAAAAATTTTCATGAGTTTAAAGAAAGGTTCAATAATCCTAAAATAAAATTTTATTCTGAAAACCAAATTGATGCTCCTATAGCAAGCGGCTCTTACAAAACTCGTGGCATGTTTATCGTTCCGTGCTCTATGAAGACTGTCTCAGCAATTGCTCACGGTTACGCAGATAATCTAATTACAAGGGCTGCTGATGTAACAATTAAAGAAGGTAGAAAACTTATTATTTCACCAAGAGAAATGCCTCTTGGTATAATTCATCTTGAAAATCTACTTAAACTTGCAAGAATTGGTGTTATTGTAGCACCCCCAATTCCTGCATTTTATAATAATCCAGAAAGTATTGATGATATAGTCAACTTTGTTGTTGGTAAACTTCTTGATTGCATAGAAATTGAGAATAATCTTTACAGGAGATGGAATGGATAAAATTGGGGTATTATTACTCAACATGGGAGGACCTGATAGTCTTACAGCAGTAAAGCCTTTTCTTTATAATCTTTTCAGTGATCCATACATAGCAAACTTTGGTTTTATGCAGAAACCACTGGCATGGTTCATTTCTTTCTTCAGAGCCGAGAAAGTAAAAAAAGCATATCAAAAAATTAAAGGAAAATCTCCATTAAAAGAAATCACAACTGCCCAAGCAATAGCAGTTGAAAAAGCTCTGGGTAACAATTTTAAAGTTCTTCCTGGAATGCGTTATTGGCACCCGTTTATTGAAGAATCTCTAAATGAATTTAAAAAATCAGATATAAAAAAGATTATTGCACTTTCGCTTTATCCACAATTTTGCAGTGCCACAACATCATCTGTAGTTGAAAAATTTAAACAATGTGCAAATGGATATTTTGAGTTCAAAATTATTAGTTCATGGTGTGATTATCCTTTATTTATTGATGCATGGATTGAGCAGATTGAAAAATCCTTTGAAAAATTTGGAAACGACTGCTTTGTTCTCTTTAGTGCTCATGGTATTCCCCTTTCACTTTATAAAAAAGGAGACCCTTATATTTTGGAAGTTGAAAGAAGCGTCAAAGCTATTGCCAATAAAATGAAGTTACAACAATTTAAAATAGGTTATCAAAGTAGAACAGGACCTGTTAAATGGGTTAAACCATCAACTGAAGAAATAATTGAAGAACTGGCTAAAAATGGAAATAAAAAAGTATTAGTTGTTCCAGTGAGTTTTGTTTCTGACCATATAGAAACTTTATATGAAATTGATATTGTTTATAAAAAAAAGGCAAATGATTTTGGAATACAACTCCATAGAGTTGATTCATTGAATACTTCACCGAAATTTATTGAAGCTCTAAAAAATCTTGTATTAGAATCTGTATAAGGGGGAAAATTAATGTTATATGGGGAAAAAGCCATAAAAGAAGCATTACTTGAAGCATGGGACAATCCATACCCTGATAGAGATTATAAGATTGAAATAAGTTTTCCTGAGTTTACCTGTTTATGTCCAAGGTCTGGATATCCTGATTTCGCAACAATAAAAATAAGCTATATTCCTGATAAAAAAATTGTTGAACTTAAATCTTTAAAGCTTTATCTTAATTCTTATAGGGACAAATATATTTCTCATGAAGCTGTTACAAATAAAATTTATGAGGATCTACATAATCTTCTTAAGCCAAGAAATTTAGAAGTAATAGGTGATTTTAATCCAAGAGGGAATGTGAAAACTATAATAAAAGTTTCCTCTGAGTGTAAATAAACTATGTTATAATATTTTTAGCGCCCATAGCTCAGTAGGATAGAGCGGCGGACTACGAATCCGTAGGTCGGGGGTTCAAATCCTCCTGGGCGCATTTGGGAAAAATGCATAACAAACAACAGGTGAAAATAGGAATAATTGGCGGCAGCGGACTCAGTGAATCAGAGGCAAAAAAAGAAATTATTACCATAAAAACACCTTATGGTGAACCTTCCTGCCCTTATGAAATAGAAAAAATTGATGATATAGAAGTTTTATTTCTCAGACGACATGGACAAAAACACAGCATACCACCCCATAAAGTTAATTATAGAGCCAATATTTACGGATTTAAAAATTTTGGAATAGAAAGAATATTTGGAGTTTTTGCTACAGGCTCACTAACTGAAAACATACCACCTGGCAGCATTGTAATACCCAATCAAATTATAGATTTTACTCAAGGAATGAGAGCTAATACTTTCTATGAAGAGAAAAAGGTTGTTCACATAGATTTTACAGAACCATTCTGCAGTGAAATAAGACATTATTTATTAGAAACAGCCAGGAAAATCGGCATTAATGTAGTCTCTCATGCTACATATATATGTGTCAATGGACCAAGACTTGAGACCGCTGCTGAAATAAAATTCTTTAAAAATATTGGTGCTGATATTATTGGTATGACAATTATGCCCGAGGCTTCCTTAGCACGAGAAGTTGAAATTTGTTATGCAGCAGTGGCTGTTGTTGCCAATTATGCTGCAGGAATATCAAAATTTCCTCTTACAGTTAAAGAAGTTATTGAAACGATGGAGGATTCACTTGATGCAGTTGGTTTCCTTATAAAAGAAACCATAAAAAAATTACCTGAAGAAAGGAAATGTCTCTGCAAACATGCTCTCAAGAATGCTTCTTTTTAGCATTTTAATTTTTATTTTTTCTGTTAATACCTCTTTAGCGTATGAAACTGTTGATTTAGTAGTTGTTATTAAATCAAAAAGAGCTATGTTTCTAATGAAAGAAGGGAAAATAGTTAAAGCTTATAAAGTTGCGCTTGGCAAAACTCCTGTAGGGAAAAAGGTTTCGCAAGGAGATGGCAAAACACCTGAAGGAAGATATTACATAATAGGAAGAAATCCAAACAGTAATTTTTATAAAGCCCTAAAAATATCATATCCAAATGAACAAGATATTGAACAAGCAATAAAGTTACATGTAAATCCTGGTGGTGGAATTATGATACATGGACTTTCAAAACATGTTGAATATCTTGGTAAATATCACATAATTGATGACTGGACAGAAGGCTGTATTGCTGTAACAAATGAAGAGATGGATGAAATATGGAAGCTTGTACCTGATGGAACCCCAATAGAAATTCTACCATGATAGAGCTTGATTTAAATGAAGAATTCGTTAAAGCTTTCCATTTAGCTGAAAATACAGAGAAGAACTTATTTATAACTGGAAAAGCAGGGACAGGAAAATCAACATTTTTAAATTACTTCAGAGAAAATACAACAAAGAATATTGCAGTAATTGCACCAACAGGCGTAGCAGCAGTAAATGTTAAGGGACAGACAATTCATTCTTTTTTTAATTTTAAACCTGATATTACTTTGTATAAAGTAAAAGAAATTAAACCCAAAAATCCAAATCTTTATAAAAAACTTGACTGCATTGTTATTGATGAAATATCAATGGTAAGGGCTGATATTCTTGACTGTATTGATAGTTTTTTAAAAATTCATGGACCAAATAAAAAGAAATCCTTTGGTGGTATTCAGATGATATTTATCGGTGATTTATATCAACTTCCTCCTGTTGTTACATCCAAAGAAAAGGGGGTATTCAAAGAACTCTATAAAACTCCATATTTTTTTAGCTCTAATGTTTTTCAAAAATGCGATTTTGAATTTATTGAACTTGAAAAGGTTTACAGACAGTCAGATAGTGCTTTCCTTGAAATTCTTAATTCAATAAGGAATAATACTGTTACAGATGAGATTATTGAAAAATTGAATCAAAAAGTCAACCCTGATTTTAATCCTCCGGAAGATGACTTTTATATTTATCTTACAACAACCAATAAAATGGCAGAAGAAGTAAACTTTGATAAACTTTCAAGAATTAAAAATAAAGAATTTAAATATTACGGATTTGTTGATGGAGAATTTAGTGAACAAGACCTTCCAACTTCTCAGGAACTTATACTCAAGGTTGACGCGCAGGTAATGCTTCTTAATAATGATTCAAAAGGAAGGTGGATAAATGGAGATATTGGTAAAATTGTTGAGATAAACACAAAAAAAGCTGAACCTGATGTAATACTGGTTGAACTTACAAATGGAGAAATTGTTGAAGTCACTCCATTTACATGGGAGATGTATGAATTTTACTATGACAAAAATAGAAAAAAAATTTTAACTGACGTCATTGGTCGGTTCACGCAGTATCCTTTAAAACTTGCATGGGCTATCACAATCCACAAAAGTCAGGGACTTACATTTGATAAAGTATTACTTGACATTGGAAGAGGGACATTTTCTCATGGACAGCTATATGTAGCTCTTTCAAGATGTCGTTCACTTGAAGGATTGATATTAAAAAAGCCTGTCTATCCGAAAAATGTCCTTCTTGACAGAAGAATAGTAAAATTTCTTACAGAATTTCAATATAACCATTCAGAAAAAAATCTCCCACTCCAAGAAAAAATTTCAATAATTGAAACGGCAATAAATGAGGGGAAAGAAATTGAAATAGTTTACCTGAAATCAACTGATATAAAGACAAAAAGATTAATTAAGCCTGTTTACATTGGAGATATGGAATATGCAAATAAAACATTTCTTGGTTTAAAGGCATTCTGCATGTTAAGAAACCAGGAAAGACATTTTAATGTTGAAAAAATCATAGATGTAAGGATTATTGATTAGACTATCTCAAAAGATCTCTCAAATTTTGAGCAAGATTATTGTCCATATAAAATAATATTGAGACTTGTTTATAAGCTTCTTCTTTTCTATTTGTTAAATAGTAAACTACACCTTTAAGATAATGCAAATATGGAGAATTCAATCCTGAGTTATTAATAACTCTCAATGCTCCTTCAAAATTCTTTTCAATGATATAAATTCCAACAAGCTTTATGATTGTCTGTTCTTCGTCTTTTGGTAGCATCTCAAAATATTCCTTTGCTTTCTTAAAATCACTGAGATAGTAGTAAATAAGTCCAATTTTGTTTATAATTTTTTTGTTTTTTGGTTCCTGTTTGAGCAATTCTTCATAAATTGATAACGCCTTACTCCACTGCGCATTTTTTTCATATTGCTCAGCTAATGCAACATAATCAGATAAAAGGATTTTTTCTTGTTTAATCTCTATTTTTTTAAATTCAGATGGAAAAAGTTCTTTAACCTTTGGAAGAATTCTTTTCTTATTTTCAATAAGCAATTTTATATCTTTATCTATCAATATTTCTTCTGGATTAAAATAAAGAGATTTTCTCTGAGAAAAATCAATTAATAACAACGCAATCCCTTTTAGTTTATCAATAATTATAGAATCCTTTACAGGATAAACATATCCATCCTGCACAACAATTAACTGAGAACGTGGAACAGTAATCCACTTTTTTATAGGCTGTATTTTTGTCATATAAATATCATCCCTTTGAGTTTCAAGAAGTCTATAACCCTGAAAAGGATTTGAATTTTCATCAATAACAAAAACATAGGCTGATTCACTAGCGGAAAGCAGAGTGGGAATAAGGAGAAACAAAATAATTAAAATTAAATTTCTCATTTAAATATTTTATCACAACTTTTTAACCACAAGGTTTAAAATTAATTATGCATTTAATGAATGAAAAAATAGATATCCTTAAAGATAGAGTTAAAGAATTAGAAAAAAAAGGCATCTTATCCAGGATAGAAGAATTACTTAAACAACTAAAAGAGTTTATAATTCAAGAAGATAAAGAAAGATTACTCTCTGGAATGACTGAAATATGCGCTAAATGTGGCAAAGAGGGTAAAGCCTGTTGTGGCAGTGCAATAGAATTTAAATATACGGATGAACTTCTTCTGATAAATATTTTATTAGGAACAAAGTTCCCTGATGAACCAGAATTTCCTGATATGTGTTTTTTCCTTACAACTTCAGGATGCGTTCTTTTTGCAAGAGATGCTTTTTGTATTAATTTTATATGCGATAAAATAAAAGAAAAAATACCCTTAGAAAAATTGAAAAGACTGAGAGAACTTGAAGGGCTACATCTCCAATTACAGTTCAGACTTGAACAGATACTTAAACAAATTAGTGGTGACCGTGATTCATTGATTTTTTATGATCACAGTAAATTGAACTATTTTCACATCTAATACATTCTATCTGAATAACACTGTGCTTAATTCCGATATTTGTAAGTTTATTCTCAATCTGTTTTCTTATTATATCAGCTTCACTTAGGAGGCAGTTATCCACCACTACATGAGCTGAAAATGCAGTAACTCCATATCCAATTGACCATATATGAACATCATGGATATCAATAATCCCTTTGATTTTTCTAATTTCATCTGATATGGTTTCTATATCAAAACCCTTTGGAACAAAGTCAAGAAAAATCCAGAGTGAATCTTTAACAACTCTTATTCCACCCAAAATGATAATAAAACCTACAAACCAGCTTATTAAAGGGTCAACTATAAGCCATCCTGTAAATTTTATTATTAAACCAGCTATAATTACTCCTGCAGAGGAAACTGTATCTCCAAGAACATGAAGCCAAGCGCTTTTAATATTTAAATCTTCATGTTTATGTCCTAAAATCCAAGCCATTACAAGATTGCCAATAAAACCAAAAAAAGCCACAGGAAGCATTATATTAAAATCAATATGAGGAGGATTTATCAGTCTTCTATATCCTTCAAAAAATATTAGTCCCGCAATCACAATGAGGCTTACTCCATTTATAAAAGCTGCAAGAATCCCAATTTTATGATACCCATAAGTAGCTTTTTTACCTGAAGGTTTTCTTACAATAATTGATGCAAGCAAGCTTAAAATTATTGCGAAAGAATCTGTAAAAACATGTCCTGCATCACTTAGTAAGGCAAGACTATTGCTGATGATGCCACCTATAAGCTCAGCTATAAATATAAAAAAAGTTATACCGAGTGTGAGAGTCAGTTTTTTTGTAGATGAATACTCCATTACTTATTCTCTATCAATTAATTCCAATACTTTTTTATGAAGCAGTTCACTTGCAGATACCACAAGGGTTGTCTTTGTATCAAAAGCAATTGGTAGCTCCTCAATTGAATTACCTTTAATGTCAGTTATAGTTGCTTCTGATTCTTTTGCAATTAAAATTCCTGCTGAAAAATCAAAAATTCTTGAAGGAGTAGGAGTAACAAAAATACTCAAAGCTCCTATGGAAAGATATGCAAGGTCTAAAGCCGTGCTTCCAAAACATCTTACCCTATTTGCCATTTTAAACAAAGGTAGAATATTTTTTATAGCTATATATGGATTTGATGCTTCAAAACCAATTATTAAGGGTTTACTTTTTTTATCAGTTTTGATTTTCTTTCCATTAAAAAAAGCACCCTCACCTCTTTTTGTCCAGAACTCATCTCCATTCACAAGATTAATGATGTAACCAAGTTGAAGACTCTTTAATGTTTTACCATCAGCTATTGCAATTGACGTAGAAAAAAATGGAATACCTGAAATAGCATTTTTACTCCCATCAATTGGATCAATTATGAGAGTAAGAAGGTTAGCATCTATTGTTTTTACGCCTTTTTCTTCTGTTATGATGTTTACATTAATGCCTTCTTTTTCAAAAAAATCAATTATCATATCTTCTACTAATCTATCAACTGGATAAGTTATATCTCCTGAAGCCCCTTGCCCTAAAGATGTTTTATTTAATTGAGGTCTTACAGTGGAAATCTTTTTAAACAACTCATGTCCAATATTTCTTATAAATTCTATATCCATAAGGCATTATTATACCCTTAAAATATCAGAGTTGACAATCTTTTAATAACCAATTATGATAAAAATCTATGAATAAGTTTAATCCTGCATTTATTGTGAGAGAAAACATAAAAAAACTAAGTCCATATCAGGCTAAAGAAATTCCCTGCAAAATTAAACTTGATGCTAATGAATCACCGTTTCCTGTAAAATTATCTGATTTTATTTCAGAAGTTAATATTCCTCTTAACAGATATCCTGACCCTGAGGCTTTAAAATTAAGAAAAGCTTTAGCAAAAAAAATGAAAATTTCCTATACAAACATAATGATAGGCAATGGCTCAGATGAATTAATATACTACTTAATACTTACTTTTGGAGGTCCTGTTCTTTATCCTATACCTACTTTTGCAATGTATGGAATAATAGCTCAATCAGTCGGAGTCAAAAAATTTGAATCTAAGCTTGACAGCGATTTTGACATAAACGAGGAAGAAATGATAAATCTAATAAAAACAGAAAAACCTCGTTTAATTTTTATTAGTTCTCCAAATAACCCTACAGGCAATACTTTTTCTACTGATAAAATTTTAAAAATCATTGATACAGCAAGAAAAAATCCTTCAATTGTAGTTATTGATGAAGCTTATCAGCCTTTCTGTAGTGATAGAGGCTTTTTACCATTTTTAAAAGATTTTGATAATTTAGCTATACTTAGAACTTTGAGTAAAATCGGACTTGCTGGATTAAGAGTAGGATATCTTATCGGGAATGAAAATTTACTAAGTGAAGCCAACAAAGTAAGACTTCCTTATAATGTTGATGTTCTTACTCAATATATTGCAACAGCAGCCCTCAGTAAGTTCTATGCTCAGATAAAAAATTTTATAACTGAAATAGTTAAAGAGAGAATTAGGCTACAAAAAGAACTTTCAAAAATAAAAGGTGTGACAGTTTTTCCTTCAGAAGCTAATTTTATTCTTTTTAAAGTAAAAAACAGTCAAAATGTCTATACCAAATTGATAAAATCGGGGATCTTGATAAGAGATATGTCTTCAACTATCAAAAATGCACTGAGGGTTACTGTAGGCACCAAGGAAGAAAATAAAGAGTTTTTAAAAGTATTAAATAACATATTGGGAGGATAGTTTTGAGAAAAGCCTCAGTAAGCCGAAAAACAAAAGAAACAGATATTAAGTTGGAGTTTAATTTAGATGGCACTGGTAACAGTGATATTAATACCTCAGTAGGCTTTTTAGATCACATGTTTGAACTTTTAGCATTTCATGGAAACTTTGATATAAAGCTTAAAGCAAAAGGAGATATACATGTAGATTATCATCATCTAATTGAAGATTTAGGAATTGTTTTGGGTAAAGCAATTGATAAAACTTTATTAGATAGAAATGGAATAAAAAGATATGGGTTTGCGTCCATTCCAATGGACGAAGCTCTTGCACAGGTTTCAATAGACATCGGAGGAAGAGAATTTCTTATTTATAATGTTAAATTTGATGGATATATTAAAGATATTGATATTTCTCTGTTTGAAGAATTTTTTAGAGCAGTCTCTAATCATGGAAAAATCGCCCTTCATATCAATGTCCTCTATGGGAAAGACTTACATCACATAATAGAAGCAGTTTTTAAGGCTTTTGCAAAAGCACTAAGTGATGCATCTCGGATTTATGGACAACAACTTCCTTCTACAAAGGGAGTGATATGAAAGAGGCTTCTTTAAAAGTCTCAATTCTTACCCATACTCCAGAACCTGAAAATGTGGTTGCTCTTTCTGCAAGACTATGTTACAGTCCTGTCGGGATAGAAGAATTGAAAGAGAAGCTATCTGACAATGATAAAGATAATCTAATAAACCTTCTTATTAACAGCGGACATTTGAGTCCCTTTGAACATGCATCCTTTACATTTGCAGTAGAAGGAATTTCACGTGCATGCTCTCACCAACTTGTAAGGCACAGAATAGCTTCTTATAGTCAGCAGTCTCAAAGATATGTAAGTGAAGAAAAAGGATTTGATTATATAATCCCTGATACAATTAAAAAAGATAGTGAAATACAATCTTTATTTATTGAAGCGATGAAAAAGTCCCATGAATATTATTGTAAAATCCTTCACGCACTGGAAAAGCAAGGACTTAAAGGAGAACTTGCAAGACAGGATGCAAGATTTGTTCTTCCAAATGCCGCAGAGACAAAAATAGTGATAACAATGAATGCAAGAGAGTTACTGCATTTTTTTAAAGTAAGATGTTGCAATCGTGCCCAGTGGGAAATAAGAGAACTTGCAACAGAGATGTTAAAGCTTGTAAAAAAAATTGCACCAAGACTTTTTAAAAATGCTGGACCAGCCTGTATAACAGGAAAATGTCCTGAGGGAAAATTCAGTTGCGGAGAAATTGAGAAAGTAAGGAAAAAATTTAAAAGCCTGTGATATAATTAAATTTATGAGTGTTATAGATATTATAGGTAATACGCCTTTAATCAGACTTGACAGAATTAATCCTAATCCAAAAGTTATACTCTATGGAAAGTTTGAAGGAGCAAATCCTGGAGGGTCAATCAAAGACAGAACAGCTCTTTACTTAATAAAAGAAGCTGAAGAAAAAGGATTTCTTACTAAAGATAAAATAATACTTGAACCTACATCTGGAAACACTGGAATCGGACTTGCAATGATTGCTGCAGCTAAGGGATACAGAATAAAACTTGTTATGCCCAAATGTGTCAGTGTTGAACGTAGAAGAGTTCTTGAAGCTTTAAGTGCAGAACTTATTCTTACTCCTGCGGAAGAAAGCACAGATGGAGCAATAAGGCTTGCACACCAAATTTATGAGGATGCGCCTGAACTTTATTTTATGCCAAATCAGTTTGATAATGAAGCAAATGTGATAGCTCATTATGAAACAACAGCTAAAGAAATTATAGAACAAACAAAAGGTGAAGTAACACACTTTGTAGCAGGAATGGGAACAACAGGAACAGTTATGGGAGTTAGCAAGCGTCTTAAAGAATTTAATAGTAACATTCAAATAATCGGAGTTGAGCCTGTTCCCGGGCACAGAATTCAGGGATTAAAAAATATGTCTGAGTCAATAGTGCCTAAAATTTTTGACCCTTCAAAGCTGGATGAAAGAATTTATGTAAATGATGAAGAAGCATTTGATACAACAAGAAAATTAGCATTTAAAGAAGGTGTCTTTGTTGGAATGTCATCAGGTGCTGCAATGCATATAGCACTTAAAAAAGCAAGTGAAATAAGAAGTGGCGTTATTGTTGTAATATTGCCTGACAGAGGAGATAGATACCTTTCAACTTCTCTTTTTGCATCAATATGCAGTAAATGCCCACCGTAATATGATTTTTAATTTTTAGACTTCTAAATTAAGCAGATTTACCAAAGGATTGAGTAAATTCAATTACTTTTTTTATTGTTTCTTCTGAAAGATCATGTTCCATTTTATGGACATCTTTTTGAGCTGATTCATGACTTACCCTCAGGATTTCAGTTAAAAATTTATATAGTATATTTTTCTTTACCTCTATATTTTTTGCTGTTTCAAGTCCTTTTTCAGTTAAGGTTATATAGCCATATTTTTGATAATTTATAAGACCCTTATCTGCAAGACTTTTAGCAGCAACAACTACGCTTGAAAGCTTAACATTTCTTCTCTTTGCAATATCCTTTATACGGACAATAGGAGCAGTTTTTAAAATCTCAAAAATATCATATAAATAATCTTCCAGATTTTCAGTCAACTCTAACTTTATTTCATCAGTCACATTAAATTATAACAAAATTTTTCCCTTTATTTTACAATATGTACTCCTGCAGCCAGAGCAGTGCCCTTTCTTCTTCCAGATGGAACGGTAAAGAAGATATACTGCTCCTCCGAAAATAATGACAGCCAGTAAGATATCAGTTAAAGGCATTTCTTCCCTCCTCCTATTTTTTATTAAGACTATTCTTCCTTTTTTACTGTCATTCCGAACAGAGCGTAAGCAGAGTAAGGAATTTCCATAAATCTCAATAGGAGGAGACTTGAGTTTTTTAGGTTGGAAGGGTTGCTTGCTCTCGTAAACAAAAAAGACCTCTGTTCCATACCATTTTGCTCTCTTTGAGTCTCCTCCACGTTCAACAGGGAAAGACCCCTTGCTTTAGCCTCATAGTAACCTTTAGAAATCAAATTCCTTTTTTCATTAAAAAACCTAAAAACCAAGAATTTTTCCTCCATGATAGATAATGAAAGCAACAAACCAAGCCATCACTGAATGAATAAGTAATGCTTGTCCATATAGCTTCCAACTTCCAAACTCATGCTTCATGGCAATTCCCACAACCACGCAGGGCCAGTAAAGAAGAACAAACACCAGAAAAGCATAGGCAGTAAGAGGGGTAAAAATTCCTTGCAGCTTTGACTGAAGCGGTCTTTGTTCCTCACCTTCTACAGTTGACAAACTCTGTATACCAAATCCTGAAAACAAACTCAAAAAAGCATCTTTAATTGAAACTGCAAAGGACATCACAGTATCTTTCAAATCTTCAAAAAATCCTTTTGCCTCTTCCTTTTGAGGAGTCTCAGAAGTGCCTTCTTCTAAAGCTTTTTTCTTTTCTCCCTCATTTTCTCCCACATATATCTGTGCCATTGTGCTTACCACGACCTCTTTTGCAATCAAGCCTGCAACAAGGCTTGATGAAGCTTCCCAAGTACCAAATCCGAGAGGTGCAAAGACAGGACTTATTGTTTTTCCAACTCTACCAAGCACAGAGTTTTCTTTTTCAACTCCATAGGGAGTGTTTAGCATAAACCACATTATAACTGATGCAGCAAAAATATAGGTTCCAGCCTTTATTACAAAATGTTTGAGTTTTTGCCATGTATGAACCATCAGGTCTCGGAAAACTGGAACTCTGTAGGGAGGAAGTTCCATTATGAAAACAGGTGCAAAACCTTTAAAGAAAGTTTTCTTTAGGACAAATCCAAGTAACACCGCCATGAATATTCCGAGCACATAGAGGGACCACAACACCGTAGGAGCATTCTGAGTAAAGAAAGCACCAATAAATATCACATAAACGGGAAGTCTCGCACCGCATGACATAAGTGGCACAAGCATGGCTGTAAGCTTTCTGTCTCTTTCTGTTTCAAGAACACGGGTAGCATAAATAGAGGGCACATTGCATCCAAAGCCTAAAAGCATGGGTATGAATGATTTACCATGAAGCCCTATAGAGTGCATCAGCCTATCCATCACAAAGGCAACCCTTGCCATGTAACCACTTCCTTCAAGAAGAGTGATAATTAACATTATCATTGCAATTACAGGCACGAATACCAAAACTGCGCCAACACCTGCAATGACCCCCTCTGTAAATAGGGATACAAGCCACTCTGGACTTCCAACACTCTTAAGGACAAAATTACTCCACTTTGTAACGGGACCGCTTACTGTTGAATCAATCCAGTCACTTAGAGGCGTTGAAAAATCAAAGGCGATCTTAAAGACAAGCCACATGGCAAGAAGAAAAATCGGTATTCCCAGATATCTGTTAAGCACCACGCTATCAATTTTCTCAGTGAGGTCAAGCCTCCTGACCTCCCTTTTTCTGAAAACATCTCTCGTAACTCCACTCGCTATTCCGTATCTTATGTCAGCAAGGATGGATTCAATATCTTTATTATGAGCACTGACAAAATGCTGTTTTGCCTTTTTTAAAAAAGACTCATCTTTTTTTATTCCTGTCTCTTTGAGAACAAGCTCGTCTTCTTCAAGGAGCTTTATAGCAAGCCATCTTGAAGGATATTCATTGAGCAATGCTGGATTTTTTACCCTCAATTCATCCTCTATTATTTTTATTGAATTCTCTATGTCCTCTCCGTAATTAATTTTTTGCTGTACCACAGCATAGTTTCCATTGGCAAACTCCTTTATGTAATTGAGAATCTCTTTTACGCCTTCTTTCTTGGTTGCTACTGTAGGAATAACCTTCACTCCAAGAAGTTGCTCGAGTTTTTCAATATCAAATTCATAACCTTTTTTCTTTGCCTCATCAAAAATATTAAGTGTAACAACAATAGGTATCCCAAGCTCAAGAAGTTGGACCGTAAGATAGAGGTTTCTTTCAAGATTTGTGGAGTCAACAACATCAATTATCAGGTCAGGCTTTTCCTGTACAAGAAAATCCCTTGCAATAACCTCTTCCTGTGTGTAGGGGCTTAAACTGTATGTTCCAGGAAGGTCAACAAGGTTTACCATAAGTTCATCAATTTTAAGAGTGGCTGTCTTTTTCTCTACAGTCACTCCAGGCCAGTTACCAATCTGAAGGCTTATGCCTGCAATGGCATTTATTAAAGTTGACTTTCCTGAATTTGGATTTCCTGTAACTGCTACTGTTACTTTTCTCAATCTAACACCTCCACCTCAATTCCTTCTGATTCGTTTTTTCTCAATGATAGATGATAATTTTTGATCACTATATCAATCGGGTCACCAAGGGGAGCAATCTTTTCAACCCTCAGAATTTCTCCACTGAGAACACCCATATCCATAAGTCTTCTTCTGATAACACCTTTCGTGTTTATGGATAATATTCTGGCTTTCTGACCTACCTTTAACTCACTTAGTTTCACTTTATCCTCCTTACCATGATTTTCATAGCTACTCCTCTGCCAATGGCTAATCTTGATTCATCAATCCTTAAAAGTATAGGACCGTGTTTTTGATTTTTTACTACTTCAACAACCTTTCCAGTAATTAGTCCTATGTCTCTTAGATGACAAAATAAAGATTTCCCCTTTTTTATAAAATCAACAATTTCCACCTTTTCACCATCAGCTACTAAAGCAAGTGGCATCATTTTTTTACCTCCTCCATTAAAAGTTAAAGTTTAATCTAACACCGTATACATTGCCTGCTTTTGTGTTTTCGGAGTCTCTATCTTTGTCACGGATATATTGATAATCAAAGGTTATGTCTGAACTAA